>JAWOGU010000102.1:0-5465 GCA_046496595.1 Chloroflexota bacterium
ACAGTGGGCAGCATGATGTAGGCCAGCCCTGCGCCTATCACAAAAGGCAGCAGCGCCACCCTGGCTGTCCAGGCCAGCCAGCCAATGGCGGCCATCACGCCGGCGGCCACCAGCAGCCGCGCCACCTGAGAAGGCGTCACCGCCGACAGGCGCAGTCCGAAACGCCGCCATGCTTCACGCCCTTTTGCGGCGGAAACCGCCAGTGGATCTGATGCCGGTTCCGAGGAAACGGGTTGTGTCATGGGTTAATTCCTCCCGACAGAAAATAGTGACAATGACTAGCAGTTTGTCGGAGAAGTCCAAATTTCTCATTATGGGACACGGATTTTCACAGATAAACGCTGATTTGAGGCTGAAATTATCAGGTTCTTTGGGATCTCGGGGGGTGAATGGCATATTTTGTAGGGGCGCAGCGCGCTGCGCCCCTACAAAATGGTGTCAACCCCTTGAATTCCGAAAGACCCAATTATCATAAATCTGTGTCAATCTGTGTGAATCCGTGTCCTAAATTTTTCTCCGACAGACTGCTAAATAGGCTAAAATGGGTCCAATCTCAGAGAGTAGACCAATCTGCAAACGAAGTTTATGAATCCTATTCTGAAAGTACGCTAAAAGGCGCTTGAATTATACTGCGGTTGCGCTGGAAAGGTATATCCGTGCCGCCGGGTTCAAAAGTCTGCACTGTACCGGCATCCCATTGCAAGACGGCATAAAGCGTGTCTGTCACCGCTTCCGGATCAATGGTGACGATGACTTCCCGATTGACGCCGGGCGGCAGCCAGGCTTGGCCGATGATGTCACCCAGATCGCCGTTGTTGTCATTGTAGATCACGACCCAGGCGTCTACTTCTGTCACGGTGAAGGGCACGAGAACGGCCGTTTCCCCCTCCAACTCCTGCAACACCTGATCTCGCGATCCCAGATAGTTGCCCGGATCCGTGCGGAAACTGAAGGGGTTGGCAATGCGTCCCTGGTACATCAACTGCGGGTCGGCCGCCGGGAAATTAAAGGCGTCACCCGCCTCTGTGTCTTGATGCAGAAAAATGAACAACTGCTCCGTCACCTCCGGACCAAGTAAACCAACGGAGACCGCTTCATTTAAACCAGCCGCCAGCGCCGCCGAGCCGATGATAATGCCTGGGCTGCCACCGTCATCGGCATACACCACCAGCCAGCCAGGACCGCTGCTAATGACCCGCTCCACCACAATTCGGTTATCGATCACCGGCTGGTCGAAAACAACCAGATTCGGTGGATAAGTTGCCTGAATTTCGGTGACGACCGGCTCCCCAATCGCCAATATCGGCAAATCTTCTTGTGAAAAATCAAAACGCTGGGGGCGTCCCGCATCTTCATAAAGCATGGCGTAAAGCGTGGGCGTGGCTTCACGCCAGGGAATGTGCACCACCACGTTTTCTGTCAGTCCAGGGTTTACAAAACTAAAACCCAAAATTGGACCGATTGCCGACTCTTTTTGGGCATGAATGGCAACCCAACCCGGTTTAGGCAGCCGCACACTGTCGATACGCACCAAACCGTCCTCCAAAATATCCTGGTCGCTGGCCTGAATTTCGGGAAGCTGTATTTGCCGGTTGATGGCGAAGGATTGGGCGATCGTGCTGCCAGCCACCAACAGGGGATTATCCTGACCGGGAAAATCAAATTGGCTTTCGCTGCCTGCATTGTCATGGATCATAGCGGTCAAGGTGTCGGTGGCTTGCAGCGGATCGATGGTGATTTCTGCATCTGTGGTCGTGCCGGGGGAAACGGCCGTTTGCCCCAACACCTCGCCCACCTGTCCATCCCGTTCGGCATGAATCACGACCCAGGCCGGTTCCAACACCGTCACGCTGTCAATCACAAGAACGCCGTCGATGTCGAGCGCCTGGTCGGAAACGGACAGGGCGGGGGTAATGGGCGTGGCGGTAGGCGCTGGCGTGCGGGTGGGTGTGGGCACAGCGGGGATGGTGGCTTCAGGAACGGCCGTTGCCTCCGGTGTGGGCGTTGGCTCTTCCCGACCGCAAGCGGTCAAACAGGCTGCCAGCAGCAGCAAAATCAGTAAAATAACAACACTATGTTTCAACAAAACAACCTCGCTTAGAATTGCCAATTGTCAATTTTCAATGGTCAATTGTCAACGAGACTTTATTGACAATTAACGCTTAACAATTAACCATTTACAATTATTCCGATTGTATGTCGGAACGAATGAATGCCAAAATCAGGCAGGAGCAGTTCATGCAAAAATTCATAAAACGAATCGTGGTTTTGTTTTCTCTCCTCGTTGGCGTCAGGCTGACCCTGACGCATGGCGTTTCACCCCTGATCGACAGGCTGCTAAACCGGGTGAACAAACAGAAAGCGGTAGGAGTGAGAGAGGAAACGGCCGTTCTCCATTCCCAACTCTTCATCGCCGACCTGCACTCCGACCCCTATCTCTGGAACCGGAACCTGCTCAAACGCCACCGCTGCGGCCACATCGACGTGCCCCGCCTCATTGAAGGCCGCGTAGCCCTGCAAACCGTCGGCGTCGCCGCCAGAATCCCATGGGGACTCAATTTTGAAAGCAACCCGGACCGCAGCGACATGTTGGCGGCATTGGTCGTGGCGCAAGGCAAACCGCTGCGCACCTGGCGCAGCCAATATCAGCGGGCGCTTTTCCATGCAGAACAACTGCAAGCCATGATCGCCCAAGAACCCGACATCCTCATGCTCATCCGCAGCTCTCAAGACCTGGATAGGCTGCTAGACCGCCGCCGGAAACGGCCGATCACCACCGGCTTTTTATTGGGACTGGAAGGCGTTCATGCCCTGGAAGGGAATCTGGCGCGTTTGCCTGGCCTGTTTGCGGCCGGTTTTCGACTGCTGGGACTCACCCATTTCTTCGATAATGAGGCGGGCGGCTCGGCCCACGGACGGCAAAAAGGGGGCCTGACCCCTTTTGGCCGCGACCTCATCCAGGCCGCCGAAGCCAGTCAGATGACCATCGACCTGGCCCACGCCTCCGAACGGCTCATCGAAGACGTATGCGCCATCGCCGCCCGCCCACTCATCGTTTCCCACACCGGCGTGCGCGCCGTCTGCGATTCGCCGCGTAATTTAAGCGACAGGCATATGAAGCTCGTGGCGCAAACAGGCGGTTTGATTGGCGTGGCTCTGTTTGATGGGGCTGTGGGGGAAGCGACGTTAACGGCCGTTGCCCAAACCATGCGCTACACCGCCGATCTGGTCGGGGTAGACCACGTCGCCATCGGCACAGATTTTGACGGCGCCGTGACTACCCCCATCGACGCCAGCGGGATGCCGCTGCTCACTCAGGCGCTCCTGGACGCAGGATTCAGCCCAGAGGAAACGGCTAAAATCATGGGCGGCAACGTCTTGCGTTTCCTGCGGGAAACGCTGCCTGCTGTCTGATGCGTGATACGTGATGCGTGGAGGGCGGGTTTTTCACGCATCACGCATCACGGCTCACGCATCCATGGTTACTTCGGCCCCGCTTGCCACCACATCGTCTGCCCATCGGTCGTCACTTCAATCGTCCCCAACTCATCTGTGCGCAGCACGGACGCGCCGATAGCCTGAGCGCGCTCCAGCACCTCTGGGTGCGGATGGCCGAAGCGGTTGCCCACCCCGGCCGAAACGACGATGATTTGCGGGCGCACGGCCTCTAAAAAGGCTGGCGAACTGGATGTGTGTGAGCCGTGATGCCCCGCTTTGAACACCTGCGCCGCCAGCGGCAGACCTTGCGCCAACATCGCTTCCTCGCCTGCTTCTTCCGCGTCGCCGGTGAGCAGCAGCGAAAAATCGCCATAGCGCAGGCGGAAAGAGACGGAACTGTTGTTGCGATCTTGAGCGTTGAAGTGCGGACCGGGATGCACTACCTCCAGGCGCACGCCATCCCCAATTTCAATCACTTCACCAGCCTGCGCCACGTGCAGCGCGGTCTCGTTTTCCTGAGCCGCCGCTAACAGGGCGTCGTAGATACCCGATTCGCCGGTTTCCGCGCCATCGGTGAGAAGCTGGTCAATGGTGTAGCGCTCGAATATCTCCACCAGACCGGCGACGTGGTCGGCGTCGGGATGGGTGGCGATGAGCAGGTCGAGGTGACGATCCCAAAAGGGCATCTGGCGGCCTAACTGGTCGTTGAGGATGCTGGGGTAAAAGCCGCCATCTACCAGGATTTGCCGCCCGCTGGGCGTTTGGATGAAGATGGCGTCGCCCTGGCCCACGTCCAAAAAGGCCACATGCAGCAGTCCGTCCGGCTGGCTGCGAGACCAGTTAAAAACCAGGAGGAAGGCGAGGAGGCTGGCGAAAACGGCCGTTTTCTGCCCAACATTCTGCTGCAAAAAGCCTCTTACCTCACCACGCCGCTCCTGCGTTTGCCGGGCATACCAGGTAACGGCGCCAATGGCCGCAAACATCAGTACGATACCCGCCGGCGGCACGTCCACCGGCACGGCGGCCCAGGGCACGCTGGCAAAAGCCCGCACCAGGCCAATGGTCGCCGCCAGAAAGAGCCAGGCAATCCAGCCGAATAATTGGCCCAACGGCAGCCAGACCATGCCCAACATCGTAGCCAGGCCGCCCCACAGCATGACGCCGGGTTGGAGGGGCAGGATAAGGGCGTTTGCCAGCAGGCTCACCAGGGAGAGCTGACCGAAGTAGCCCACCATCAGCGGCACAGTCAGAATTTGCGCCGCCAGCGTCAGCAGCACCGCCTCCGACAAAACGCCCATGATCTGGTGCGTCAGGTTGCGGTCGAAGCGCCGCGCTACCTGCCGCCGGGTCCACTGTGTGAACGGATCGGCGTAAAGCATGAGACCCAGGGTGGCGGCAAAGCTTAGTTGGAAGCCCACGTCCCACAGCGTATACGGGTTGACCAGGGTCATCAGGAAGCCGGTGAAAAAGAGGGAAGCGTAGGCAAAGTTGGGGCGGCCGAGCCAGCGGCTGGTGATGAGGAAGATGCTGCCCATGATGGCGGCGCGCACCACGGAAGCGTCGGCTCCTACCAGGATGGTGTAGCAGGTAATCCCGACAATGGCAATGAAAACGGCCGTTTTGCGGGCCACAAACGGGTCGGCAATGCTCACCAAAATGACGATGATGATAGCAATGTTGAAACCGCAGATATAAAACCAAAAAAGCGTTAGATTTCGAGCTATTTGGCTCGCTACACTCCCCTATCTCAGAGGAGGCCAAGCCATGATTTGTATCTCTTGGACTCTTTTGGTCAGGGGTGTTTTCTTTCTTCTACCCCGGTTCATCTCCTCAGAACGTAGCCCCCCTAAACCGTTTTGGCTCTCATTTGTTCATAAGTCATTGGTTGTATGGGTTACATGCAATAGTGCCCACTTCCATTGACCCTGTCGTACCAGCCAAAACAAAAGAGCTGATGTGTTCACACCAGCTCTCTTGCTCACGGTTCAACCGCATATCTTCATTTTTAGGATGCTGACCCATCCGTT
>JAWOGU010000105.1:0-9831 GCA_046496595.1 Chloroflexota bacterium
TCCCGCTCCGCTTCCACATTCATCACCATCGGAATAAAAAAGCCCACAATGCCCATTAGCATCGTCGCCATACCGCCGACGACAAACCAGGCTTGCACCCCAAAAGCGTCGGCCACCGGTCCGGCGATAATCAGGCCAACCGGCGACATCAACCCCGATAGACTGCCAATCAGGGTAAACACCCGCCCCTGCATCTCCGGCGCTACCACTGTCTGCAAAATGGCAAACAGCGGCCCATTGACAAATGAATTCATATACCCGATGACAAACGCGCCCAACACCGCCACGTAAAACATTGTGGGTGGCGTAAAACCAACCACCAGCGCCGCCATGCCCATGCCTATCAAGCCCAGCAGCGTCGTCACAATTTTGCGTTTAAATCCACCCCACACCCCCAATAAAATACCGCCAAACACCAGTCCCAGGCCAAACATCGACTCTAAAAAGCCAAGCTGCAAAACATCCCCGCCAAAATGTCCCGTCACCAGCAGGGGCAGCAGGGCAAAAGCCGGATTCAGCAGCAGATTGATGACCATTGCCATGCCCATGATGATCATCAAGGCCGGCCAGGACCAGACATAGTGCAGCCCGGCGCGCAAATCCTGGCGGAACTCTCGCCCAAACTCGCGCAGGCTTTGCGCCGACTGTGTGCGGAAGTTTTCCGGCTGAGGCACGTAGATTAAAAAGAGGATGGTCATGGCGATAACGGCCGTTACCACATCAATCGCCAAAATCCCCTGCAAGGGCAGCACTGCCAGCAGCAGCGCCCCCACCGGCGCCGACACAATATTCAGCGCCCCATGCATCATCTGGTTCAAACCCTGCACCCTGGTCAGATGTTCCTCCGGCACCATCAGCACCACCGAAGCCTGCATCGCCGGCCAGTGGAAAGAACCAGCCAGCGCCCGCACAAACAAAACGACAAATACGTGCCAAATCTGTCCCAACCCCAACCAGAACAGCAGCGCCAGCACCACTGTTGCCAGCGCCACCACGCCATCCGCCGCCAGCATCACCACGCGCCGATTCCAACGGTCTACCAACACCCCCACAAACGGCCCCAGCAGCACCTGCGGCAGCAGCCCCACCAGCGACGCCATCGCCAGCACGGTCGCCGAACCCGTTTCTTGCGTCAGCCACCAGATCAGGGCAAACTGCACCAACTGGCTGCCAAACAGGGAAAAAGCCTGCCCCACCCACAAGACCAGGAATGATTTCATTGATTTGGAATTGGTATTCACGTTTGGTTGATTCATTTTTGCCTCGAAAGAAGAAATTTGAGTAACGGCCGTTTTTCACTACAATTCAATATTATCAATAATCATATAAATAATTTTAAGCATTATATTAATTATTCAGCCGCTATCATAAACAATTCGCAGTATCATGTCAATAATATGTTGATATTTCTGTCGTTTTTAAAAAATCTCAACAAATTAAACAATTTTCTCCAACTCCCGCCAACCAGCTTTTCCACCAACGAACGCCCCCGCCCACCGCAATGGCAGCGTTCAAAACAAATAGTTCTCTAATGGTCAAATCATGTTTTCCAGTTACAATTCCAACCGACTCAAAATTGAAACCTCAGGCAATGGTCAAAAATCAGCGCCAAAAACTGCTTGCCGACCAGGCCACCAAAGGTGCATATCATGAACATTGACAACATTATTGAAGTGACTGAAGCCACATTCGATAATGAAGTAATTGAACGGTCAGTCGAGATCCCGGTCATTGTTGACTTTTGGGCGCCCTGGAGCGGCCCTTGCCGGATTCTCAGCCCCATCCTGGAAAAACTGGCCCGCGACCCGGATCTCAACTTCGTGCTGGCAAAAGTCAACGTGGATGAAAATCCTGCCCTCTCCATGGCTTTCCAGGTAGATGGTTTGCCGGCTGTCCTTGCTTTTTTGGATGGCGAAGTTGTTGACGATTTTGTTGGCGTCAAACCGGAAAACCAGATCCGCCAGTTTATCGAAGACCTGGTCCCCAGCGAAGTCGATTTGGCGCTGGGCGACGCCAACAGCCTCCTGGTCACCCGTCATTATTATGATGCAGAACAGGCATACCGTGACGTGCTGCGCATGGCGCCGGGCCATTCCACCGCCATGGTCAATTTAGGCCGCGCCCTGTTGGCGCAGGGCAAAGGCTGCGAAGCCATCGGTTATTTCCAGGACTGTACGGATGGCCTGGCTTACACCACCGCCCAAACCTTACTGCCACTGGCTGAATATTTATGCAAAGTAGATACGACCTGGGACAGTTTGGATGATGTCGCTCTCCTGGAAGCGCAGTACCGTCAGGCCGCCTTTCTGCTCAAGCGCGGGAAGTACGAGCCTGGCATGGATGGGCTGATGGACGTCCTGCGTCAGAACAAAAACTACGACAAAGGCCGCGCCAAAGCCGTCATGCTGGCCCTCTTTGAACTGCTCGGCGATGATGATGATTTAACGCAGACCTACCGCCGCGAACTGGCGACGGTGCTTTTTTAAAAGATTAAAGATTGAAGACTGCGCAGCGCAATCTTCAATCTTTAATCATCCATCCTTTATTCCCACTCTTTCATTACGAACGGCAAATACACCAACTCCTCCGGTTTAGCCTCCACACAAATCAAACTCGTCCCGCGCACGTGAATATCATCCACATGCCACCCATCTGCCACTACCGATTGGTCGGAGGTGAAGCGGAAGCGGATTTTGGCCGCAGTCTGGTTTGCCAGCATGGGCAGGGTCAGCGCAATTTTCTCCCATTGGCTGTGCGGGCCGTCAAAGCGGGCCACTTCTGTCCAGGCAGCGCCATTGTTGCCGGATACCTCCACGATGCAGAAATCGTAGGTGGCTTCGGTGTCGCAAATCTGCCAATAGTTTAGTTCTACGTTTTCGTAGCCGCTCAGGTCCAGCGTGGGTGACGTCAGCGAGACGTTTCTGTAATTGGCATAATCGCCGCCAGGACTGTCTGTCCAACTGCGAGTTGGGCTGTGGGCAGCCTGGGTGGTGATAGCCCAGGGAGCGGCGGCCTGCCATTCTCCGACGCCCAATTCAATATCGTCACTGAAATTTGTGCAGTATGGAAAAAGCACAAAATCCTGCTGTATGCTCTGGTAATCCGCGGCGGTAATCGTGGCGGAAGCAGGCGCATAATCCGGGGATTGGGCCACGGCCGTTATCTCATATGTCCCGCTGATCACCTGCATCTCATACAGGCCAGAACTGGCATCGGAGTTTGTCTGGAAGCCAAACTCGGTCTGGATGGCGGCAGCCAGGGGACGGCCGCTGCCCGCCGTTGTTACCCGTCCGCCTACCGTTGGCGCCACGGCTGCATCCAAAACATACAGGAACTCGGCGCTGACCGGCCCCCAATTGCCGGCGGTGTCCCGGCCGCGTACAAAAATGGTATGCCGGCCGTTACTTAAACCAGTCGTGTCGATGAGACCACGCCCTGTTTCGATGGCGCTGTTAAAACTGCCGTCAACGGCCGTTAACCCCACTGCCGCCGCCCCATCTTCCCAAGGAGGAACATCTACGTAAAACTCCGCCGCCTGCACAGCCTGGGTGGGTTCCACGCCGTTCTGATTTTCGTAGCGGGTATCGTCGAAGGTAGCTGTCAGGGTAACGGCCGTTCCCGCTGTCACTCCAACCGCACTCAAAGTTAAATCTAGGGCGTCCGGTCCGGCCGGCAGCATGTAAGGCGCCCTCGCCGTCTTCGCCGCATACACCAACGCCTCCAGATTATCCGGCAAAATCTGATTTTCAAACGTGCTGCAATCCTGGAAAAACGTCGTGCCCAGTTCAAAAGTATAGGCCGCCAATCCTAACTCCCCATACGCAAAATCATCCGTGGTGCCATCCGTGGGATACAACCCCACCGCCTGATCCGGTTTATAGCCGTTGAAATAGGCAAACTTGCGCCCCAGCGTCACCAGCGCCGTATTGTTGGGCGGCGGATCATAAGTAAAGCCCCACGACCAGAGCACCAGTTGGCTGTAACTGTGCATATCCAGGAAGATTCCGGTAGCGTCAGCCGGCGCAGGGTCCGTGATAGCGGGACCACGCTGATCGGGAAAAATGCTGCGCACATAATTTTGAATGGCCTGCGTTTCCGGTTCCGACGCCGCGCTGGGGCCGCGATAGGTGAAGTCGCACTGGGCGCCGCTGGAGCCGCCGCAGCAGCCCCAGGCAAACGTAAAATTACGGTTTAAATCCGCGCCGCGGTTGTTTGATGTGGGGCTGCAATAGTTTCGGTTGGTGTTCTTACGCCAGGACAGTCCCGCTTCCGCCTGTTTACGGCCGTCCGGATTGGCCTGGAGCAGCAGGTGAATTTCATGGTAATCCAGCAGCCAGGTCACGTCGGCATTGACGCCATAATTGTTGATCAGATACTCCGCAAAGCGGCTGCTCAATTCCGCCGGGGTATACTCCCGCGCATGAACCGACGACATAATAAACAGCTTCGGTTTGGGACCGGGCACGGCGGCGTTGGTCAGCTTTAGCACGTTCAAATCATAGCCGCCAAAGCCGTTTGCCTTGTTCCAGGAATCGCCGATGTCAATCCAGGAGGCAAGCTGCGGATGGGCTGCCACGATGCCGGCCGCCAGGGCAAACGTTTCTTCAACCGTGCGGTAGCAGGCATAACCGGGAATGCCGTTGGCCTGATTGGGGTCTCGCTCCCGCGGTGCGCCAACCAACTTGGTCAGCGCCTCGTCTATTTCCAGGCGGAACCCGGCGGCTTCCAATTCGGCGTACTCGGCGGGGGTCACGTCAATGACCAGATAACCGGCGTCGTGGTTCACTTCCCATGGCTCTTTGCGGGCCGCCAGGGCGTTGACCATGTCGCGGTCAGTAAAATAGGCGCGCACCACGACTATCTCCGTGGGCAGGGAGTGTTCGTCTACCGCCGGCGCTGGCATTGCCGCCCAGACAAACGCCAAAACAGCCGAAACCATGATGACACTGAAAATGATGACGATGCGTTTCATAGTACCCGTATTCGGTAATCCGTGTGCCGTAATCCGAAGGCTCCACCTCTGGAAAATCTGTCGGATAACGGCATGCGGACTTCGGGTAACGGATAATAGGTTCTCTATTTTGTGTGAAATAAGAGACTGAGTGTACTGGGAAACGGCCGTTTCTTCCATCTCATTTTCAATCCCCAATCGCCAATCCGCCCGCTTTCCGGTAACATTCCCTTCATGAATTTAGTCACCCTGGAACACGTCAGCGCCCACATCGGCGACCGCACCCTGCTCGACGACGTCAGCCTGCTCATCAACGACGGCGACCGCATCGGCCTCATCGGTCCCAACGGCAGCGGCAAAACCACCCTCCTGCGCCTCATCGCCGGGCAAGAACCGCTGACCACCGGCAGCCTCACCGTATGGGGCAACGTCCGCCTACAATTTCTGCCGCAAAACCCCAGCCTCAATCCCGAACTCACCGTCCTGGAAGCTGTCTTCCAAAGCGACGCCCCGCAAATGAAACTGCTGCAAGCTTACGAACAAATCAGCCAGCAGCTTCAACGCCAGCCCAACGACCCCGCCGTCCAGGCCAGATTCGCCGACCTCAGCGCCCAAATGGACCAAGCCAACGGCTGGGCGGCGGAAGCCGAAGCCAAAACCATCCTCACCAAACTGGGCCTCACCGACTTCAACGCCAAAATCGGCGCCCTCAGCGGCGGACAGCACAAACGCGCCGCCCTGGCCCACGCCCTCATCGACCCCGCCGACCTGATCATCCTGGACGAACCCACCAACCACATCGACGCCGACGCCATCGCCTGGCTGGAAGAATACCTGGCAAAACGCCCCGGCGGACTGCTCATGGTCACCCATGACCGCTATTTTCTGGACCGCATCGTCAACCGCATTGTCGATCTGGACCGCCGCCAACTGGTGAACTACCCCGGCAACTACAGCCGCTATCTGGAACAAAGCGCCGAGCGTCACGAGCAGCTTGCCTCCGCCGAACAAAAGCGGCAGCAGCTTCTCAAGCGCGAGCTGGAATGGGTGCGGCGCAGTCCGATGGCGCGGGGAACCAAACAAAAAGCGCGTAAACAGCGCGTGGCAGAACTGCAAAAACTCAGCTTCGACCGCCGCGAAAGCCAGATCGCCATTTCGCTTGCCAGCCGCCGCCTGGGCAAACGAGTGCTGGAAGCCCGCGACCTGAGCAAATCATTTGGCGACCTGACCCTGTTCCAACACCTCGATTTTGACCTGACCCCTGGGGACCGCATCGGCATCCTGGGGCCAAACGGCGCAGGCAAAAGCACCTTGCTCAACGTGCTGGCGGGCAAACTGCCGCCCGACACAGGCACGGTCGCCTGGGGCGATACCGTCGTCCTGGGCTATTATGACCAGCAAAGCGCCGGCCTGCGCGACGAGCAGCGCGTCATCGACTACATCACCGCCGCCGCCCCGCTCATCAAAAACGCCGAGGGTTATCGCATGGACGCGGCGCAAATGCTGGAATGGTTCCTATTCACCCGCGCCGAGCAGCAAACCTACATCGGCAGCCTCAGCGGCGGCGAACGGCGGCGGCTCTACCTGCTGCACACCCTCATCGCCCAGCCCAACGTGCTTTTCCTCGACGAGCCAACCAACGATCTGGACATCCACACCCTGGCGGTGCTGGAGGAATTCCTGGACTATTTTCAAGGCTGCCTCGTCGTGGTCAGCCATGACCGCTACTTTTTGGACCGGAACGTCGATTTTCTGGTGGGTTTTGAGGACGGCGTCGTGGGCATGCGCTATCCCACCCCCTATGAGTCGTATCAGCGCTTGAAAGAAGAGTCCCAACTTACGCCTCACCCCTCACGCCTCACGAAAAACAATCAACAATCAACTGAGAACAGTCAACTGAGAACTGTGAACGAGACGGAGAAACCGCAAAAGCTGACGTGGAAGGAGAAACAGGAATTAACGGCCGTTTCTACCCGTCTCGCTGAACTAGAAAAACGCATACCCGAACTGGAAGCCGCCATCAACCACGTTGGCGGCGATTACGTCCAGCTAGAAAAACTAGCCAACGAACTTGAAACAGCCCGCGCCGAACTGGAAGAAGTGGAACTGCGCTGGCTGGAACTAAGCGAAAAGGCAGAAGGATAAAGGCAAAAGGCAAAAAAAACACGACGCCATTCTGCCTTTTGCTTTTTGATTTTTGCCTTCTACAGGAGTTTTACATGAATACCCCCCTCACCCTTGAAGATGTCGCTGCCTACCCGTTTCCCGGAACGGCCGTTCCCGGCAGCCTGCAATTCAGCCCCGACGATACCCTGATCACCTACCTGTTCAGCGGCGAAGGCAGTCTGGCGCGGACGCTGTACGCGCTGGACCCGGCAAGCGGCGGCGTGCGCCAGCTCGTCACCCCGCCCGGCGGCGGCGACACGGAAGAAAATCTTTCCCTGGAGGAAAAATTGCGCCGCGAACGGCTGCGCCAGCGCGAAATTGGCGTCACCCAATACGCCTGGAGCAAAGAGGGACGCCTCCTCGTCCCCCTGCTGGGTGGTTTGTACGTGCAAAACGGCGCAGACGGAGAGTTGATCCAAATCCTGGAAAAGGGAGACCATCCCATCCTCGACGCCCGCTTTTCCCCGGACGGCAGCTGGATCGCCTACGTGCGCGACGCCGAACTATACGTCATTGCCAGCGAAGGCGGTGAACCGCACCAGATCACCAGCGGCGCGCGCGGCAGCGGCAAAACCCATGGCCTGGCCGAATTCATCGCCCAGGAAGAGATGCACCGCCAGCATGGCTACTGGTGGTCGGCGGACAGCCAATCATTGGCGTTTGCCGAGGTAGACGAGAGCCACATCCCGGTCTACCGCATCGTCCACCAGGGTCAGGACGGTGTGGGCGGCGGCGCGCAGGAAGACCACCGCTACCCGTTCGCGGGCAAAGCCAACGCTAAAGTACGTTTGGGCGTGGTCTCCCTGGCTGGCGGCGAACCCGTCTGGATGGATTTAGGCGCGGACGAGGACATTTATCTGGCGCGGGTGAACTGGCTGCCAAACGGCCGTTTAACTGCCCAACTGCAAAACCGCGCCCAATCCCGCCTGGACCTGGTCTCGTTTGATCCCGCCAGCGGGCAAGGCCAGATCCTGCTCAGCGAAACCAGCGAGGTCTGGATCAACCTGCACGACCTGTTCCGCCCGCTCAAAGACGGCCGTTTCATCTGGGCCTCAGAGCGCAGCGGTTTCAGGCACTTGTATTTGGTTGGGGCGGATGGGGAACTGGAACGGCCGTTAACCGGCGGCGATTGGCAGGTAGACAGCCTCGACGGGGTGGACGAGGAAAACGAGCGCCTCTACTTCAGCGCTACCTTGGATGGTCCCACCGAGCGCCACCTCTACGTCGTCGGCTTCGACGGCGGCGCGCCCCGGCGCCTCACCCTCGAACCGGGCAGTCACAACGTCACCCTCGACCACACTTTCACCCGCTTCATCGACCAATACGACAGCCTGACCCAGCCGCCCATAATCCATTTACGCGCTTTGGCAGACGGCCAACCCCTGCGCACCCTTTTCACCCCCAACGACCCGCGCCTGGAAACATTGGCCTTGCAGCCGCCTCAAATCGTCACTCTGCCCACGCGGGATGGCGTGGAGCTGTACGGCGCGATCTATCACCCGCCCGCCTCGTTTGGCGCGGGACCGTTTCCCACCATCGTGGCGGTCTACGGCGGACCCCACGTCCAGCTTGTGGTCAACGGCTGGCGCTGCACCGTCAACATGCGGGCGCAGTATCTGGCGCAGCAGGGTTTCCTGGTGTTCATGCTCGATAACCGGGGCAGCGCCCGGCGCGGTCTGGCCTTTGAAGGCTGGATCCGCCACCGCATGGGCCGTATCGAAGTGCAGGATCAGGGTGACGGGGTGCGTTGGCTGGTAAGCCAGGGTTTGGCCGATGCGGCGCGGGTGGGCATCTACGGCTGGAGCTACGGCGGTTATATGGCGGCCATGTGCCTGGCGCAGGCCCCTGAAACGTTCAAGGCCGCCGTCGCCGGCGCGCCCGTCACCCACTACGACGGCTACGACACTCACTACACGGAACGCTACATGTCCACGCCGCAGGCCAATCCCGACGGTTACACGCAGGGCAGCGTCATGCACTATGTCAATAACTTGCAAGGCAAGCTGCTGCTCGTCCATGGCCTGATCGACGAAAACGTGCATTTCCGCCACACCGCCCGTCTCATCAACGCCCTCATCAAAGCGCGCAAACCCTATGACCTGCTGCTCTTCCCCGACGAACGCCACAGCCCACGCAGTCTGGCGGACCGCATTTATATGGAAGAACGGGTGCGGGATTATTTTGTGGAGAATTTATAAAAAGGGGGCAAGGCGGCAGAGTGGCAAAGTGGCAAAGTACTCTGTTACCTTGCAACCCTGCCACTTTGCAACTTTGCCACTGGAGTTTTTATGGAACGGCCGTTTCTCATCACCCTGCCCATCACCGTTAAAACCTACGACATAGACTATGCCGCCATCGTCCACAACGCAGTTTACATCCGCTGGCTGGAAGATATGCGCACCCTGCTGCTCGCCGCCGACTATCCCATCGAAGAGATGGTTGCCGACGGCATCACCCCCATCCTGACGCGTACCGAAATCGACTACCGCCTGCCGGTGCGCCTGGGCGACGCTGTTGTCGGCCAGATGTGGGTAGCGAACCTGGAACGTACCCGCTGGACCATCCAGGCCGAACTGCACGTGGGCGAGAGCCTCACCACCAGCGCCTGCCAGACAGGCTACTTTGCGAATATACAAAACGGCCGTCCCGTGCGCATCCCCGACCGTCTTAAGAAAATATGGGAATGAGCCGAGATTGGACCAATCTTTGCCAGC
>JAWOGU010000122.1:0-6336 GCA_046496595.1 Chloroflexota bacterium
TGGCGCTGGTGGCGGCCGGCGCCAGCCGCCAGGACGGCCACGAGTGGATCCGCGAAGCAAGCCTGCAAGCGTGGGCGGCGCTGCGCCAGGGGGAAGCCAATCCGCTGGTTGACCTGTTACGCGCGGATCAACGACTGGGGGAATATCTGAAACCGGCTGAGATTGAGGCTTTGATGGATGCGACGGCGCACACGGGAACGGCCGTTGTCCGCGCCCAGGCCATGGCCCAAACCGTGCGTATTTTTATCGGCAAACTGGCGTTCGCGTAACTGCCTGAGCATCACTAAGCCCTGACCCGCATCATCACGCCTCACGCATCACGCCTCATCCTCTCCCCCATGTCCGAAAAATTTCTCCGCACCTCAGAAGTCGCCCAGACCATCGGCGTGCATCCCAACACCGTGCGTTTGTACGAGGAATGGGGCTTTCTGCCGCCCGTTTCCCGCAGCGCCGGCGGCTACCGCCAGTTCACCCAAACCCACGTGGAACAGATGCGTCTGGCCCGGCTGGCTCTGCAATGGCCCTATCCCGGCGGCAAACAGGTGCTGCTAGATTGTGTCCACGCGGCTCGGAATGGCAATCTCGATGAGGCGTTGGTGTACGCCCACCAGTTTCTGGGACATGTCAGAGCGGAACAGGCTCAAGCGGAAACGGCCGTTTCCTTTTTGGAAGAGTGGGCGCAAGGGAAACAGGCAGAGGCGTTGAAACGGCCGTTACGCATCCGCCACACAGCCCAACGACTCAACGTCACCAGCGACACGCTGCGCAACTGGGAAAAAAGCGGCCTGCTCACCGTGCCCCGCGATCCCCAAAACGGCTACCGGCTCTACAACGCCGCCGACATCGGCCGACTGCGCGTCATCCGTGTTCTCAGGCAGGCTGGCTACAGCCACACCGCCATCCTGCGTATGCTCATCCAGTTCGACGCTGGCGAGCGCGACCACCTGCGCCACGCCCTCGACACCCCCGACCCCGAATCAGACATTTACTACATCGCCGACAACTGGCTTACCACTCTGGCAAGCGTAGAGGAACGAGCTTGCGCGATTATTGAGCAGTTAGACAAGATGATAAATATGATGCGCGAATCGTGATGCGTAAAAAATCACGCATCACGACACAGGTCATGCAGCCAACCTGTCGTTGTCAAGGGCGTCCCGTGCCTACCATAATTGGAATTGCCCAATCTCTTAGCAAATACCAATGCACAGGAGAACGGCCGTTGTTATAATCACCTGCTTTTTGCCGGTGGCAGAGAACCCGGCAGCCGTTCAGAGTGGCAAAGGGGCAGAGTGGCAGGTACCCTGCAACTTTGCAACTTCGCCACCCTGAACAAATCAAATACTGCGGCGGTCGCAGCACCCGCCTCACCAAAACAAAGGAGAACATTTTGTCCGTATTAACCGAACAACAAGCAGGTTCCGCCGCCAACCGCAGCGGCCCCGTCGCCAAAGCCATTCCGGCTGTGGCTATTATCGTCATCGCGGCCTATATCGGCGCGCAGATGATCGCCGACATTGCCAGCCTTAAAATCGCCGTGGTCGCCGGGCTGGCTGTCGATATGGGCACTTTTATTTACCCCATCACCTTCACCCTGCGCGACCTGGTCCACAAAATTGTGGGCAAACGCAACGCGCAGGTACTCATCATCTCCGCGGCTGTTATCAACCTGTTCATGGTGGTATACCTGGCCTGGGCTGCCAGCATGCCCGGCGATTCCCTGGCCGACCCGGACGGCTCTTTCACGGCCGCTTTTGCCCTGGTTTTTGGCCCGTTGTGGCGCATTGTTTTTGCCTCTATCCTGGCGGAAATCGTCAGCGAAATGGTAGACACGGAAGCCTACCACTGGTTTGTGACCAAAGTGACCCATAAAAAGCAGTGGGCGCGGGTGCTGGTTAGCAACGCCATCGCCATCCCCATCGACACGGCCATCTTTGCCGTGGTGGCCTTTGGCTGGTCCTTGCCCTGGACTGTGGTGTGGCAGATCTTCCTGTTCAACCTGATCGTCAAGTTTGCGGTGACGGTGCTCAGCATCCCGCTCATCTACATCTACCCGGACCCGGATTGGTCGGAAGAGCGTGATCAATAAGATCTGGCGCGGGGCGCGGAATTGAAGAGTAAAGATTAAAGATTGAAGATTGAAGAGTGCGCTGCCAACCAATCTTCAATCTTTAATCGTAACTATACAGCGCTGTCGAGGGCTGAGCTTGTCGAAGCCCGGTTCCCTTCGACAGGCTCAGGGAACCTACGTGTATAGTTACCTTTACTCTTTTTTTCGAAAACGGCCGTTCCGCCTCTGCCCGGAAACGGCCGTTTTCATTTCTCGCCTGCCCGCCCCTCTGCTACAATGAAAAGAATGTTTACATTTCCAGACCATTACCTGAATTCCAGGAGGATCTCTATGAACACGCGCGCATTTGGCAAAACCCATTTACTCGTCACCCCTATTGGTCTCGGCCTGGCGGCGCTGGGCCGTCCCGGCTACATTAACTTAGGCCACGCCCAAGACCTGGGCGAAGACTATGACGTGGCAGCCATGGAAAACCACAGCCACCAGGTCCTCGACGCCGCCTGGGCCGCCGGCATCCGCTACTTCGACGCCGCCCGCTCCTACGGCCGCGCCGAAGCCTTTCTCGGTTCCTGGCTCACGTCCCGCCAGATTCCCAAAGAACAGGTGACGGTGGGATCCAAATGGGGTTACACCTACACCGCCGGCTGGCAGATTGAAGCCGACGCCCACGAGATCAAAGAGCATTCGCTGCCCGTGTTGCAGCGGCAAATCGGGGAAAGCCGGGAACGGCTCGGCGCTTATCTGGACCTGTACCAGATTCACTCCGCCACCCTGGACAGCGGCGTGTTAAGCAACCAGGCCGTGCTGGCTGAACTGGCCCAATTAAAACGGGGCGGTCTCAAAATCGGCCTCTCTCTCAGCGGCAGCAACCAGGAAGATACACTGAAACGCGCCCTGGACGTGCAAACAGAGGAAGGCGCATTATTGTTCGACAGCGTGCAGGCCACCTGGAATCTGTTGGAACAGTCGGCGGGGGACGCCCTGCGCCAGGCCCACGAGGCCGGGCTGGGCGTGATCGTGAAGGAGGCGCTGGCAAACGGCCGTTTAACCCCCCGCAATCCCGACCCCCACCTTCACATCCTGCGCCACATCGCCGCCGAAAAAGAGACCACGATGGACGCTCTGGCCCTGGCCGCCGTCCTGGCCCAGCCTTGGGCCAGCGTAGTCCTGAGTGGGGCAGCAGCTGTAGAACATGTAGCATCCAATGTAACGGCCGTTACCGTTGACTTTGATCCCGAAACGGCCGTCCGCCTGCAACCCCTGCGCGAATCCCCCGAAACCTACTGGCGCACCCGCAGCCAACTCGCCTGGAATTAGGAGATAGAGATAGAGTTTCCCTCTCGCTCTATCTCTATCTTCTATAGGAACAACGGGCTACTTCTTTAGCCTATGCCCACTTGTATAATTTGGGGGTTAACCAAGAGCATTTCCCCACCCATCCACAACAAGCGCCCAACCAGCAAATGGGGAATAGACTTAAAGCCAATTTTCCTTATGACACGCGATACAGGAGGTATCCCCATGTTTGCGAAAACAAAAGCTCGTCCGGACACCTGGCGCACCGCCGCCTTCATCACAGTTTTAGCCATCATCATTTTGATATTTGGCGCCTCTCTGGCAAACGCCAGTCCAAATGCGCCGGCAGAAACGCCCTTATCCACGTTCACCTTTACGCTCGACCCCGGCGATTCCGTATCGCCCACCTTTTTTAATGCAGGCAACACCAACATCAATTTCTCTTTTGCTATTACCGGCGTTCCGTCCGCTTCAGCATCATTAGCCGTTTTTAACGCCTCCAACAGCAACATCTGGAGCGGCAGCGCCGGCGGCGGCGAGGTTCTGTGGGGCAATACCACCTTAACCAACGGCAACAACACCTTCACCATCACCAACACCGGCGCCGCCAGCCTGACCATCACCCTGAAGCTGTTCCGCATTCCGGCGCTGCAAGCGCCCACGCCCACCTATTCCTGGCTGGGGCAGGCCGCCTCCGCCGGACTGAACAGCGAAATCAAGCTCAATTTCCCCACCAGCGGCCTCTACACCTTTGATTTTATCGTCAGCAGCAACGGCCGTTATGAATTCCTGCTCGGTACCAACAACATCCAACGCACCGTGACGGCTGACGACACGGTGACGCTGTATGTGGCAGCCGGTGTGCAAACCATGAAAATCGTGCAGGATACGGCCGCCAGCGCCGTGGTCAACTGGCAGGTGGACATCGCCTACAGCGGCGCCGCCGCCAATTCGCTGCCCTACGCCCAAAGCAACAACGCCATCGCCGAAGAATGGCTGACGCTTAATTTAGCGGCAGCCGCCCAGGTCAACATGGTTATCACCGCCACCGGAACCACCAACGACCAGCTCACCGTCACCCTGAACAACGCCGAACCGCAGGTCGCCGCTGCCAACGAAGCCATCCTCTCCGTCATCGCCGGCGAAACGACCTGGACTACGTTCAATTTGCCCGCCGGAGCCACCTCTATCCACTTGCAATCTAACGGCGACGTGATGGACTATGACTTTGAAATCATGACCCTGCCTGCCGCCGATTATGCCTATTCGGGCAGCGCCGACGCCGCCGGGCAGAACAGCAAGATTCGCATGAACTTTGCTGCCGCCGGTTTGTATGACTTTGACTTTGGTAGTAACGGCCGTTATCAATTCCTGCTCAACATCGCCGGCGCCAGCTACATCCAGAAAACCGTCGAAAACAGCAGCAGCGTCACCTACTACGTGCCCGCCGGTACCCACGACCTTATCATCGAGCAAGACACCGCCGCCAACGCCGCCTGGGACGTTGACATCAGCTTCAACACCGCCGGCAGCAACAGCCTGCCCTACGCCAAAACCGGCGGCGAACTTGGCGGCGCGGGTAATGATTTCACCACAGAATGGCTGCCCATCTCTTTGAGCGCCGCCGCCACGGTCAACATGTCCATCGACGCCGCCGGCGGCGCCGGTGACAGCTTCACCATCGAAGTGTACCAAAACGGCAGCGACACCCCGGACTACATCCTGTCTCAAGTCCTGGGAACCGAAGAACAATGGACCAACTTTGAACTTTCCGCCGGTAGAAACCGCCTGAAACTTATCGCCGACAACGGCAACAGCACGGAACTGTCCTACAGTCTAACCATCGCCAGCATCCCCACCAACGGGACTCTGAACTGGGACGGCCGCGTCCTGGCTGCCGGTTTGAATCCCGGCGTCAAAGTCAACTTCCCCACAACCGGCTTATACCAGTTCGACATTGAATCCGCCAGCGGCTTCGCCCACCTGGTACTGGACGACAATGCTGTCAACAAACTGGCAAGCCCGCAGGCTTCTCCGCCAGACCTGAAAAACAGCTACCAGATTGAGGTTTCGGCCGGTGTGCATGAAATCTTTGTCGTGCAGGACGCCAGCTATGCCAACACCACCTGGACCGCCTCCGTGGCTCCGGTGGCGGCCGGCGCTAAATTCTTTGAGTTCACCGGTACCCTGGCGAACGGGGAAAGCGTCGCCCCCATCTACCCCGGCAGCATGGCATTCAACTTTTCGCTGGAAGTGAGCGGTAATGACGTGGCTCTGGCCATTACCAACGGCGGCGGCGGCGCAGTCTGGTCCGGCGCGGCTCTGGACGGCGAAACGCTGTGGGGCACGGGCACGCTCTCCGGCAATAACGAACTGCTGCTGACCAATGCCGGCGGCGGCAGCGCCGACGTGAAGTTGACGCTGTACCACATCCCCGATGCCGGTACTACTTGGGACGGTTTTGCCGACGGCGCGGGCCTGAACAGCCAGATTCGCGTCAACTTCCCCAGCGATGGGCTGTACACCTTTGATTTGAATGCCGATAACGACCGTTATCAATTCCTGGTGGCGTCGGACTTCATCCAAAAAACCGTAAAGGCCAGCGGCACGGATCCTGTGGCTTATTTTGTGCCTGCCGGGATGCACCTCCTGAAAATCGACCAGGATACGACGGGCGGGGCAGACTGGGACCTAACCATCTCCAACGTGGGCGCTGGGCACGATGCTTTGCCCTACAGCAAGGCCGGCGGCGAAATCGGCGGCGCGGGCAATGATTTTGGCGCGGAATGGCTGCCCCTGAATTTGAGCGCGGCCACTCGCCGCCGCCATCACCGGCACGGCTGGTGACAGCGTGGTCATGAACGTGCGCAGCGCCAGCAATGCCATCCTCGACTCCCTCACCGTCAATACCGGCGAAACCACGTGGACGACGGTTGACCTGCCCGCCGGTACCAGCCGCCTGGAGTTTG
>JAWOGU010000161.1:0-10680 GCA_046496595.1 Chloroflexota bacterium
CCGATGACGTTGGCCCAGACGATGTTGGATGTGCCGTAGACGGTTTGCAACATGCGGCTGGTGGTGAATTCTATGGCCAGGGTGGACATGCCGGCGATGAAGACGGTCAGATATAAATAACGGCGGTTAAAGATTGAAGATTGAAGATTTATGATTGGCCTCTCGTTTTCATAAGGTGGGAGGAATTATAGCGGGGATGGGCAGATGTGGCAGGTTTCAGGCGATGAGAGGGAGATGAGGCGGGTTTTGGGGAGAACGCCCGTTTAGCCAGCCCTCCAGTCCCATGTCATGCAGCAGGTCTACAGCCTGCCGCCAGCAGTCCATTTGCGCAGCTTCATCGTCATAACAGGCCGCCAGGAGCAGCAAAAGAGACGCTTCCGCATAAAGCATGTGGTGGTCCCGGGCCAGTTTTGCAGCGTCACTCAGGTTCTCTTTCTTTTCCTGGCCTGTTTGAAAACGCGCCAGACTGCGCCGCGCCAGGATGATGACGTTGACAGCCTGAATTTCCTGGGCACGAAGCAGCGCCTCCTGAGCAAATTGGCGTCCGCGGACGGCGTCCCCTGCCAGCGCCCAGTAAAGACTTAAATTGGCTTCCACCAGAGATTGCCAGCGCAAAGACTGCTTTTCCCGGTACAGCAGCAGGCATTCTTCCAGCGGCAGACGCGCCTGCCCGACTGCTCCCTGATGAAGCAGGGCAATGGCGCGCACGGTTTTGGCGTTGCATTCATTGATCTCATCGCCCAGTTGCCGGGCCAGGGTGATCAGCGGCGCGGACCAGAGTAACGCTTCTGCAAATTCGCCGCGCACGATAAAAACGTCAACGAGGATGCTGATAGCGGTCAGTACCTGCCAGTTGGCGTTCAGTTTTTCACACAAGTACAGTCCACGACGAACGGCCGTTTCTACTTCATCAAACTTGCCCAGAGACCATAATGGAATTGTCTTGTCGATATACAGAGACGCCTCGGCAAACGGATCGTCCATCTCGACTGCGCATTGAATCGCCTGATCCATGGCCGCCGCCGACAGAACAAATTCGCCCGTACCCAGGCTGATACCGCCGTGATGATGATGCATCTCCCGGCGCAGATCCGCAGGGGCCGCAGTCCAGGCAGCCACCTGTTTGAGTATCTTTTCAATCGTCTCCACGGCCTCCTGCCGCCGATACTGCCGCCGCATAATCAACGTCTCCTGTAAATCCAGGTAGATAGCTGCGTATAACGCATCCTCTGGCGGCAGGCTGGCGCGTATGTCTGCCAATAAAGCGGTCTGCCGCTCAAACTCGGCCACGCTTTCTGCCAGCCTGCCGCCCAACAGCAGGCGGGTGGAAAGGCGGTGTCCCGCCCGGATCAGCGGCCGTATCACGCCGCCAGCCAGAGGGATGCGCCCCATTTCGGCGAAGAGCTGGCGCGCTTCGTCGTACCGGCCCAGTTCACACAGGATATCGATCATACCGGCGAGCAGGTCGGCCTGGGGCAACGGCCGTTCTAAAGCGGCAAACAGGTCAACACTTTGGCGGGAAATATACAGCCACTCCTGCCAGTGACCCCAGCGGTAAGGCAGGGGATGCAGGGCGGCAATGAGATCGGCGGCCAGGGGATGGAGAAACGGCCGCTGCCAGCCCCGTTCCAACAATATCAGCAGTGAAGGGAAGTGGGAGCGAACGTCAGCGGGAGGGGTTGTCTGCACAAACTGGACAGCCCAGGCGAATTTGGGCGCGAACTGCTGTTCATAACGCGCGGCCCAGTTTGGAGAAGAGGCGATGGGGGAAAGGGAAACGGCCGTTGTCATCACACCACCATCATGTCGTCAGCCCAGCCGCCCAGAACATCCGTCTGTAAAAACGTAGCCGTCAGACGATGTAATTTATAAACCCGCTGCGTCACGTCGCCGCCGGCTTCTAACAGCAAATAATCCAGCAGTTGATCCAACGCCGCTTCAAATTCATCGTCCGCCAGGGCGCTCATCCCGCGCAGCCAGGTCGCATTGTCGCCATCCGGCGCAATATCCAGCGTACTCAACAAAAGCTGCCGCGCCGGATCCGTCAGCATCTCCCACGTCATGCGGTAAATATAGGTGTATAAGCGATACGGCGTGGGTGACTGGGCATCTTGCAACTGCTGCAATACATCCGGCAGCGAACGGCGCTGAAGCTGTGCGGCTGTTAACTTCAAGGCCAACGGCAGGCCGCCGATCAGATGATACAGGCGCTTCAAGTCACGCTGACTTATCTCAATGACCAGCCCCAGGCGGCTCATCTCAAACTCCATCAACGCCTGACTGTCGGCCAGTGACAACGCCGGCGCCGGTATCACCCGCACAAACGAATATTGGCTCATGGTTTGCCGGCTGGTGAGCAAAAAGCGTGTTTTGCCGGCGCCCGGCTGCAAAGCAGGCAGCAGCATTTCAACATCAGCTATCGTTTCTAAATTATCAATGACGACCAGATAGGGCTTATCCACAAACAGAGCTTGCAAGCGTAACAATTTGTCTTGAACAGGCAGCCCGGCCAGGTGCATTTGTCCTGTCTGATCCACCAGGCGATCCACAATGTCTCTCAAGGTGCGCGCGGGGCGTTTTTCAAGGACCAATTCGCCTGAGGTTTCCAAACGCTGCTGGCGGGCGCTGACCCATAAAATATCTTCCCAGGTTTCTGTTTCGGCCTGACGGTAAGCGGTGGCTAATGCCAGAGACGTTTTGCCGATGCCGCCCAGTCCCTCAATGCTGATAAATGATCCGGCATGAGGCGTCGTTAACAAAGCCTGAATCCGCGCCAGCACATCACCGACGCCAAGCAGTTCCAGATAATCCGGCTGCGGTAATAAACGGCTCAAGTGCTGGGTACGACTGTGTTGATGCGCCTCCATTTCCGCCCGGCGTAACAGCCAGGTCAGGCGGCCTAAGCCAATTTGGGCGCGCCGGCGATAGTTGCGCGGGGTAACGGGCAAAGCTCTTTGCAGGTCGGCTTCGGTCAGCGGAATAGGGCTGATGTATTGATGGTAGAGGGCGCTCCAGATTTCCAGTTCAACATTATCACAGCGAAAATCTTGGGCAAGAACGGCCGTTATGGCCGCCCGGGTCATAGGGGGACGAGACGAATGGGGCAGTCCTTCAGAAAGCCGCTGTTCCTGCAGACGCGCCTCAATGAGCGCCTGCACATAATCATAAAACAGCAAATTCAACTCCGCCTCACCCGCCGGGCAAAATTGACGCAGGAAATCAAGCTGCCAGATATCAGAGGGCAGATCCTCTACCTTTTGCCAGGCGATGAGGGTTTGTTTGACCAGATCAAGGGTGATGGCGTCAACGTTCATGACTAATGTACTACCTTCTGTTACCCATTTTGTCCGTTATCTGTCCGAAAACTGTCCGGCAAGGCGCTGCTGTTTGCAACCTGGGCAGTATACTTCAGGCAGTCAGTTGGGACAATGGACGGGGAGGACTTTAGAAAACAGTTTCAGACCGCGTTAAGACAAGACCTCTCGATGGTAACGGCCGTTGGGGGGTCTTGTTTTGATCAATTTTGTATTCATGAAGCCTGTAAGGAGTAAAGTATGAAACACTCAAGTAGTTTAGTAAACAAACTAAAATGGTTCATCCCCAACGGCGGCGCCCTGCTGCTTTTCTGCCTGCTTATTCTCACCCAGCGCGTATGGGCTACGCCCGCCCAAAACACCGACGCGCCTGGCCCCAGCGCCGCCACCATCAATTATCAGGGGCATCTGACCGCTCCCAATGGCGTACCCAAGAACGGTTCGTTTGATATGAGTTTCGCCATTTACAATGCCGCCAGTGGGGGGACCCGTGTTTGGGGACCGGAAAATCATAATGCTGTTCCGGTCAGCAATGGCATTTTCAATATCGGCCTGGGCAGTAAAACCAGCGGCGGCATCCCCACCACCATCTGGAATGGCGACCGTTATCTGCAAATCACTGTCGGCGGCGAAACCCTCACGCCTCGTGAACTGATACGCAGCGTTCCCATTGCTGGCATGGCCCTGGCCGTTCCCGACGGAGCCATCACAGCTCGAAATGTAAATTTAAACAGCGGTGAAGTGGGTCTCTCAGGTGGGATAATGAACATTACGGCATCATGTTTTACTTTTCAAGATGTACCCGGTACCACACAGACGATTACCGTCGACACAAATGTCATTTTGATGGCTCATGCTACGTTTGATATGGTGTCAACTGGAAGCTATGTTGTGGGTGTCCTTAACGTAGATGGCTCATCTGCTGGACGCCAAACCGTATTAGAAGGCAATGTTCGGGGTACAGTAGGGCAATCTATGCGTGTGCCGCTATCACCTGGAACACATACGATTAAATTACAAGTATGTAAGGCAGCTGGGGGAAGCAATGCAGCTATCGAAAACCACACAACTCTTTCCTGGTTTTTAGTTGGAGAGTAACAATATTTCTATAAGCAGAAAACGAGAGAAAACGGCCGTTACTCACCCAACATCATTTAATCTTGTGGTGGATGCCAACCAGCCACCACCCAACGGCCGCGAGCGTGTACCAAATGATCTCGATTCAAGCGCAGCACCTGAATAGTCACGCGACCAATAGGTGTTTTGCCCACAAGCCGGGCGGCAGTTTCATCCCAGGCGAAATGGTCAGACCATTGCTGGGTATCGGGGTTAAACAAAGGAAATTGACGATGGGTTACGGGATCAGAACCGGCAGTATGCTGGCCCTTAAACAGGTTGCATTCCCAGCAGGCCAGGCAGAGATTCGACCGTACAGTCATGCCGCCCAATGCCTCTGGAATAATATGATCCACCGTCAGCAAGACACCGGTAATATTTGTCTGGGTGAGGCAGTAACAGCACCAGGGTCGAGAAGTATCTATCACCTCCTGGCGCAAAGCAGCGGGAATGTAAGACTGGCTCATACCTGGGTGGATGGGCCGAGGGAACGAATATCATGGCCGCGGTCTTTGAGCAAAACGGCCGCTTCCGCCCGCACC
Source organism: Chloroflexota bacterium (assembly GCA_046496595.1). GTDB lineage: Bacteria > Chloroflexota > Anaerolineae > Promineifilales > Promineifilaceae. The sequence continues at coordinate 4,973 of JAWOGU010000161.1, forward strand.
AACATGATGCGCCGGAAAAAATTTGCCAACAGCGTCAGTTCTTCTTGTTCGGCCGTTGTCAAACCAAGTCGCTTTTGTCTGGCTAATAACTGCTGCATTTGTTCGTTTTCCGCTTCTGTAGCCTGCGTGCGGGCGGCGGCCCATAACTCATCGTCACTCAATAAAGCCAATTGTGCCAAATCCGCCTCCCAATCAGTCCGGGCGTCTGCTTCTGGCAGCGCCTCAATCACGACCGACACCAATTCATCGGCAATCTCGCGTTGATTTTGCTGCGACCTTTGTTTCACCTGCCGATATACGTGATCAGGTAAAGAAATCGTTACGGTTTGCATATGCCTCCTAAAAAGGTGCAATTTAATGGTCATTATAACAAAAAAGGAAATAAGATAATGAACGAACGCCAAAACCTGTTACACCACATCGCCAATTGGCGGCAAAACCACCAGGCTCAACCCCCACAGGCTGCACATTGGAATAGATGGCTGCCTGCCCCCGGCAACATCCTGTTCACCCTGCTCATGATTGGGCTGCTCATCTTTACCCAACGCGCTTGGGCCACACCCGTCCAAAATATAAACGCCCCTGGCCCCAGCGCCGTCAACTACCAGGGCAACCTGACTGCGCCTAATGGTGCGCCCAAGAACGGCTCATTTGACATGAGTTTCGCGATTTACAACGCCGCCAGTGGGGGCACTCGTGTTTGGGGGCCGGAAAATCACAATGCCGTGCCGGTCAGTAATGGCATTTTCAACATCGGTCTCGGCAGCAAAACCAGCGGCGGCATCCCCACCACCACCTGGAACGGCGACCGCTACCTGCAAATCACCGTCGGCGGCGAAACCCTCACCCCCCGCGAACTAATCCGCAGCGTTCCCCTTGCTGGCATGGCGTTGAAGGCAGAAAGCGCCAACAGTTTACCGGTTCAGCAAGTACAAAACAGCCAAAGTGGTTGGACACCGTTACGCAACGCTCGAAGTTTTATTACAGAATTTGATAGCCCAATTATCATATCACGGCGCTCTTTGATTTTGCTTGTGTACAGTGGTTCCATCAACTGTACACAAGGATCACAAGATTGCTACCTAAAATTCTATCGAGACAATCAACTTATACTAGACGGTCCTTACGCGAATGGCTCAATGACTGTTGACCAACCCATTTCGGCTCACGTAACTGAAGTAGTCGATCCTGGAACCTACACGTATCGCTTGTACGTTGATTCCACCCAATCGGCAACCAAAGCTCGGGTTTTTGGCTCTACCCTTTCAATCATAATAATTCCTATCGAATGAACTTGGCCTTAAACCAGACAGTAAACAATAAAAACCAATAATCAAAGGGATCATAACATGGACAAAAAACAAACAATCCTCTCCAACATCAAATATCGATGGCTGCCCACACCTGGCAATATCATTTTCAGCCTATTACTGGTTAGTCTGCTTATCCTGACCCAACGGGTGTGGGCCACGCCCTCCCAAACCACCGAAGCTCCTGGCCCCAGCGCCACGACCATTAACTACCAGGGGCATTTAGCCGCGCCCAATGGCACACCTAAGAATGGCTCATTTGACATGAGTTTTGCTATTTACAATGCGATCAGTGGGGGTACCCGTGTTTGGGGTCCGGAAAACCACAATGCCGTGCCAGTCAGTAATGGCATTTTCAACATCGGTCTCGGCAGCAAAACCAGCGGCGGCATCCCCACTGCCACCTGGAACGGCGACCGTTACCTGGAAATCAACGTCGGCGGCGAAACCCTCACCCCCCGCGAACTAATTCGCAGCGTTCCTATTGCCGGCATGGCGCTGACTGTACCAGATGGTGCAATTACACAAACACAAGCGCCAAGCTTATTAGCTTCAGCAAGTGGCAATAATGCAAAGGTTTTCTTTGGCAGTGCTTCTGTGAATTCAAGTGGATCACAATTCCTGTTGAGCAAAACTGTTTTTCTACCTGAGTCGTGCCAAACCCCAATAAAGGTATTTGTTCAACCCTATTGGAATTATCATGCGGATGTCAGTGCCACTGTAGGCTCGCCTATGGACGGCATTAGATTTACTGCTTTCTTTTCAAGAACCGGTGGTGGCGCATGGACAGACGGGCAAATCCAAACTTTTGACTGGTTCGTAATTTGTCAATAAATCAAACTCAAAGGTTATTATCGGTCAGGAGACCGGTCACAAATCATCCATAAAAATTGTACAAGTTGAGTAACAGAAAAAATTGCGAGGCACATTATGTTTCATCTAGTTTCAATCCGAAAAACATTTGTCTTACTTCTGGTGGTCATCACATTCATGCTCGTCAGCCCATCAGCCAAATCTAGTCATCATAAACCGCTTATTGCTTATGCTAACGAAAGACCCGTCGAGGAATTGCAATTAATAATTGATTTTTCTTTAGGATCATTTGATCCTGCACTACAACAGGCAATTTACGATTTCTTGCTGGCAAATCCAGAGCAATTACCAGCGGGTATATACGATTTTACAGTGACAGTTCAATATGTAGATCAAGATGGGATTCAACAAATTGCTCTCGTGCCGACAAATGTATACGAAAATGAGTGGAAGGTGCCTTTATCGGAAGAGCAAATTATCCGCCTCGAGATTCACCAAAATGAGAACAATGTTACACAAATATCATTCTGGCAACCCCCTAATAATCCCCAGTCTCTAACCGCTGATGACTATCGTTTTCCCTGGACTGGCGGGCATACCTGGCTCAAAACTCAGGGTTTTCATTTTACCAATCTGGGTTACTCGCTTGATTTCATACCTAATGGTAACGCGCCCGCCGTAAGGGCAATTGAGCAAGGGACATTAGCTGCCATGTGCTACATTTCTGGCGACCCCTATCAAGCTATGGTTAAAGTGATTCATCCTGATGGCCCCAGTTCCGGTTATTTACACATTACCAAAAGCACTGTTCCTGCTGGGAAATTCAATACCCACATCCCACAAGGGGAACACCTTGGTGATTTGTTCAATCAAAGCGTTATTTACAATCCTAATGCCGCGTGCGGTGATCCAAATCAGTATATGTACGCTACAGCTTGTGGCTGTGGCACAGCAATGCATTTACACTTCGAGGCTAGTTCGCTTATTTCCATTCAGGGTAATTCGCTGCAAGCCATATCAAATGCCCCTTTCAGAACTGGCTATACATCGACAAATGGCCCAGATTCAACACCTCCCAGCCTCTCCATTTCGACTCCAGCCAACAATACCTGGTATACCACTAATCAAACCCTGTCATGGACCGTTTCCGATGGTGGTACTGGCCCCGCTTACTCTAAGTGGGGCTGGAATGACAGCACACCAGACAATCAGGTAAACGGCAGCACCGGCTCCACCACCTTGAGCGCCGCCGGTGAAGGGCAGCACACTCTTTACGTCCAGGCGTGGGACAATGCAGGCAATGCTACTGGGGTCGAAAGCCGCGGTTGGTTTGGTTATGATGTGACCGCCCCATCTAACCCCACCAGCATCAATGCTGGCTGCACGGCCGTTTCCGGCATCTGGCAAAACACTTGCACCGACCCCGCCTTCGCCTGGAGCGGCGCGGCAGATGGCAGCGGCTCCGGGGTCAAAGATTACCACATCTACTGGGGTACAGACCCGGCCGGAACGCCTAACATCTGGCGCACCACGGCTGACTTTAATCCAAGCGCAATCACCACTTCTGGCGGGGTCGCCACCTATTACCTGCGCGTCGCAGCCCGTGACAACGTGGGGCACGAAGCTGCCCCCAAAACGATCTTCATCTTGCGCTACGACAACAGCAAACCGGTCGGAAACCCGCTTATCAATAACAACGCCGCTACCGTCAACAACGTTAACGTGTCGGTGCAGCCGCAAGGCAGCGATACAGGCAGCGGTCTTGCCAAAGTGCGCCTATCCAACAATGGCACAACCTGGCAGGCGCTTACGCCCGGAACGGCCGTTTCCTGGTCACTCCTGGGTAACAACCGTAACTGGAATCCTGTTTGGGTGCAGCTTGAAGATGGCGCCGGCAATCGTTCAGCCGTCTACCAACTGAGAGCGTGCCTGGATCTCTATCCCGCTTTGCCGTCGTCCTCTGGCTATCGCCTCTGGAGCGCGGGGCCAACAGCCGCCGGGGGACAGGTTAGTTCTGCCAGTTTCCAACTTACGAATACAGTGGGGCAGACTGCTTCCGGGGCGCTTTTGTCCAGTAGTTCCTACCGGCTGCAAGGTGGATTTGGGGCGGCAACGGCCGTTCCCGGCAGCGCCGCCTACCAACCTTTCCAGTGTGGGCAAAGTACGAATGTGTACCTGCCCATGATAATACGCCCCTAATGGCCTGACGGCCGTTTCCCTCTTATCAGTCGCGGTGAGTGGTAAAAGGGAAACGGCCGTTCTCCCCCTAACCCTTCATCCCTCTACTCCGCCCACCACACCTCAATCGACCGGCTCCCGCCAAACCGCCGCGCCAACTCCCCATCCACCGCCTGCTGGTTGCCCAGCACAATCCCCTCCGCAAACCCCGCCTCATACCGTGCCTGGATCATCTCGCACCAGCGGCTGCTGCTGCGCGTAACGTAATAGCCGTACATCCGGCACGCCGCCGGGCGCTGCGCATACACCAGGCACTCCCCTATTTCCCGGTCCAGCAGCGGGCAGGTGATAAAACTTCCCTGCACTTCGCCTGTTCCCAATTCTGAAATTCGCCGACGCACAGTTGTCTGTATGTCCGGCGGCAGCTCTTGAATGCCTGCCCCCAGCAGTTCCCACTCCGTTTTCGTAATTTCCGGCAGGTGCGGCAGCCGGCGGCAGCACAAAGCGCAGCCCTGGCGGCAAGGCCATGCAGGCTGCGCTTTCACAATCTCGCTGACCCGATCATCAATGGCGTCAAAAATCTGGATGAGTATCTGCTGCGGCTCAGTTGTCATAGTCTTGATTCTACCAGCAACCCGCAGCGTGTGACATTCATCAACACAATTCATGACCAACTGCACTACGGCCGTTTTCCCCAATCTCGTATCATCAAGCCCAAGATCACATGGTACAATAACCCGGCAACCAAGAGGCGGAGATCAGGAGATAGGGAGATTTTCCTCTAAATCTTATCCCCTAATCCCCAATCCCCGCCATTTTTTACAGGAGGTTTTTATGAAAATCGTTTCCTACCTCATCGCCGCCGCCCTCGCCTTTTTTGGCTTCGTCTTCCTCGTTGGATCGAGCCGTTCAGAAGTGATTCCAGATCCGCAATCAAGCATATAATAGCTTGCCGTCCTAAAAGTACGACCCCGGCTTTTATATCTGGCCACCATCATCTCAGCAGCAGCTGTGAAGTCTCCATTATAGAGTGTAATAATATCAGCAGGCCATGACCCGAGGCCGTCAGAATAACCCCTCATCAGCTGCCTTGCAGAGTGTGCATCAAAATATACTTTCTGGATTGTCCCTGTTTCGGGATCTTTTACTTCAACTGTAACCGGATTCTCTTCAAGCCTTTTCACAATGGTCTCTGCAGCCTCTATTAATCCGCCTTCAGGGATCAGGTTTTCCAGCTCAGGCGCCTGCTCAGCATCCTCTGCCAGTCTTTTATATACATTCCACGCATGGCCCGGATGATCATATGTATGATCGGGCCCTTCCATACCTCTTAAGATGGCCCGTTCAATGATTTCAGGATGCAACCGCATAAGTGACATTCCCCAATGTGATCCGAAACTGCCGCCC
>JAWOGU010000324.1:0-5027 GCA_046496595.1 Chloroflexota bacterium
TGCCGGCATTCACGAGCATAATACCTTTATGCTGCCGCATCATTTGCATATGGGTATGTCCGCCCACCATGACGGCTGCTTTGTGACCACCTAGCAGTTCGTCTACAGTGGTGGGCGGTGTCATGGCAAGGATGATGTCGGTATTGGACTTGGGCGATCCGTGAAAGCAAAGCAGTTTATGCTGATCTGGCAAAGGTATTTCTATAACGGGTTTAAAGGAGCGAATGAAGCTGAAATCTTGGGGTCGAAGCTGTTGAGCGCACCAGGCGATAGAGTCGGCGAACCAGGGCGCATCCATGTATTCATGCAGGACGGAAGGCTCTAGCAAGAAGAAGTCGTGATTGCCTAAGATGCATTCAATGGACAATTCGCGGATGCGATCCATGACGGCAACTGGTTGGGGACCGAGTGTGGCGACATCACCTAAACAGATGATTTGATCGACGTTTTGTTTATGTATGTCGGCTAAAACGGCATCTAGCGACACGATGTTTCCGTGGATGTCTGAGATTAAGGCGATGCGCATGTACTCGTCCTGATAACAAGGTTACTGAAGCTGTTGGCGTTGTGCGGTGTCCCTTTGCCGTACGACTTCGTATAGCAGCAAAGCGGTTGCTACTGATAAGTTTAAGCTGTCCACCATGCCGGCCATTGGTATGGAGACGTGTTCTTGGGCGGACTGGAGCCAGAAATCGCTGAGACCTGCTGCTTCACTGCCCATGACAACGGCCGTTGCGCCGGTCATGTCTGTGGCGGTATAGAGGATCGCAGCAGTGGGGGTGGCGGCGACAACCCGGATGTTGTGTTGTGTCAGCCAGTCTCGTAAACGGCCGTTTTCAGCCATCATAGTGGGCACCGTAAAGAGTGCGCCTAAACTGGCGCGAATCGCATTTGGATTATAAATATCGGTTGTGGTCTGGTTTGGGCTGCTGCAAACAATAACGCCATCCACCCCGGCTGCATCGGCCGTACGCAAAATTCCGCCCAGGTTACCCGGTTTTTCTACACCCTCAATGATAGCCAGGAATGGCGGATTACCCAAGGCTAAATTTTCCAAATTATGCGCCAGATAAGAGATGACAATTAACAAGCCGCCGCTTTCTTCACGATATGCCATTTTTTGAAAAACAGGAGGAGTGACTTCAAAAATCTTAAGAGGAGTTGTTTGCGCTTGTTCCAGTAGGGTGCGGGCTGTTTCTTGGGCCAACAGATCTTTGAGCAAAGGGGGACAGATATAAGCCTCTACGGGTTGAATACCAGCCGCCAGCGCGCGCGCCACCTCTCTGCTGCCTTCAACGACGGTTTGCTGCTGGCTGTCGCGGAAACGGCGATTTTTTAATTTGATGACACGTTTGATGCAATCATTGCCCAAACTGCTGATTTTTACGGGCATTTTTTATTCCTGCCAATAATGTCTATTAAGTTTCTGTTTGGGGTAACAGCATCACAAAGTCCGGTTCACTCAGCCCTTTGGTGATGGCATCTTGATATTTCTGTGTGAAAAATGACATGATTTGCACAAATACGGCATCATAAAAGGGCGCTAATTCGCGGCGTCTATCTTCATGGATTTTTATTTCCTTGCCGGCCGGACCCAGTTTGACGATAAACAACGGCCCCGTTTTTTTGATGAAAAAGCTCATGACAAAAGGCAGAGGATAAGACCCGCCAGGTTCCGTAACGACCAGTTCCAAACCAAAGTGCCAAAAATCTTCAGCATCCATTTGCATGGCGGCGGAAATAGCATAAAAGCGATTGCTCGGATCGATTTCTTCATCCAGTGTGATGAAGGTGATTTCTTGATGATGCGGCCACTCGAAGTATTCGATCATGCCATCTATCAGATCGCGCGCAAATTCCTGGCATTCCTCTTTATACTCCAGAAAAGTACGGCGGGAACGGCGATATATTAAACAAATTTCATCGTATTTAGTTTTCTTGCTATCCTCAGCCATTATGCCCTCACACGCAGGTGAAAATTAATATGAAGCACTTTATTTTATTTCGAATAAGCATCTTCTCAATATTCAGGGGAAACGAGGTCTGAGCCTGTCGAAGACCGTTGGTTTCGACAGGCTCAACCGACTCTGCCGTGCTTTTTTGAGAAGATACTCGAATAATTATACAAACAAAGCCCAGGTTATGCTGAAAGACGCGCCAGTAAGGCGTCTAATTCTGGCTGAGCCACGCCGGCTGCGCCTAACGGCCGTTCTACCCGGTCATGGCAGTCAGAACCACCCGTTTGTAACAATCCATATTTCTCCGCCCAGGCCGCCAGCAGCAAACGATGCTCCGGGGCATGACCAGGATATTGTACTTCCAACCCGTCCAGCCCCAAGACCTGCTCGTCCAAAAACTCCGGCAGCAGCGTTTCCACTACCTCCAGCGGGGGCAGCACTTCGTTGTATAAACTGACGCCGGGGTAGGAACCGGCAGCAGGATGGGCAAACACCCGCACCAACTGCGGATAGGCGTGCAGCAGCGGCGTCAGTTGGGCCGGATCAATGCCCGATGGCACGTAGGCTGGGCTGTCATTGCCGATGAGTGCGTTGATTTGTTCCCGGTCCAGGCCATGATTTTCTTTGAGCGCCAGCGCAAAATGACGCCGGGTGACATTTGGCGCTAAGGCTTCCACTTCCATCGCTGTCAAGTCCTGTTTCAGCAAGGGCGTTTTGCCCTCAGGGCCGAATATCTCGTTGATGGCGGCGACGCGCGCCCGCACCAGCCCGCTGCCGCGACCCTGGCTGAATATGCCGGCGGCCTGCCGGCGGAACGCCTGGTCTGCCAACAATGCACCGGGGATATACAGCAGGTAATGGAGGGTGCCGACAAAAATGGGACGCCGAAAGCGCAGCGAGACTTCTACGCCGGGAACAACCCGGATACCCAGTTTTCCTCCGGCGGCGATGGCTTCGTCCAGCCCATCCAGGGTGTCGTGGTCTGTAACGCCGATGGCGCATAGCTGCCTTTCTTTGGCTGCCTGAATGAGGGCCGTAGGCGTGTATTCGCCATCTGAAGCGGTGGTATGGTTATGCAGATCTGCGATAAATGTTGGTGCTTGTGTCATGATGTTCCCTACTTATTGAAACATGGAAACCTGTCAGAGACAATAACGGCCGTTTTGCTCTCTTCCCTCTCCCTAACCCTCTCCCAACGGGCGAGGGCTTACATACTGAACCTGTCCCATAGGCTCCGTATCGTAACCGGGCAGGGCGGCAACGGCCGTTTTAAACCGTTCGGCCTGGAGCAGGGCCAGCAAAGGCTGCATCAAGGCGCTTTCGTAGCTGGATCGGGTCATTACCAGATCGTACCGTTCATGGGTGAGCGGTACAAAATCGAGATGCAGCGCCCTGGCGGCGGCGCGAATGCCCAGGCCGGCGTCGGCCGTGCCTGAGGCGATGGCGGCGGCGACTGACAGATGGGTATACTCTTCGCGCTCGTAGCCGCGTACCTGAGTGGATGTCAGATGATGCTGTTCCAGTTCATAATCCAGCAGCACACGGGTGCCTGCGCCGCGCTGCCGGTTGACAATCTGGATGTCTGAGCGGGCGGCGTCGGTCCAGGCGGCGAGTCTTTTGGGGTTGCCCGGCGGCACAATCCACCCCTGCTCACGCCCCACCAATGTTACCAGGACGATCTCTTCCTGGGGCAGGTAGCGCTGCACGTAGCTGACGTTGTAAACGCCGGTTTCGGGGTCCAACAGGTGCGCCCCGCCGCAGTGTGCTTCACTGCGCCGCAGGGCGACCAGTCCGCCCAGGCTGCCCACGTTGGCCGATGACAGGCGGCTGCCGCTGCCCGTTTCCGCCAGAAATTGGGCCAATAAGTCAAGCGTCAGATCGTGGCTGCCGATGGCGACGATAGTCTTTTCGATGTCACGCGCTTCCCGATACAGGTGGACGGTGACAGGCGCGCCCGCATCGACTCCCTCGCTGAAACGGGGCACGCGCACAATGCCGTCGGCGCGAACCAGGGAGGTGATGACGCCGGCGCCCCGGCTGACAGGCGTCGCTATTACCCTGTCGCCCACTTTGCCTACGGTAACGCGCACGTAGTCGTCGTCGCCGGTGGGGGAATTGAGTTTGCGGGTGAGAACGGCCGTTATCTGCGGTGGTTCATAGGGCGGCTGCCCCTGCCAGCGGGCCAGAAGCGGTTCGACAAAGATTTCGCCGGTCAGCGCCGCGCTCACCGGATAGCCGGGCACGCCGATGATAGGGGTTGGGGGCCGGAGGCTGGGAGCTGGGGAGTGGACCATGCCCAGCACCACCGGATGCCCGGGCCGCACGGCCACGCCATGGACCAGCAAATCACCCAAAGCTTCTACCACATGCACCGTGTAATCCTCGCTGCCCGCCGATGAGCCGGCATTGAGCAAGATCAGGTCGTGATCTGGGGCGGCGGCCAGCACGGCCGTTTGGATGGCTGCAAAATTGTCCGGCACGATAGGCCAACGGGTGGCCTGCGCCCCCCAGTTTTCAGCCTGGGCGGCCAATACCAGGCTGTTGTATTCGATAATCTGACCGGGAGATATGCCTGCGGAAACGGCCGTTTCCGGGGACACCAACTCCGAGCCTGTGGGGATGACGGCGACTTTGGGCCGCCGGTACACTGACACCTCCGCATGTCCGGAACCGGCCAACGCGCCTAAATCGACCGGGCGGATTTTGTGGTTTGCCGGCAGCACCAGTTCGGTGGCCACCATATCTTCGCCCATTGGTCTGACATGACGCCAGGGCGGCAGGGAGGCGCGAATCTCCAACCTGTCATCCGGCAAAAGCTGGGTGTGTTCAATCATCACCACAGCGTTGGCCCAGGCCGGCAGGGGATGTCCGGTATTGACAGCCTGCGCCGGTCGTTTGGCGCGTTCCGCCTCTTCGGGATTGTTTACCAGGGTGAACTGCACGGGCTGGGTTTCTGTGGCGGCTTCCGTGTCTCTGGCTCGCAGCGCATAGCCATCCATAGCGCTGGCATGGTAATGGGGTGATGAGATTTTTGCCCAGACGGCGGCGGCGGTAAAACGGCCGTTTGCC
>JAWOGU010000350.1:0-2936 GCA_046496595.1 Chloroflexota bacterium
CCCTGCACGGCACCGTTCATGGGCGCGGCGCTCGGCTATGCGGTGACGCAGCCAGCGCGATCGGCGCCGGCTGCGCATGGCAAGTTGTAGAGCCTGCCCTGAGTTCGCCGAAGGGTTGCAGGTGACTTTTGCCAGAGTAACCTGCCACTCGCCACCTGCCACTCGCCACCAGATGAAATGTAACTTTATGCCCTCGCAAACTTTATCCACCATGTAGACAGGAGAACACATGAAAATCACACGCAAGTTTTTTGGCGCCTTCCTCATCCTGGTCCTGATTGGGCTGGTGATCTGGATACCGGCCGATCTGACCAACACCGCGCAGCAAATGGGACAGCGCAGCCCGGCTGGTGTTGCCTTGATGGCGCCGGCCGATCTGCAAACCACCCCTGATATAGACCATTGGGTCGGCGAGCCGGTGTCGCCCGTCCTCACTCTGGCCGCGCGCGATTTACCGCCCAGCGAGCTTCTCCCCACCCTGGACCGCGAAATCAACCCGCGCCAGAATTTCGGCCCCCAACCAGATTCAGACTTCGACCCGCCCAACGGGCCTGACCCTCTGTTGGCAGTGCAAGCGGCGGCGCAAACAACCCGGATCGATAACTTCAACACCCCCATCTTCAATTTCAACGGTCAGGGTTATTCCTCTGTCAATCCACCCGACACCGTGGGCGACATCGGCAAGGACCACTACATTCAGATGATCAACGCCACCCGCGTCGCCATCTACGACAAAACGACCGGGGCGCTGGTGATTCCAGCCTTCTCGCTTTCGGCGCTTGGCGGCTGCGCCACCAACGATGGCGACCCCATTGTGCTCTACGACCAGTTAGCCGACCGCTGGTTCCTCAGTGAATTCGGTTCGGGCAACTCCCTCTGCACCTATGTCTCGCAAACGCCTGACCCCACCGGCGCTTACTATTCCTATCAATTCAGCACACCCACTTTCCCCGACTACCCCAAATACGGCGTCTGGCCGGATGCGTACTACGCCACCGCCAACGAGACTGGCGGCCCGGCGATATATGCTTTCAACCGGGCCGCCATGCTGGCCGGCGCGACATCCTCAGCGCAGCGCTTCACCGCGCCAGGACTGGCTGGTTTCGGCTTCCAGGCGTTGACCCCGGCCGACCTGGACGGGATGACCCCGCCGCCGTCTGGCGCGCCCAACTACATCATGCGCCATGTGGACACGGAAGCCCATGGCGTGGTTGGTTATCCCAGCAACGACATCCTGGAGGTGTGGGCCTTCTCCGTAAACTGGACCACGCCCGCCAACTCTACCTTCGCCAAAATTGCCGACATCTTGACGGCCGAATTTGACTCTACCCTGTGCGGCCTGACTTCGTTCTCCTGCATGGGTATGCCCGGTGTGTCCCAGGGTTCAGGCAGTTCTTTGGATCCGCTGCGTGAGGTGATTATGAACCGGCTGGCTTACCGCAACTTCGGCGCGCATGAGTCCCTGGTCGGCAACTTTGTCACCGATATTGGCGGCAATATCGGCGGCATTCGCTGGTTTGAACTACGGAAGGTCGGCGCAGGCGCCTGGACGTTGCACCAGGAAGGCACTTACGGTCCCACCACCAATGACAACCGCTGGATGGGCGGTATTGCCATGGACGGCGCCGGCAACATTGCCCTGGCCTACAATGTTTCCAGCCAGACTATCTACCCCTCCATCCGTTATACGGGTCGTCTGGCGTCTGACCCGCTGGGGACGATGCCGCAGGGCGAGTACACGCTGGTAAATGGCTCGGCCAATAACAGCAGCAACCGTTACGGCGATTATTCGGCGATGGGCATAGACCCCATTGACGGCTGTACTTTCTGGTTCACCGGTCAGTGGAATGAATCCAGCCAGTGGAGCACGCGCATCGGCGCCTTCCGCTTTGACGCTTGTGGCGACACAAATTTTACGCTGAACGTGACGCCTGACAGTCAGCATATCTGTCTACCGGCCAGCGCCAGTTACAATGTCGCTTTAACGGCCGTTTCCGGCTTCACTGGCGGCGTGACTTTGAGTACAGTGGGCAGCCCCGGTACAGCCAGCTTCACCTCCAACCCGGCAACCCCGCCCGGCTCCAGCGCCTTAACCATCAGCGGCGCGCCAGCAGGCTCGTACAGTTTCATCGTGTCGGGCGTCAGCGTCATCACCCCCACCCTGACACAATCCAGCACAGTGTCCTTGGACGTAGTCGCGGCCGCCCCAGCCGCGCCTGCCCTGCTGACGCCGGCGAATGGCGCCCCGAACATCCCGGCCGCGCCCACCTTCACCTGGAACGCGCTGCCTGGCGCCGCCTCGTACAGCATTCAGGTGGCCACGGACGCCGGTTTTACAAATGTCGTGGCTGCGGCCAGCGGTTTGACCAATCCCGCCTGGACCTCTGACGTAACGTTGAATACCAGCACAACTTACTATTGGCGGGTATGGGCCGACAATGCCTGCGGGGTGGGCGTCTATTCGACGACCAGGAGTTTCACCACTTTGGCAGCCCCCGGCGACTGTGCATCGGGCACGACGCCTAACGTCATTTACGAATATGGCTTTGAGGGCGGTGAGGGCGGTTGGACCTCTAGCGGCACGGGTAACACGTGGTCATTGTCCACCACGAACCCGTATGAAGGCGCGAATCATTTCCGCGGCATGGGCACAGCGGCGATCACCGACCAACGGCTGGCTTCGCCCTCTATGACACTGCCCACAGGCGAGAATCCGGTTTTACTCAAGTTCTGGCACGCCCCCAACCTGGAGTCTAGCACAACAGCTTGCTTCGACGGCGGTATCCTGGAGATCAGCGCTGATGGCGGCGCGAGTTGGACGCAGGTACCGAATGCTGATTTGTTGGTAGGTGGTTACACTGGTGCGGTAAATTCCAGCTATAGCAATCCGCTGGGCGGTTTGCAAGCCTGGTGTGGTCCCAATGTAAGTTCTTACC
>JAWOGU010000369.1:0-7523 GCA_046496595.1 Chloroflexota bacterium
GTGATGGCAATACTGCCATCGGAGCCAATCCCATCCCGATCAGGCCGCTATTGTCGATAGTAATTGGGGTAAACAAAATGTGCCCAACAACGGCGCCTTGGTCGACAGCAACAAAAGAAACATAGTTGTCACAAGAAGCCCGGAGTTTGTCTACGAGCACCGCCTCCGGGCCATTTTCAAATGCAGCCAGGTTGAGATGATGAATAGCAGTTTGGTCGTTTTGTTCTTCTTTGCGAATTTCGATCATATGTCACACCTCATCTTAATGATAGTCACAAATTTCAACAATGACTTAATCATATGCTAAATGTACGCTGTTACGTGACGGTTGTCAGTGCTTGAGGTTTGCGCCCCTAACAAATGAGATAAGCTGCGCTGACCGGAAATGGCCGTTTTCCAATCTCTCATTGCGCCAGTTTCATCGTTGTTGGACGGCCGTTTCCGTTACCCCACATGCCCCGTTCAGTAATACGGAATTACGGGACATGGACTCGGCCAACTTCTCCTGCCTGGCGATCTAACGCCTACTCTTGCGGCGGGCGGGTAGAGAGGGGACACCGTCTACCCGAAAAATCACCGTTCTCGTCCGTCCACTGTAAGTGTGGCTAGACGGGCCATTGGCATGCACCGCACATTACGTTTGCTTTTGCAGCCAGTCAACCAGGCGCTCTTTGAGTTGCTGTAATCTTTCTGGGGAGATGTTGCCGAGGCGTGCATTAATGACAGAAGATTCGACAGTCGCCAACCTGGACAATCGAACAACAGAACGCACTTTTAAACCGGAAGCCTGATAATCAGAATCAGATGGGTCAACTATCTCATCAAACTCCGGTATCGTCTGGTAAGTGCGTGAGGAAATGAGGGCCAACAATACATCTGAATAAGGACCGGGAGTGATAGCAATAATCAAAGCAGGCCGGAGTTTTCCAGCCTGTAAATCAGCTTGGGGAAATCGAATAAGAATGATGTCGCCCGGTTTCATCGGTTATATATTTCTCGCGCATCTTTCAAAGTATATTCAACTTCATCATCTTCACTAAAAAACTGTTCCAACGAAAAATCACGCCATTGATCGCGATCCCAGTCGGCATAGACCAACATTTGTCGCCTTGTCATGACAAACAACGTGAAATCTGCAATTTGCTCCACAATTTCGTCTGGCAAACGGTTAATTTGCTGATGAAGTTGTTCGCGAACATCTTTTGTCGCCATAATTCTTGCCTCTTTTGACAGAAGAACAGGTGACTGCACTGAAAAAACCACAGATTCCGCAGATGGCGCAGATTTTCTCTCGAGTAACTTTGCGTCTTTGCGCCTTTGCGTGAGCTTTTTTCGGTAGAGTCAACAGTTAATTTGATGATGAGATTATAACACAACCGCCTTGGCGCTGTTTCTCTGTCATCGGGTAATGATTTTATCCCCCTGCACAAACGGAGCATGAATGACAAAGTGCAGATAATCCTCGGAACTATCAACAAATGTATGAACTTCACCTGGCTCGACTAACAGAACATCTCCCTGTCTCAAAATTAATTCGGTACCATTGATGGCAATCGTACTTTGGCCTTGTGCCACCAGATATATTTCGAACATGCGCTCGTGATAATGTTCCTCATTGACGCCTTCAGTCGCATATCCGACGGGAATAGGTACTTTGGAATTCCAAGGACCAAAGAACCACCCTTTTGATTGCTCCTTGTCAATGTTCAAATGTTGCATAAATCTGTTCTCTTTCCCATGAAGAGTGATTAAGGGTGAGATAAACCGCGCCGACCGGCAACGGCCGTTTTCCAATCCCTCCATGCGCCGGTTTCATCTGTAGTTAAACGGCCGTTTCTGCCACACTTGTCTCCGCAAACAACGGGAACCGGCAGGCCATCTCTTTCACTTCCTGGCAAATTCCCAACAAGACCGGGTCTTCTACCGCTTGCGCCTTAAACGCCTTCAAGAACGCCGCCCGCTCCTTGCCGTCGGCAGGCAGCGCTTCTGCTTTGACATGATCCACTACGCGGGTAATCCAGTCGGCAATGCGCACCATTTCCGCCGGCCCCATGCCCCGCGTCGTCACCAGCGGCGTGCCGATGCGCAGCCCGGAGGGGTAGAACGGGGAGCCAGGTTCATTTGGGATGGAATTGCGATTGGCGTAAATACCCGCCACGTCCAGGGCAAACGCCGCCTGCGTGCCCAGTCCCACGCTAAATGGCGTCAAATCCACCACCATTAAATGGTTTTCCGTGCCGCCGCCGACCAGCTTCAGACCGCGCGCCTGCAATGCTTCGGCCAGGGCGTCGGCGTTGGCGCGAACTTGTTGCGCGTAAGTCTTAAAGTTTGGTTCGCCAGCCTGCCGGGCGGCAATGGCAATCCCGGCAATCGTGTGCAGGTGCGGTCCGCCTTGCAAGCCGGGAATAATGGCCGAGTTGATGGCCGCACCCAGCTTCGGATCTCGCGCCAGCCCGCGTTCCGTCACCAAAATCATGGCGCCGCGCGGACCGCGAAAGGTCTTGTGTGTGGTTGACATAATCACATCGGCGTAGGGCACGGGCGACGGATGTTCCCCGCCAATCACCAGCCCGGTGATGTGGGAGATGTCGGCTAGCAGCCAGGCGCCCACTGCATCGGCTACTTCGCGGAATTTGGCGAAATCAAGCGTAAAGGGATAAGACGTAGTGCCGGCGATAATCATTTTTGGCCGGTGTTCCAGGGCCAGCGCCAGCATCTGGTCAAAGTCGATGCGCGCATTTTCGTCCAAACCGTACTGCACGGACTTGAAATATTTGCCGGAGAAGGTGACGTTGGGATGGCCGTGCGTCAGGTGGCCGCCGCCTGCCAGCGCCAGACCCATGATGGTATCGCCCGGTTCCAGCAGGGCAAACTGGATGGCGGAGTTTGCCGGTGAGCCGGAGTAGGGCTGCACGTTGGCGTAGGGCACGCCAAAGAGCGTTTTCAGGCGGTCAATCGCCAGCGTTTCAATCTCATCGACAATCTGGTTGCCTTCGTAGTAGCGGCGTTTGGCATAGCCTTCGGCGTATTTGCTGGAGAGGCAGGAAGAGAGAACGGCCGTTACCTCCGGCGACGTGTGGTTCTCTGAAGGAATTAACCCGATCTTCTCGCGCTGCCGCACCTCTTCCGCTTCAATCAACTCATAAACAATGTCTTGCATAGAATTTCACCTCATATAAATTTTAAGCGTTTCCCATCCGGGCAGATTAACCATCTGCGATAAGCCTTACATTTTCGATTAATCGCACCCGGCAGCAGGCAAAAAAAGGCGCCGGTCACAGCTTCCCGGCGCCCAGCCCAGACGAGCGGCTGATCTAATGGCATTTCCGGGCTTCCTTGTGGTCCTTTCCACGGTCTCGCCAGTTGCCCGGAACAATCATTCAACTTGTTGTCCAGACTATACAAAATTGAACAAAAAATGGCAATGGCAAGCTGTTTTCAATGAGCGCTCAATGACAATAGTCCTCTTGCCGTTGCCATTTGTGAAAGATTAAACTATTTTGAGTCTTCAGAAATTCATGGGGTTGACAGGGTAGTGAGGTGCGAGCAGCGGGTTTCCATTCTGGACTCGCACCTCGCCACCCGCTACTCGCTATGTCAAACCCCACCAAATCCCAAAGAGCTATAATTTAGGAAATAAACAGAAATGACCGAAACGATTTTCCAATTAAAGGATGTCGTCAAAATATACCACACGGGTGCGGGTGGGTTTGAAGCTCTCAACGGTGTCTCCTTCGATGTAAAGCGCGGGGAGCTTTTGGGCGTCATCGGCAAATCCGGCGCCGGTAAAACCACTCTGCTTAACATGATCTCCGGCGTGAGCGCTATTACCTCCGGCGAAGTTCTTTTTTATCCCCCAGAGCAAATAGGGCAAAACGGCCGTTCCCCTGTCCAGTCCATCGGCAAAATGAGCCAGGATGAACTATCCGTCTGGCGCGGTCAGAACATGGGCATTGTCTACCAATCCTTTGAACTGATGCCGCAGTTGGATCTGGTGAACAATATTATGCTGCCCTTGGATTTTGCCGGACGCTACCAACCGGGCGTCAGCCGGGAACGCGCCCTGGCGCTGCTGGACATCGTGGAGTTGAGCGAACACGCCTACAAACTGCCCGCCCACATCTCCGGCGGCCAAAAGCAGCGGGTCGCCATCGCCCGCGCCCTGGTCAATGACCCCTCCGTCATTGTCGCCGATGAACCGACAGGCAGCCTGGACACGGTAACAGCCGACATCATCTTCAATATCTTTGCCAGACTGGTAGAACAGGGCAAAACCGTCATCATGGTGACCCATGACATGGACCTAGCAAGCCGTTTTTCCCGCTGCCTGTTTATTTCAGACGGCAAACTGGTGGAGGAGCTGGACCACGAAACGCATGAGGCGGCAGCGCCGCTTGAAATCTTGCCTGAACAAGTGATTGCCGATCATGGCGATACGGAAACCCTGCTGGCGAACCTGAACACGATTGCCAGCCACGACACGTCTAAACCGGCCGTTTTGCTGCAAGATGTGGTGAAAACCTACGTCAACGCGGCGGGTAGTTTTACGGCGCTCAAGGGCGTTGATCTGGAAATTGAATACGGGCAGTTTGTGGCGATTGTGGGCAAATCGGGCAGCGGCAAATCGACGCTGCTGAATATGCTCACCGGCATCGACCATCCCACGACCGGCAAGGTGCTGATGGGCGGCGAAGATATTTACAGCCTGTCTGAAAGCAAACGGGCGTTGTGGCGCGGGCGCAACGTGGGTATTGTGTTCCAGTTTTTCCAACTGCTGCCCACGCTGACGCTGTTGGAAAACACCATTTTGCCGATGGATTACTGCAACATCCACGCCTATCAGGAACGGCCGAAGCGGGCGCTGGAGCTGTTGAAAATGGTGGGGCTGGAAGCGCACGCTCATGATCTGCCCTCGAACGTGTCCAACGGGCAGCAGCAGGCGGCGGCCATTGCCCGCTCCCTGGCGACCGACCCGGCCATCATCGTGGCCGATGAGCCGACGGGCAATCTGGACAGCCGCTCGGCGGACGTGGTGATTCGGGTGTTCCGCGAACTGGCGGCGCGGGGCAAGACCATTCTGATTGTGACGCATGATCCCTCGCTGACGAGCCGGGTGGACCGCACGGTGATTATTTCGGACGGCGAGATTGTGGACGAGACGGTAGCCGGCGCCCTGCCTTCGCTGGACCATCCACAAATGCTGCAAGCGACTCATGACGTGGAAAAACGAGTTTATGAGGCGGGTGAGATCATTATTCGCCAGGGCGAGCCGGTAGATTACTTTTACATAGTGGGGGACGGGCAAGTGGTTGTGGAGGACGAAGGGGGAACGGCCGTTATCACCCTGTCCACGCATCAATTTTTCGGCGAAGTGGAGCTGATGGGCGACGAAAAAGCAGTGGCGACGGTCCGCGCCGGCGGTGACCCCGTCGAACTGGCGCTGCTGCCCAAAACCCACTTCTTCAAAATCATGGCCGAATCGCCGCCGACCACCCAACTGCTGCTGCAGGTCGCCAAAGAACGGCGCGCCGAAAATATGGCGCGCCGCCAGTTACAGGCGTTGAGCCGTCAGGAGGCAGTGGTATGAAAATGGAATTTTTGAGACCCAGTTGGCGCAAAGTCCTGGCGGATTTAGGCGCTAACAAATCCCGCACCGCCCTGGTGGTGGCTTCTATCGCCGTGGGCGTGTTTGCCGTGGGTACCATTGTTACGATGTATGTGATATTTGCGCAAGACATTGCCGTGAGCTACGCCTCCGCGCAGCCGGCCAACATTGAAATCATCACCGATCCGTTTGACGAGGATCTGGTTAGAGCTGTGGCGCGCATTCCAGGCGTAGCCGACGCGGAAGGACGCCACATGGTCTCGGTGCGCGTCAGCCAGGATGGTCAGTCCTGGAAGCCGCTGGACGTGATGACGGCGGAGGATTACACAACTGCTACCATTAACTTGCTGACGCCGGTGAGCGGCGCCCTCTCTCCCGCTAATCGGGAACTGCTGGTGCGCGAAGACCCCATGAACAGCACCGGTTTGCAGCCAGGGGATGAGGCGTTGATTCAATTGGCCGACGGCACGCTGCGCAGGATGCCGGTGGTGGGCGTGGTAGGCGACCAATACGCCGCCGGCGATTTTGCCTCGCCGCCGCGCGGGTATGCCACCCTGGCGACGGCTGAGTGGTTGGGCGGCCATGAGCAGTACAACCGGCTTTACGTGCGTACGGAAAATGGGGAGGATGAGGCGGTGATAACGGCCGTTGCCGCCCTGGTTGAAGACAAAATCGAGCGTACTGGCGGCGCCGTTTATCGCACCAATACCAATCTCACCACTGAACACCCTATGGCCTCCACCGTCCTGGCGATGGTCAACGTGTTGGGAGCGTTGGGCGTTTTGATCATGCTGTTGAGCAGTTCGCTCATCGTCAACACACTAAATGCGCTGCTCACCCAACACCGCCGCCAGATCGGCGTGATGAAGCTGGTAGGCGCACGCAGTCTGAACATTTCCGTGATGTATATCGCCCTGATTATCGGTTATGGAATGATGGCGCTGGTAATTTCGGTACCGTTGGGCATGGCTGCCGGTTATGGATTATCGTTGTTTATGGGCAATTTCATGAGCGTGGAAATCCAAGGTTTTCGGGTGGTGCCGGCGGCGGTGGGGCTGCAAATTATCCTCGCCTTCGCCATACCCCTGATCGCCGGCTATTTTCCCGTTAACAAGGGCGCTAAGACGACGGTCCGCCGCGCTATTAGTGAAGAAAGTCCCGGCGAACAGAGCAGCGGCACAGGTCTGCTGGATAAACTGGGGGTCTGGTTCAAATGGCTGTCACGGCCGTTATTGCTGTCCATTCGCAACACATTCCGGCGCAAAGGGCGACTGGCGCTGACATTGTTTACCCTCATCGTGGCCGGCGCGATTTTTATTGCTGTGTTTAACGTGCGTTTTTCGTTGGACAGTTTCATGGATATGTTAGGCCAGCATTTTATGGCCGATGTGACTGTGAGCTTCAAAGAACCGTACCGCATTTCGCAGGTGGAGCAGTTGGCGTACCAGATTCCCGGTGTGGAATATGTGGAGGGCTGGGGCGGCGCTGCCGGCGAGATCGTGAATGAAAACGACGATCTGCTTTCCAACCTGATCATCATTGCGCCGCCCAACGACTCTACGCTGCTGGAAGCCGATATGCTGGCAGGGCGCTGGCTGGCGCCAACGGATGAAAAGGCGTTGGTGGTGGCCGACTCCATCTGGAACCTTTACCCGGACCTTAAACCGGGCGATGCCCTGCGCGTGGATTTGCCGGGGAACCGGGTGGAAGCGTGGGAAGTGGTGGGTATCTTCCGCTTTATCGACATGATTGGTGATACACTGGCTTATGCCAACAACGAAACGATTTCCAGGCTGACCAATATGCCAGGGCAAGCGTCTTCTTTTCGGGTAGTGGGTGACGCTGACACTCTGGAACGACAGGAAGCAATCAGCGCGGCGCTGAATCTGACGCTGCGGGAACAGGGGTATAAGGTAAG
>JAWOGU010000384.1:0-12692 GCA_046496595.1 Chloroflexota bacterium
TCGATGTTGACTTTGGTCTGTCATTTTAAGAAGGTGATGCATCGCGCCTGGTCGTATTTCCAAAGCCGACTTGCCTACACGATGGCTCTGTTCAATACACTGGTTCAATGGAATGGTATTCAGGTTGATGAAGATGGGTGTGTCCATTTTTCCATCGCCGAGTTCAGCCTATGAACTAGCACCAAAGGTTAATAACAGGTAGTGAACTATTTAAATTCACATCAGGATGCGCGTTTGGGAATGATGCGCACCTTGCGCCGGTTTCCCTCCCCCGTAGATTCGGTATAGACATATTTATCATTGCGCAAGGTCATATGGATGATGCGCCGTTCGTGAGGCGGCATCGGTTCCAGGCTCATGGGGCGTTTCTGCTTGGCGACTTTACGCGCCATGCGGTCTGCCAGACGAGCCAACGCCTGTTCGCGCCGCTGCCGATAACCTTCGACATCAATCACAAAATTGGCGCGCGTTTGCAGATTGTGCCCAACCATTAGGCGGGTGATGTATTGCAGCGCATTAAGCGTTTCGCCGCGGGGTCCGATCAGGGTGCTTAAATCGTCACCATGAATCTCGATGACGTTGATGCGTTTGCCGGTCACATCGTCTGGCTCCGTCAACGATGTGGTGATCTCGGCCGAAATATGCATTTTCCCCAGCAGTGTAGCTATGACCTCCACTGCTGAATTCCGTTCTGTTTCCTGTTCAGCCTCTAGTTCAAGATCATCGTCAAACTGGGGTATGGAAACGGCCGTTACTGGCTCTACCTTCTCCACTTTCACTTCTGCGGTTTTTGCCATGGTGGGCGCCGGTACCGGGGGCGGGGCTGGCTGCTCCACCGGTACCACGACCGGTTCTGCTATCACAGTCGCCTTTAAACGCACCACTGCATCCCGGGCGCCAATCCCCAACAAACCTTTACTGCCGCCATCCAACACTTCAATGACAACCTCATCTCGCTGCAACCCCAGTTTGGATAACCCGGAACGAATGGCAGCTTCTACATCTGAACCCCGTGCTTCAATTGCTTTTTCCGTCATAGTGACTCACTTTTCCCAATAACAAATATCGGTAGCTAACGGCTAAACGGCCGTTAGCTACCAGCTAATCATCAATTTCACCGTTTTGCAGAGCGCCGCTTTCGTTTAGAAGTAGGCGGTTTTGCTTTATACTCAGGCTTTGGCCCCAGGACTTTCGCTTGAGCGGTCTCAACTGGCTGATCAATAACAGTTGTCTCTGTTTTCACAGGCAGCGGCTCAAGCGGCGGCACTGCCTTACGCGTATACCAGCTTTGCAAAATACCAAGCACATTTGAAAAAATGAAGTAAATCGATAAACCCGCCTGGAATTGCAAGGAGAAAAAGCCAAACATCAACGGCATCGTATACAGCATCGACTGCGACATGGCAGCTGTCGGATCATCTTGTTTGCCCTTGCCCTCTTTTTTGGGCGGCGTCATAATTTTTTGCTGGACAAACATGGTGACAAACACCAAAATCGGCAAAATCAAAAACGGGTCCGGCTGCCCCAAATTCCAAATGAAAAACGTGTTATCAATGGGCAAAATGGAATTGAGATCAATACCGGCATACACGCGCTGCGTTAATTCATACAAAGCCAACGGCGTTGTGCCCAGCATAATACTGAAGACCCGAAACATGCCAAAAAGGATGGGCATCTGAATCAACAAAGGCAAACAACCCGTCAGCGACTCTGCCGGATTGTAGCCAACTTTAGCAAATTCTTCCTGCATTTTCTGCGGGTTGTCTTTGTATTTCTTTTGGATAGCTTGTATTTGGGGCTGCATCTGCTGGGTGCGCATCATCGAGCGCTGCTGTTTTAAATTAAGGGGCAGCGTGAGCAGACGAATGAGTATGGTAAACACCAAAATAGCTAGAACGAGGTTGTTGCCCAAAAAATCATACAGCAGCAACATGGCGTTTAGCATGGGGTTTATAACATATTCGTTCCAGATTAAACTCATAATTATTTATCCTATCCAGCGTTTGGGCTTAATTTTCAGGAGCATAAGTCCACTGCTGAACCCCAGTTGTTATGTCGTACGCAATGAGCAGATCGCCGTTGCCTGCGCCATGCATCACACCGACCACTAAATCGCCAACTACCACCGGCGTCGTATAGATGCCTGCCGGGGGCGACTGCTGCCACAGTTGAGCGCCATCCGCCGAATTAAACGCGGTTAACTGCCATGTAGGCGTCCGGTTTTCCGGGTCCCCCTCTGAGGCAATATACAGCACACCATCAACCACCACCGGGCTGGTAACAATAGGGCCACTGACGGCTTGTTGCCAAAGCAAAGCGCCTGTGTCCCCCGCAACGGCATACACGTTGCCAGTCATATCGCCAAAGAAAACGAATTCATCCACAGCGGTAGGGGCGCCCCAAACACCGTTGGCAGCCTCAAACATCCACAGCTCTGAACCAGGTGAAGTACGGTCCAAGGCACGAACCCGGTTATCAAGGCCACCGGCAAAAATGGTATCGCCATCGAGGGTAAGGCCGCCGGGGAAAGAGGCGTCTGTTTTCCAACGGCCGTTTTCCACCCCGGATTCCGCTTCCACGCCATACACATTGCCATCCAAATCAGCCGCATAAACGACGCCGTCCGCAAATGCCAACGATCCCCAAAAGCCGTATTCTGCCGAAAAAGGCTGGTCCCATAACAACTCGCCGGTGGCGGAATCCAGCGCCAGCAGTTGACCGTCAGCCGTCGCCACAAAAACCCGGTCGCCAACTTGCAAAGGCGGGGCAATGATTTTATCTGTGGCCACATCGGCGTTGATCCAATCAGAAGGAGCGCCGGGCGGATCAGACAGGCCATAAATGGATACGATCTGGCGGGGGTTAAACATGCTGGTCGCTATGCCATAATCACCCAAGATAACGCGCCCCTCTAACACGGAGGGCGGAGCATAAAACTGCAAGGTTCCCCTCTCATCCACGGTAGGAAAAGACCAGAGCGCAGCTTGATTGACGACATCAAACGCCAGAACCGCAGGCCCATGGGCAACGTAAACCGTGTCACCCGCAGCAGACATACCAGGCCAGTTCTGAGTTTGAGCCTGCCCAGTACCGCAGGCAGTCAGCACAAAAGCTGCCAGAATAAGAATAAACAGTGTCGGCTTTAAGAACGGCCGTTTTGCTCCATACAAAGAGGCGCCTCCATCAGGGTACCGGATCATAGCCGCCGGGATTAAAGGGGTGGCAGCGGGCAACACGTTTGATTGCCATCCAACCACCCTTGAACACGCCATATTTCTCAACTGCTTCATAACCATAATGGGAGCACGTTGGGGTAAAACGGCAGCTAGGCGGAAAGGCCGGTGAAATGAATTTTTGATAAAAACGAATAATAAGCAGGGCAAACCGTTTCATGCGGCTCTCCCGGTTTCAGATACGTTCTGATTCCGCAAAAGTTTCGAACGCGCTAACAGGTGAAGAACGGCCGTTTCCACTTCAGCATACGCAGCCTCAGGAGTCGCCTCACGCGCAATACACACACAATCCCAGCCCGCTTCAATTTGAAACATATGCAAACGCACAACTTCACGCAAAAGGCGCCGCGCCCTGTTTCGCTGCACAGCATTGCCCACACGCCGGCTGGCTACAAAAGCAAACCGGCTTATGCCAAGATCATTCGGCAGGATAACCAAAACCGCCAGAGGATGACGATAACCTTCACCCTGCTGCCTGACTCGTTTTAGCTCGGCAGAACGCCGCAAACGATTAGGTGGTTGCAGCATCCCCCCGTTACCTGAGTGTTACCGGCTCGCCTTCGTTTTATACGTATCGCCGTAACGTTTCACAGAGCGGTAAGCCGTGGCAGAAGTGCCGTTCCAATTGATGCGCTTGCCGTAATTATTCATCGACACGCTCAGAACCCGGCGCCCTTTGGCCCGGCGGTTCTTCAATACATCCTGCCCATTACTGGTTTTCATACGCCGCCGAAAACCATGAACACGCATACGACGACGGATTTTAGGTTGATAAGTACGCTTAACCATTTGAAAATTCTCCTAAAAAAACCAGGGCTTTCGCCCTGGAGTAATTGTTAATGCAACTGTAGAAATGATCAATTTATCGTTAATGCAAAGCGACGTGTGATTATACATGAGCCACCTGAGGTGGTCAAATACCGCAAACGATGCAAACCGATGCTCGCCCTAAAAATCGGGACTTTAAGAATTTTTTAGCGCAGTCTGCCGCTCAGGAGCGCTCGTCCGGCCCGTTCAGCCGCCACTTGCTGCACAATTTGCGCCGCGATAACAGCATTCACAGCCTCTTCCATCGCTTCTTGCTCGATGATTTGGGCCGCCAGCAGCGCCTGAATACCGCGCATAACAGCCCGCGCTTCCGCTTCATCGGCTGCGTCCATGACGGCTGCCGCCCGGCGAATTGCCTCTTGCTCTGCCAGACGCGCCTGTTCCACCGTCTCGGCTGCTTCATTGACCGCTGCGGCTTCTACAGCCTTTGAGGCGGCCACAATCTCCCGCGCCTCCTTGACTGCTTTATCTTTGACCAATTCCGCCGCCGCTCGCACTTCTTCTGCTTGCAGGCGATCCTGTTCGGCTGCCGCGTGCAGCATAGCTGCTTCCGCCGCCGCTATTTCTTCGATTTCTCTGGCCTCAGCCATGGCTTTAGCCGCCTGTGCCTCTGCCGCCGCAATAGCCGCCGCCGCCGCCAACCGCACTTGTTGCGCTTCGGCTTCGGCTTCGGTTTTGGCCGCCGTGGCGGAAGCCATTGTCATCATTGCTTCGGAAACGGCCGTTTCCTCTAACCGTTTCGCCGCTGCCAACACCGAATCCAATTCCGTGCCTACAATCTTGAAGGCTTCGGGATTTACCAGACCCTGGAACAGCGCCCGCCCTCCGGCCTCCACAATCGCCTGCTTCAAACCAACTGCCCAGCGATGCTCAAACAGGAGTAAAAACGCAGAACGGCCGGGCAGTATTTTGTCAGAAATGTAAGCCAGTTCGTCGTCATTGATCCCATAGTCATGTTCCGCCAAACCAGAGACCTCAGCCACCGTGCCCGCCATCAATTTTGGTCCTTCATCCACCACCAGGCCGATCAAACTTTTGATCACGCCGCCATATTGATATTTTTCATCTTGATTCAAATCGGTGACTTGCTTAAAAGCTACCGTGCCGTCTTCACGCTTAATAATGTACAAGAAATCAAATAAGCGAATGATGCGCTTCTGACGCACTATCTCCAACTGCTTTCCAATTTCAGCGACAACGTTGTCGTTGTCGAATCCAATTACCACGAGGTGCAGGGGGCCTACCGTCATTTTTC
Source organism: Chloroflexota bacterium (assembly GCA_046496595.1). Taxonomy (GTDB): domain Bacteria; phylum Chloroflexota; class Anaerolineae; order Promineifilales; family Promineifilaceae. Next base: position 5,317 of record JAWOGU010000384.1, read on the forward strand.
TTCTCCTTGTATTGTGGGCTGATACGGTTTGCCGCCCATTATAACACACGCCTTGTCAGAACAAGTCCCCCGGCACTTGATTTGGAATTTAAGTGCCGGGGACTTTGGAAACACAAATCCTGCTCCCTGCTGCAATCCCCCAGGCGCAAGCCAGTTTATATCCTGGCAGTTATCGGCCTGGTTGGAGTGTTGTACGGGCTGTTTTGGATGTAGCAGGCGCAAAAACGGTGTGATGTTTTACGCACGGGAAGGGGTCAGCCTTGATTTGCGCCAATACCACGCCAGGACAACGGCCGTTATCCCCAACAGCAGCCACTCCTCCGGTTCCGGTACGCCCGTCACCGTCACACCCTGCGTTTCACCCACCTCTTCAAATTCGCGGTCAAAGCGATCTTCATTGTCTTCCAGCGCTTTCAGCAGTTGCTCCTGGCGCTCCGTTACCAGGACGATCATGGAAGAATAGGGGGTGACGATGCTTTGCGCCTGCGCCAGGGCGTGCAGGCTGTCTAATAAAGGCAGCTCTGCCAGTTTATCAGGATGGCGCTGCATCGCTGCTAAGATCACCTGCCGGGCCGCCATCGCCGCAAAGGGGTTTGCCGGTTGGTGCGCTTGCATGGCTGGCTGATCTAACATCAGCCAAACTGCCTGACCGGCGGAAAGCGTCTGCCACAAATAGCCGTCCACCAGATCCGCGACAACATTGCCTGGGGCGGCGGCGGCTTTCACCGACCAGCGCGCCAATGCTTCATCGACTGCCGCCGCCACACCGCCGCCGCTGCCCTGAATGGCAGCCAGCGTGCCGTCATCGTAACCCAGGGGGAATTTGCCGCCAAGATGCACCATCCAGAGAGGCGCTGCCGGTACCGAAACTTCGGCTGCCTTTTCGCTGAGGCCATAACCGGTGCTGTCCGTCAGAACGAGGATGATGTCGTAGGGCTGATCAGCGTACAAATCGTTGAATTGGGTCAGCAGGTCAGCCGCGTCCTGACCGCCAAAGTAAACGAGCTTGGCCGGGTCCAGGTTTGACAGGCCGGTAACGGAGGCGGCTTCCCCGCGATTGGCGGCGGCGGTCAGGTAAACGTCAACCTCGCCGTCCAGGCTGCGCAGCTGGTCAAGCGCCGCGGCTGTCTCCGGTTGCAGTTTCGCCATGCTGCGCGAACGGTCCAGAACCACGGCCACCTGCAAACCGGCGGGAATCTGCGGTAAATCTGCGGCGGAGGCGGGTTGGGCCAAAACGACCTGCCCATCTGCAAACTGTGTCTGGTGGGCGGCGGGGGTGATGGGGGCAGCGGCGGGCAGGGCGGCAGGCAGCCAGGGTTCGGCCACGGCCGTTTCCACCCCATTTACCAGGCGCACCGTCGCCTCATCCCAATAGACGTTGCGCAGATCGGACAGGTTGGGCAGGGGCCAGGTCTGACCGTCGGCCATGGTGCGGTAGGTGAACCAGAGGTGCATGGGCGGCGCTTCAGCCAGCGTGGAGCGGTTGGTTTCTTCATCCCACTGCCACTGCTGCGGCTCAATGGGAAAGACGCGCAGCCGGTACTGCGTGGGACCAATCTGTTCCACCAGCGCCGGATCGATGTTGCGCCGCACTTCGTTGCGGTAGACAGCCTGCGCCGCGCCGCGCGGGGCGACGTGATAGCTGAACGCCTGGCTTTTGTCGGCGCTGTCGCCCAACCAGAGACCGGTGATAACGGCCGTTTCCGGCAGGCTGAAGTAATAGACCACCTCCTGCCGCTGTCCGGTCTGGTTTTCATACACTTCATATAACGCCACGTCCGCCCAATCACCCTGTTCGGCGACCGTTATTTCCTGGCGGGCGAGATAAATCTCCCGATCATCGACGGCCTGCCAGCCGGCGCGGGCCTGCTCCGGCATCCAGGTGGAGCGCATCGCCCGCACGATGGTCTCTTTTTCGCCATCCGTAATCGGTTCGTCGAAAAATTGTGCATACAGCTCAGCCGCCTGCGCCGACTCCTCCAGGAATACGCGATTATCCCACTGCCGAAAAGTGGCTGGCTCTCGCTCGTTGACCGGTTTGTAGAGAACAGGCCGCGCCACTTTTTCATACAGGTTTTGCACTTGAATCGCCAGGGGCCGGTCTATGTGGAGCGCATCTTCATAGATGTAGCGCACGTGGTCCATTTCGCCTTCCGCGCTGAGGTAGCGCTGGGGCGCCAGGTAGGCGTTGAGCAGGCCGGCCCGGATTTTTTCTTCCTGCGCCAGCAGCGCTTCGGCTTCCTGAAGGGTGGCAGGCGGCGTCTCCAACAAAGCAAAGGCTGCCTGCTGCGGCTGCCGGTCGGTCCAGATGAACAGGAGAAGGCAGAGAGCAAAAACGGCCGTTACCGCCGCCGCTGCCCAGGTTGTATTCGTCCGTTCCCGGAGAGCCTGGAGACTGCGCCGCCAGGCCCGGGCATAGATGATCGGCACGGCAATGGGCGTGAGTACAAACAGGGTCGCCGTGTACAGAAACAAAATGACGCCCAGAACCGCAAACGGCACGAAACGCCAGCCTTCGATCAGCGAATCCCAGGTTAGATTGGCGAGTCCGTCCCAAATGCTTCGTCCCAGATCTGTGAGAAATGCGCCTGACTGCGCCACCATGGGGATGATGTAGTACAAGAGCCAGACGCTGGCATACATGCCTACTAAAAACAGCAGCGCCAAGCCGGTGACGCGCAGTAAAGTCAAAAATCGGCCGCGCTCGTCAATCTTGCGATCCAATAAGGTCCACAAAAGCGTCAGCACGCCCCAGGCCGAGATCCACAAGATGAAGGTGATGGCCGGGATGGCCTGTTGAATGAGGAAAAAGCGGAAGGCCAAGACCAGCATCAGCGGCCCTTCGATGCCATATCCCAGGATGAACAGTTTGCCCGGCTCGCGCCGCAGCCAGGTCAGGCCCAGGATGACGGCGAGCAGAGGAATGGCGGCGAGGACGCTGCCGTAGATGAGGAAGTTGATGGGAATGGTACCGGTCTGAACGGCCGTTACCAGTTCAGGCAGCAGCGCCGGGGCAAACCCCAAGAGCATAAACGTCAGAAAAATGACATTCCATGACCAGAACAAGCCATACGCCCAGAAGTTTGGATCTTTTATTTTTTTCATGCCATTCTCTCCATGTCCCTGCACAATCAGGGGCGCAAACTGGCGGCGACCGCTGCCTGCAACGCCAGATAAAACTCTTGAACTTCGGCGTCATGGGGATCCACCACGCCCTCAAACAACACAGACACCAACACCCAGCGGTCTCGTTCCGGCGACAAGTCGGCCCAGATGCGCGTGGCGTAATCATCCGTCACCTGGTCGGCGGATTGGAACCAGTACGCGGCCGAAAGCAGGCTGCGCTGATCGCCGTCGCCCAGCGTCACCAGGCGTATCGGCGTCTCGTTTTCCAGCAGGTACGTGCGCGAGTCATCCAGGGAAAGGCCGTAGACCTCAAAACAGCGTTCCGGACGGTGATGGGCGCGCCAGGTTTTGCTGGTGATCAAAATCATCGAACCGCGCAGATCCCCCCATTGAAAACGCCGCCGGTCGGCCGACTCTGCCCCTTCACGAGTCAGCCATTGCAGTTCGTCCGGTTTCAAGGGCAGGGCTTCGGTCGCCAGTGCCGGGGGCAAATCCCAGGCGGGAGATGCTTGCTGCAAGCCCGTTTGCGGACGGGGCGCATACGCAAAAATCATGCCGGTCAACACAATCATAAGGAAGGGCGCCAGCCAGGGCGAGGGCAGCCGGTCGGATTCCAGAGCAGAAGGGGCGTCATTTGTTGTTTCCGGCAAGAAGCGCAGCAGCCAGACCGCCGCCAGGCAGGCCAGGGCAAAGCCTAATACGCCCAAAGGCACATGCAGCATTTCGGCCAGCAGCGCCCAGCCCAAAACGGGACCGGTGACGGTGAGGATGGCCACACGCGCCAGATTGGCCGCAAAGAGCAGCCCCGCCATGGACAAGGCTACCAGAAACCAGCGGGGGGATAACGGCCGTTTCTCCACCCACGTCGCCGCCAGCAAAAACAGACCGCCCGTCCACAGACTCTTCACCCCGCTGCATGGCAAATCCACATGCGACACCCCATTTTCAAACACCAAAATCGTATCCACCCCCACACTTTGCACACCGGCAGCCAGCAGACCATGCTGCACCAGATAAGCGGTGAAAATGCGCATGGGATAACCCACAAAAGTCTGCATGTGATCGCCGAAAGGTAAAACGCCGATGAGCAGCAAGGCAACCGGCAGTCCCCGCCGCCAGCGCTCCGGCGCCAACCATAAACCCCACAAGCCATACGTCGCCAACCCAAAAAGAGAAGCCGACAAAGTATTGACGTTCAGGAAGCGCTCCGCCAACAGAAAGAGCACAGAACCGCCAACCGTGAGCAGGAGCGGCAGTTTATTAACCTGGGGCGCATGTAAAAATGGGGTTTGAAACCGCGCTTGCCGTGTTTGCAGCAGCAGCAGCCCGACAATGCCAATCAGTAAAATTTGATTGGTGCGAAAATCCTCTCGCGTGAAAATGACGCCAAAATAGGGATAAAGCGGCCGGTATAACCAGAGCCATAACAACCAGATGATGATGTTTAAGACGAGGGGGTGCAAGGATTGTTTACTGACTTCCGGACGATTCAGGCTGGACAACCATTTATCGAGTGACGCCATACATGAGTCTCCAAATCATGCCTCACATGATATAGAATGTAGGTTAAAAACAAAATTACGAAAATGCCACTACTTCCCTATGTTCCGAAATCTGGCGGCGCTTTTTCAAACGGCCGTTACGGTCACCCCCAAACCTCGACGGCCGTTTTCCCTTGTGGTAAATTTCAGCCATGAGCAAAAAACGAGCCATTCTCTCAGTATACGATAAGGCGGGGTTGATTGAATTTGCGTCGGCCCTGGCCCATATGGATTGGGAACTCATCGCCAGCGGCGGCACCGCCCGGCTGCTGCGCGATGCCGGACTAGATGTCATCGATGTCGCCGAAATCACCGGCGCGCCAGAAATGTTGGGCGGTCGTGTCAAAACCCTCCACCCGGTTGTCCACGGCGGCATCCTCGCCCGCGACATTCTTGAAGACAAAGCCGATCTGGGCGCTCAACACATCAACATGATCGACCTCGTCATTTGCAATCTCTACCCCTTTAGCGAAACCATCGCCAAACCAGGCGTCACCCTGGCCGACGCCATTGAGCAAATTGACATTGGCGGCGTTACCCTGCTGCGCGCCGCCGCCAAGAACTTCGCCCGTGTCACCATCATTTGCGACCCCGTCGATTACCACATAGTCCGGACAGAACTGCAAGCAGACGGGCAGGTCAGCCTCAGCCAACGCCAGCGGTTCGCCGTCAAAGCCTTCGCCCATACCCGCGATTATGACACAGCCATCACCGCCTATCTCTCAGACATCACCCAAAATGAATAGGGTGTGTTTCATTTGCTTTAGACAAGGCGGAGGCTGAGCTTGTCGAAGCCATAGCCGCCTCTGCCTTCGACAGGCTCAGGCGACGGCTTATCTTCGATTTTAAGAGAATGAAACACACCCAAATGGATAAAGCCAAGTGCTATTTTTAGTTTTCCCCATTACATCAGCAAAACGCAAAGGAAGCTGCCATGTCATCTGAAATCGAACTCCGCTACGGCATGAATCCGCATCAAACGCCTGCCCGCATTTATATCAACAAAGGCGCGCTGCCCATCACCCTGCTCAACGGCGTCCCTGGTTTTATTAACCTGCTTGACGCCCTCAACTCCTGGCAGTTGGTCCGCGAATTGAAACAGGCCACAAACCTGCCCGCCGCCGCCTCATTTAAACATGTCAGTCCCGCCGGCGTCGCCGTGGGCGTGCCCCTGGACAGCGCCCTGGAACAGGCATACTTCACCCGTGCTGCCAGCCTCTCGCCGCTGGCTGCCGCTTATGCCCGCGCCCGCGGCGCAGACCGCATCTCGTCTTTTGGTGATTGGGTGGCTTTGAGTGACGTGATGGACGCGCCCACCGCCGAACTGCTCAAACGAGAGGTCTCCGATGGCGTCATTGCGCCCGGATACGAACCGGAGGCTCTGGACATCCTCAACAGCAAAAAAGGGGGCGGCTACCGCATCATCCAGATTGACCCGGACTACGAGCCGCCAAGCCTGGAAACCCGGCAGATTTTTGGCCTTTACCTGGAACAAAAGCACAACGACGCCATCCCCACCTATGATGATCTAACCGACATCGTCACTGCCAATCAAACTTTGCCGGAAAGCGCGCAGCGGGACATGATCCTGGCACTGCTGACGCTGAAATACACGCAGTCTAACTCTGTCTGTTTCGTGAAAGATGGACAGGCTATCGGCGTGGGCGCGGGGCAGCAGTCGCGCATTCACTGCACCCGCCTGGCGGGGTCCAAAGCAGATACCTGGTTTCTGCGGCAGCATCCCCGCGTTTTAAACCTGCCCTTCCGCGAAAAAATTGGGCGCACTGAACGCGACAACGCCACCGACCAATATTTGTTGGACACACTCACCCCGGCAGAGGAAGCTGTCTGGCGGCAAAGTTTTACGGAAGCGCCGGTGCGCCTGTCTGCCGCAGAAAAGCGGGCCTGGCTGGACGAGCTTACAGACGTGACGCTTGGTTCCGACGCCTTCTTCCCTTTCCGCGACAGCATCGACCGCGCTCAGCAAAGCGGGGTGCGCTACGTCGTCCAGCCGGGCGGCTCCATCCGGGACGATATTGTGGTTGAGGCGTGTAATGAATATGGCATGGTTATGTCGCTGACCGGCAAGAGACTTTTTCACCATTGAGAAGTCGTCAAAGTATTTTCTCAACATCTGGGGGGCAACGGCCGTTTCCCACCACATTTCATCTCGCCAACAACAACAGACAACGGCCGTTCCCACCCCATCATTCACATTTTCACCACATGATGACACAGGAGAGTGAATGGCAATGTTTATTCAGAATTTCCGTACTCTTGGTAAATGACTGTAAACAAACCTTGCTTGTGGTTTAACGCATGTTCCATTATTTGTAGTGCTCGATTATAAACCTTTGGGATTTTCGTGTACCAATGGTCGGGATCAAGCTCCGGTGAAATGTGTGCATTAGTTTGAGTAACATTGGCTGGTAACTGAATAAGGTTTTGCATATTTCCCTCAATCAAATCTTTTTGGAACTGCAACAGCCTATGCAATCTACCTATTTCTCCTGTTGGCAACCAACCGCAATAAGTACATCGCATTGGCCGAATCCAATACCAGTATGGTAAAGCCCATTCTATTTTCATATCGTACTGATAGTCTGTTTCCGGTTTTAATAACCAACTTATTGGCTGACCTTTAATCAATCGGTCTATATCCTCAATATCCCATTCTATTGAGCGTAAAGTTACTGAAAGTTTAGCCCA
>JAWOGU010000456.1:0-4197 GCA_046496595.1 Chloroflexota bacterium
AAAACTACCGAAAAACACTCCAATTTGGGGGGTCAATATGTCCGGAATAAACACAAAATTTAAAGACCCCTGTAAATCGTTGATTTATAGGGGTCTTCATTTAAAGGTTAGAGAATTGGAGCAGAACGGCCGTTTGCTGCAAAAATTGGCGCACTTCATCCGGTTGGTGGGTCAACACTTCTTCCATCAGATAGGCAAATACGTGCTGCCTGGCGCCGGTGAAGGTTTGCAGCAGACGGGCAGCGTCAGCCGGGCTGCGCTGGCGCAGGGAGAGGGCCGCCAACTGCAAGCCGGCTGCCCAGCCTTCGGTTTGTTCGGCCAGCAGCGTTAGCGACTCAGCGGAAATGTCCAGCGCCATCACCTGGTTAAAAAATGCCGCCATTTCCGCCGGCGTCAGACGCAGGTCGGCGGCGCGCAGTTCCCTCAGCCGCCCTTCCACGCGCAGGCGGGCCAATGACAGCGGCGGGTCGGCGCGGGTGAGCAGCAGCAGGTGTAGTTGGGGTGGTTGGTGCTGGAGCAGGTAGTTGAGGCTTTGGTGTACAGCGGCGTTGTGAATCCAATGGAAATCGTCCAAAACGAGGGTGATGGTTTTGCCGGTGGGGATGTGGCTGACGATGTCGTTGATGATGAAGGTAACGGCCGTTTCCAATGAGATACCTCTGAGGGCTGCCAGAGCCGCCTGCGCCCGCAGTCCGAGACGTTCATCAACCATGTGCAAGGCGGCAATGAGGTACCGCCAAAAAAGAACGGGATCATTGTCTTGTTCGTCCAACGTCAACCAGGCTGCGGGGTTATTTTGCTGGCGCAGCCAATCCGTCACCAGGGTTGTTTTGCCAAAACCGGCGGGCGCCGATAACAGCGTGAAACAGCCATTGGACTGAAAATGCAGCTGGCTGATAAGGCGCGGACGAGATAGCAGCGTCGGGGTAGCGCCCGGACTATGCAGCTTGGTATGCAGCAGCGGACTCTGCATAACCGGCATGGGTTCTGGTGAGAGGGGTGGAGTGGATAATGTGTCTGGTTGATCTCGCATCATCAATTCATCCTGGAATAAACCCTACTTTTCCAGGATATATGATACGTGAAACCGCTTGCAAAAGGGAAGTGATAAATGTCACTCAGAGGCAGTGATTGTCAGTATAGATCACTCAATACCGGGTGGCGAATAGTCTCTGTACTTGAGCGATAGTTTGGGATTTGCCGTCAGCAGGATAGATAAAGTGCAAAGCCACGGCCGTTTCCCGTTCCAGCCAGGCAAATAGTTCCATCGTCGCCAACAAGGCCTGCCAAACATCTTCTTCGTCGTAGTGAGCAAAAGCAGCAGCCAGAGCCGCTACCGCACGGGGATCGGCCCATTCCTCCAGGAAACGGCCGCGCAGCCAGGTATCGGTACTTTGTCCTCTGGTCGCTCTGGCGTGCCACATCAATAGCTGCTGCAACAAACCCTTGAGATGCATGTCGCAGCCTGCTTTGGCCCACCACAATTCGCCGCGCCGCAAATGTTTGGCCGTCCACAAGGTGTGATACCAGAAATTGTGCACCAGATTGAGGAATTCATCTTCCGACGGTGGCTGAGGTAATGGTGCGGCAGGAGGTGAATCAGGCAGCAGCGCGGCCAAATTGTCTTTGTCCACCAAAAAACGGGCGCCCCGGCGAATAGTATCGGCCACATCAGGCGGAATACCACCTTCGAGCATCTGACGGAAACCCGCTGCCGGGCTGAGCGCAAAATCCACATCCAGACCGGGGGCAAACAAGACACGGTGTTCCTGAGAACGGCCGTCCGGCGTTGGCTCGACAAAACTCAACCAGGGCGCACCGACGGCCGTCAGCCACTCCTTTGTCTGCCAGTAAACGCCAGGGTCTTGCGCCAGCACGATAATGTCCAGGTCAGACCATTCATCCGCCGGATGATCCGTCCGCGCCCGTGAGCCAATGATGATGGCTGCCCGCACGTTCTCTTCCTGTTCGGCCCAGGTTGTAAATCGTTCAATCAACAATTCGTAGGTTTCGGTTTCTTTAGTCATTCTGGTCTCCTTAAGCCTAGGCTAAAATTAGCAAGTTTCACAAAAAAGCGAGTGTCACCACCCATTAATCCTTTCGGGGCACTTTGCCTTGAAATACGGAATAGGTAAAAAACGCATAATAGTCTGGAATATCCAGAATAAATTCCGGCGATCCCTGCTTACACAATTGTTGGCAGGCCTGCCAATCTTCTGCCGAAACCTCCGGCTGAGGCTGCCCCCATAACATCTCAAACAAGGACGTCAGCGCAGTTCGTTCAGCAGCAGTGAGCGGATCGCGAACCTCGCCCACAAACGTCTGCACCGCGACCTCTTGCAGACCCGCTTTCCGGAACCAGGGCAGCGCCCGCAAAAAATGGGATGCCACTTTGCTTTCCGTGAGAAAGGGAATGTACCCGGAACAGGTGGCATTCAGCCGCGCCTCTAACAAAGGATGGCCGGGCAGCACTTGCTGTGATGACCAGCCCAAAATGATGATGCTGCCTCCAGGCTTAACGACCCGCACCAGTTCTGCCAATATAGGCAATAACTCGCCGGCAGGATAACCGATGCAATCCGCACTCCATGCCCAGTGAAAAGTGTCCTCGGCAAACGGCAGGCGGTTCATATCACCTTCACGAAACGTAATCCGCTCAGAAAAACCAGCCTCCGCCGCCACCTTCCCACCCACTGCCAGTAGTTCGGGGTTGATATCTATGCCGGTGATATGCCCGTCTGCCCCGACAGCCTGTGCCAGTAACAACGCTTGCAGACCAATCCCGCACCCCACATCAAGGCCATGGCTGCCGGATGGCAGTTGTAAAGCCTGAATGATGGAACGCAGCAATGGCTCTCGCAGAGGATTTGCCTCCCATAACCGTTGGAGATAAAGATCAGTGTCGGTCAATTTTTCCCTCCGGTTTTCTGTAATGCGACTACCAGCTTATCAGAGAAGTCAAAACCAAAAACTGGATGCTTTTGCTGCACCTGGCGCTTCTCGTCTCATTCGGAAATCAGCGTATTTGAAAAGAAAGGCAGCATTACCTCTCGCGCCCGGCCGACCAGATTACCGTGCCCGCCTTCAAAAGTCAGCAGTTCGTGGGGAATGTTTGCGGCCTCCAACTGCTGCGAAAAGTAGTCAGCGCCTGCCGGTATCCAGAAATAAGAATCCTGCTCACCATAATCAATGATGATGCCGTTCAGACTCAGCAGATTATCCTGATATTGCTGCACCTCACCGGTGATACCGCCAAAGCCGCTTTCCCACCGCTGCCAGACAGCCTCGTCAACCTGTGCGCCACTTTCGGCATAGGGGAAATCAATGTAAGGCGCATTTTTGTCCGTGTTTGAGGCGAAGGCCGCGCCATAGGCTGCCAAAAAACCGAGGTCGCCATAAGAGGAGTCACTCCATTTCAAAAATGTGGCATGGGCTTCTTCAGGGGTCATGGCTGCCAGTTCAGCCTGCCATTTTAGAAACGAATCCCCCACTCGCGGCGTGGCAAACATTTGCGAATTGGCTAAACCGTCGGGTGCAAACAGGCCAGGGCTGAGGGCATAGACGGCGCCGTACACCTCTGGATGGCGCATCGCCAGATTAAGGGCGCCAAAGCCACCCATGGAAAACCCGGATATGCCTCTGGCAGCAGGGTCGTTGATGGTACGGTAATTTTCATCCACATATTGCACCAGATCTTTCACCACAAGATCTTCCCAATTGCCGGTGACGGGGGAATTGACATAGAAGCTGCCACCCAGCCGGTTTCGCCCACTCGTCACCACGACAATCATTTCCTGCACAGAGCCATCGGTGATCATGGCGTCCATCAGGCTGCGCAAGGTATAACTATCGTTTAACTGCTCATCAAAGCCTGCCAGATGATAAATAACGGGGTAGCGTTTGTCCGTTTGGTTGTAGGAGGGCGGCAGGTAAATGGCAATCTGACGCTCGGCTGGATCCTCCAGAAGATTGCCTGCCAGAGAGGGGGCCGGGATGAGTATGGTGGAGAGTTCTCCCTGTGAAACGGCCGTTTCCATGGGCGCAGTAGTAGCAGTTGGCTGTGGAACGGCCGTTTCCGTTGGCGGCGGCGGCGTATCTGTGGGAACTGGCAGCGAGGTCGGTTGGGTAGTGGGGGGAATAGGAGTAACGGCCGTTTCCACCGCCGCACACCCTGCCAACATCCCCATTATGCTTATT
>JAWOGU010000534.1:0-8856 GCA_046496595.1 Chloroflexota bacterium
ACAATTGAAATTTGGGTGGGTAAGGCAGCGTTTACACCACCGCCCAAGGCGGTACTATAAACTTGCTCTGTTTATAAAGATTTTTGGTGTTCAAGGATTTCAGGTAGCCGTAGCCTGAGCCTTTCGGCAAGCTCAAGAACCACTTGTCGAAGGCGGAGGCGGGTCGCTCGCACCGCTCTGGCTTCGACAAGCTCAGCCGCCGCTGCTCCAAGATTTTGGCAACCACCTAATATAGTTACAAAAATAGTACCATTGACGGGTTACGCGCAGCCCCACCTATCGGCGATAATAAAAGTTATGCAGTCCTGGTATAGAACCAAAATGATGCAACATGCCTGACTGAAAATAAAAATTCCATCATTGGAGCATCCTATGGAATGGATCATCATCGCCATACTCGTTTTAGTCTTCTTATTCACCTTCATCCCGGACATGAGTGATCAGACAGGACCGCCGCCAAAGAGAGACCCCGGTTTTCCCAGGTTTTCCTCTGACACCCTATCAGGTGAACCGGCATCAGCGGATAAAGCAGCCAAACGAAGCGGCGTTCCACCAACCGAAGTATAGTCTGGAAAAGAAATGTCCCCCCACGGGCGCGACCTGTTGACATGGGATGAACCATTTGTTAACGTATTTGTCATGATTGGTGGAAATTTTCTCGCCTTCAATATCATTCACAAAATAATATGGCGTCTGGCAAAAAGGAGGTGATAAAAATGCTGTTTTTGCCGCGAGATGAGGGCCAGGGCCTGACGGAATATGGCGTTGTCATTGTTCTGGTGGCCGTGGTGATCGTGGCTATTTTGACGGTTTTTGGCCCCCAAGTAGGCAATATGTTTAGTCGTGTTACCACAGGGTTTGCGCAGTAAAAAATCAAGCAGTAAGCGTCAACCATCCATAAATCTGTTCGCAGTTTATTGCAGATGAATTATTGAGAATTATCATTTTGAAAGCGCCCCACAATGGGGCGCTTTCGTTTCTGTGTTATAATCGCCTCACTAAAAAACCTTCTGAGAATGACCTATGACGCTTCCCAGTCTAGAAAGTATCACTTCGTTTTTAACTATTTTTGCGGCCGTACTCGGCGCGTTATTGGCGGCATTATGGCTCAGCCTCATCATCTGGGCCTTTCGCGATATGCGCCACCGTTCCCGAGATCCGTTTGCCCAAATTTTAGCGGCTTTGCTGGTGGCGCTGCTGCCTTTTGTGGGCATCATCATCTATTTGATTTTACGGCCGCCGGAAACCCTGGCCGAAGCGTATGAACGCGCTTTGGAAGAGGAAGCGTTGTTACAAGAGATTGAAGAGCGCCCCACCTGCCCTGGCTGTTCCCGCACCATTGACCCCAACTGGATTCTGTGCCCACACTGCCATACGCGGCTGCGCAAAGCGTGTCCGGACTGCAATTCATTGATGGAACTACCCTGGACGCTGTGCCCGTTCTGCGGCAACCAACATATTGATCCGTACCGGGCAGACCTGACTGCCGTTAGAGAATCGGCGCCAATAGAAACGGCCGTTTCCCCTCATCCCCCTATCCCAACAAACAGTGACACGGACACACCCATAACCGTGTCAGACCATGACCTCACGGTAGAGTCACCTGCCACACCTGATACCGAACCCGTTCCTTAACTCACGCGCTTTTACCTTTTCTACTGCCAGCCCGGCAGTATTGATCAAAATCGAACATGATTCACCGAAAGCCAACATCATCAAACCCACCAGGGAGATGTGACACATGTTTGCGGAACTCAACCCCAAAATGAATTTGGGGGGCATCTTCAAACCAACCCTTCAATACATCCGGCGCCCGCTTACCCTGATCCAGGCGTATGACCGCAGCTGCCTGCGCCCAGACTTAATCGCCGGATTGACAGTGGCTGTTATCCTGCTGCCGCAAAGCATTGCCTTTGCCCTCATCGCCGAACTGCCGCCCCAAATGGGACTCTATACTGCCATAGTCGGCGCTATTTTTGCCGGCCTCTGGGGTTCCTCCAACCAGATGCACACCGGTCCGGCTAACGCCATCTGCCTGCTTGTTTCTTCAACCCTCACCGTCTTTTACGTGGCAGGCACTCCGGAATACATTTTGGCGGCCGGCATGATGGCGCTCATGGTGGGTGTTTTCCAATTGGTGATGGGGTTGGCGCGACTGGGCATCCTCATCAACTTTGTTTCACATTCCGTCATTGTCGGTTTTGCCACCGGCGCCGGCATCTTAATTGCCATCAAACAGTTCGAATCTCTGCTTGGACTGGATATACCAGGCGCCACGATTGTGGACACAGTAACAGACACCGTTCTCTTATTCCCGGAATCACATGTGGAAACGGCCGTTATCGGCATCGGGACCATGATCTTCATCATTATCCTCAGGCGCATCAATCCCAAACTGCCCGCCGCCCTGTTAAGTATGCTGCTGTCATCCATCATCGTCTTCGCTTTCCAACTGGATCAAGCCGGCGTCGAAGTCATTGGCGAACTCAGCGGCCAACTCCCACCTATCACCCCCTTGCCCATTTTCGACTTCCCCCTCCTGGCTCAGCTTTTGCCTGGCGCTCTGGCTATCGGAGCCATTGGCCTGGTAGAAGGCGCCGCCATTGCCCGCTCTATCGCCACCCAAACCGGACAACGCCTGAACAGCAACCAGGAATTTGTGGGCCAGGGCGTTGCCAACGCTGCCAGTGGCATCTTCTCCGGTTTTCCTGTAGCCGGTTCCTTTTCCCGTTCCGCCATTAATTACGACTCCGGCGCACGCACACCCGTGGCCTCCGTTTTTTCCGCCATCTTTCTCTTGCTGATTATGTTGGTCATTGCCCCTCTGGCTCGTTATATCCCCACATCCGCCCTTTCCGGAGTCCTCATCGTCATCTCTTTCAATATGATTGACCAGACAGAGATCAAACGCATCTGGCAAGGCGCTCCCGGCGACGCCGCCATCATGCTGCTGACCCTTTTTGGCACGCTCTTCCTGTCTCTGGAATTCGCGGTGTTGTTGGGGATTTTGCTCTCTTTCGCCCTCTACATGTTACGCACCAGCACGCCCAGCGTGCACGCCGTCATCCCCGACGCCGAGTTTAAACACTTCACCTACCAACCAGATAAAGATCCGTGTCCGCAGTTATTAATTCTGGAGATTCTAGGCGATTTGTATTTTGGCGCCGTAGGCCATGTGGAAGAAATCATCCTGGATTTGCTGGAAAAAAACCCCACGCAGCGCTTTCTGATGCTGCGGATGCACAGCGTTGATCATATTGATTTCAGCGGCATCCATATGATGGAAAATCTGGTGCGCTCCTACCGGGACCGGGGCGGCGACGTTTTTATGGTGCGGGTCAGCTATTCCGTGCGAAAAGTGATGGAGTCTACCGATTTTATTACTTATTTGGGTGAAAAGAATATCCTGGATGACGATGAAGCGATTCGGCTTCTTTTCCACCATCAGCTGGATCCGGCCATCTGCATTTATGAATGCCCGCTGCGCGTATTCTACGAATGTCAGAATCTGCCCAAACGGACGGATTTGCTGCACGTTCCCATGCTTATGGAAACGGAAGACAGGCGGGTACCCACCGTTAAACCCCATGATTTATGGCGTGTTATGCATAATGGGGCGGTTGAACGGCCGTTTGTGATTGATGTGCGTGAACCCCGAGAATTCAGCCAGGGGCATATACCCGATGCCCATTCCATCCCCCTGGCAGACATCCTGTCCGGGCAGCCAGACCTGCCCAAGGACCAAAATATTGTGTTGGTTTGCCGCAGCGGGCGGCGCAGCCGGCGGGCGGCTTATACTCTGAGCAAAATGGGTTATGACAAAATAGCCCTGATGGAAGGGGGCATGGCCGCCTGGGAAGCAGCCGGGCTGCTGGAGGCCATTGAATTTTAAGGGAATAGTAAGCTATGTATACCCATCGTAATATCGGGCTGGATTTGGTACGCGTCACCGAAACGGCCGCTTTGGCTGCCGGCCATTGGCTTGGCTCCGGCGACCGGGAATCCGCGCATCGGGCGGCTACCAGGGCTATGGCCAGCGCCCTGGATACGCTGGATATGGATGGCGTGGTGATTATTGGCGAGGAACGGCCGTTAAACGGAGAATCACCCCTGTGCGCCGGTAAAAAAGTAGGTACCGGTCACGGCCCGGAAGTAGACCTCGTGGTAGACCCCATCGACGGCACCAATCTGCTTATACGCGGTCAGCCCGGCGCCATCTCCGTCGTCGGCGTCACGCCGCACGGCACCATGTGGTCTCCTGTGCCCGCCCAATACATGGAAAAAATCATCGTAGACCATGAAGCCGCCAGCGCCCTGGTGCCGGAATGCCTGGACGCACCCGCTGCCTGGACCCTGTCCCTCATCGCCCGCGTCAAGCGCAAAGCCGTGCGCGACCTCACTGTCATCGTACTCGACCGCCACCGCAATGCTTCCCTCATTCAAGAAATCCGGGAAACCGGCGCCCACATCATCCTCAAAGAAGAAGGCGACGCCGAAGGCGCTCTTGTCACCTTGTCTCCAGATACCGGCGTAGACATTCTCATGGGTATCGGCGGAGCCGCGCAAGGCGTTTTGGCCGCCTGCGCTGTCAAAGCCCTCAACGGCGCCATGCTCGCCCGCATCTCACCGCAATCCACCGCCGAAAAAGAAGAAGTGCTGGCAGCCGGTCTGGACATCAAAAAAGTCTATACATGCAACGAGTTAATTAATACCAACGAAGTCTTTTTTGCCGCCACCGGTATCACCGCCAGCGTACTGCTGCACCCCATGCATTTTCTCAGCACCCACGCCCAAACCCACTCCCTGCTTATCCGCTCGGAAACTGGCACCCGCCGCTTTATCCGCGCCGAACACGGCTTCCGCGTCTAACCACAGAGTGGACCAATCTCAGAGATTAGTCCACTCCAAACGTGTAAGGTTAAAACGGCAGCGGCAGTTTATTGCGCCAGGGCAGGTTAATGTCATAAACGCGCAGAGTCTCCGGGTGGATGAGCCACGCCAGCCCCAGCAGCGGCTGCACCAGGGGAAAATAGCCATAATCCGCCCCAAACTGCGCCCACACTGTGCGCCCAATCAGATCCGGCGACGTGTAGCTCAAGATGCCCACCACTATCGTCATCATACTCTCAAACAGCAGCACCCCCACCGACAATTTCCATGCCCAGCGCCGCCGCACCATAAAACCTATCGTTGCCGTCAGGTAACACAGCGCCGCAATCCCACTGAGGATAGCCGGCAGGTAGTAGACCACATCTTCCTTGAAAAAGAGCTGGTATACAGAGCGCACCCCTGTCGAGAGCGCCAGCACCGGATACGACACCGCCAAAATAACGCCGGCTGCCTGAATAAACCCGGAGAAGCCAGCCTGCGCCGTGGATTGTTTTTCTTGTGGTTTGTTATCGTTTGTCATGAGAATCCATCCAAAACTCTTCGATTCTTTGTGTGCAGGTTTCCAGCCCAATTTTAGCAGTTAATGAATCGTTTACCATTTGTTAGCAGACCCTTAACCAGGGCGATACTGTTTCCGGGGATAAGGTATTGCCCGCAAAAACAGCCATGCTATAATGACCTACATTCTGGCAGTTCACAACCGTGAGCGCCATGGAGGAAGCGAAGAAAAATATGGCCACACGCACTGCTCCGCCACAGGAAACGGCCGTTGTCAAAGCCAAACCTGGTCTATTTGCCGGTAAACGAGGCCGAAAAACGCGAGAAGCCCTGTTGGCTTACGCCCTGCTGCTGCCGGCGTTTATTATTATTTTCACCTTTGGCTTGTTCCCCCTCGCCTTTTCCGCTTACCAAAGCACCCTCAGGGGCCTCAACAAAATCGTGGGCACTTATGATGGGTTGGGCAACTATGTGAGAGCGGTTGACAACCTGGCTTACGTACTCGGCTTTTGGATTTCGGTTGTTTTTGTTTTTCTGGCAGTCAAAGCGATACAGAAGATCCGGCAGACAGCCGGTCAGTATCAGGAGTCGATGTGGATATGGACGCTGCCTGGGCTGGTAACGGCCGTTGCCATGTCCCTCTTTATGCGCTTCTTCTTCATTCTCCTGCCAGAAATGCTGAGCATCCCCGAAAAAGCGCCGCGAGGCCAATCCCTCACCCGCGAATTATCCGTCCAATTCATCCAAGAAGCGTGGCAGCTTGATACGGTCCAAAACTCCTTCCGTTTGTTCATACTGGCTCTTAGTCTGGCCCTGGTTACAGCTTACCTGGTTTACCGCTACGCCCCACGCAGCCCCAGACGCACCGCCTACTTCAGCGGCTTTCTACAAGCCTTCTTATTCTTGATCGCCGCCGCCGCCTTAGCCTCGCTCACCTATTCTGAAATCCAAAGAGCCTATGCCGAAGCCCTGGCAAAAGGTGAAGGTCTGGAGATTTGGGCGCAGATCATCACTATTAGCGCCGGCCTTATGCTCTTGATTCTTTCATACGTCCTATGGCGTAGCGCCAGTGACCGTGACTCCATGCTCAAAGTCCTTTTGCGCATGGGCGGGGCCATCGTTCTGGCTGTTGGCGCCTGGGTTCTCATCGCAGAACTGCCGCGTGTCATTGCCGCCGGAGACAAAAACTGGTGGCAGGGTCTGCTCGCCACGGTTTATTTCGCCATATTCACTATCCCCCTGCAATTTACCATCGCCCTCACCCTGGCCACAATTCTGTTCCAAAACCTGCGCGGCACCACCTGGTTCCGCATATTCTTCTTCCTGCCCTACATTGCGCCCCTGATCGGCACCGCCGCCGCTTTCCGCATTATCTTCTCCGGGCGCGCCAACGCCCCCGTCAATTCAATCCTGATTTCGCTCGGCCTGGAACCGCTGCGCTGGCTCAACGAGCCAACCGGCATTTTCCAATTAATGTCCGGTTCCAATATCGATATACCAGCCTGGCTGACCGGTCCCAGTCTGGCCCTGTTTACCATCATCCTGTACAACGTCTGGACCTATATCGGTTTTGACATGGTCATTTTCCTGGCTGGGTTAGGCAATATATCCAAAGAATTATACGAAGCCGCCTCTATTGATGGCTCCGGACGTTGGGGACAATTCCGTCATATCACCCTGCCCCTGCTGTCGCCCACCATCTATTTCCTGATGTTATTAGCCGTCATCGGCACCTTCAAAGCCTTTAACCGCATTTACGTGATGCGCCTGGGCGCGGCCTTAGGCACTACGGATACGGCCAGTGTCGTGATTTTTGAAACCTTTAACCGCGACACCCGTTATGGCTACGCTTCCGCGTTGGCTATGCTGCTGCTTATCATTATCATCATCTTAACCGTCGTCAACAACCGCATTGCTGAAGAAAGAGTGTTTTATGGCTAACACAACGGCTTTTCCCGCCAGCCCGGAACCGCAAAAGCATCCCAAGTCACAATACATCGACAAGGGCAAAATTGCCGCTTACGCCATCTTGTTTATCTGGACATTTATCGCCCTGATTCCGTTTTTCTATACCATCAGCGTCTCTCTGATGAACCTGACAGAAGCCACCGGCGGCGCCTGGCTGCCCAAAGATCCGCAATGGAGCAATTACACTAAAGCCTGGAATGACGCCAAATTTGATTTGTATTTGTGGAACACCATAAAGGTAACAGCGATCACCTTATTGGGACAGGTGGTGTTTTGTACGCTGGCGGCTTATGCTTTTGCCCAACTGGAATTCCCCGGTAAAAATCTGCTGTTTGCCATGCTGCTGTCTACGCTGCTCCTGCCGGAAGCTATCACCTGGGTACCGAACTTTATTACGGTTTCCTGGTTGGGGCGTATGGGTCCTATTCCCTGGATCAACAGTTGGCCGGCCTTAACGATTCCCTTTATGGCCTCGGCGTTTAGCATCTTTTTGCTGCGACAGTTTTTTATGCAAATTCCGCTTGAATTATGGGACGCCGCCCAAATTGATGGCGCGGGACATATGCGTTATCTATTGCAGGTAGTCATACCCCTTTCTAAGGCGCCCCTGGTGACTGTGATTCTTTTTGGTTTTCTTGGCTCCTGGAATGCCCTGGCCTGGCCTATTTTGGTTACCACCACTGAGGATTGGCGGATTATTTCTTATGGCTTATTGTCCTTTATTGATGAAGCAGGCGCTCAATTTCATTTACAAATGGCGGGCGCTGTTATCTCGATGGTGCCTATTATTTTGCTCTATTTCTTCACGCAAAAGCAGTTTACGGAAGGCATTGCCCGTTCCGGTTTAAAAGGATAGCTAATCTGGTTTTCTTGCCAACATCATTCAAGTTTGCCATACTGCTGGCTGAACAACCTATGCCTAAAAAATATAAGGAGGTGATGCCTAACACAGAATGGTTTAGCTAATTAATATTGTAGAATGAAGCTTGTTTCACCCATCTTCAAATTTAATCTATCGAGGAGAAGATTAAAAAAAATGACAAAGAATAAACTACCCCTATTTTTAATTCTGGCTTTGCTGATGTCCCTGCTTTTTGTGGCCTGCGGATCATCAGAAGAAGCCCCAACGGCAGTACCAGCCCCGGCGGAAGAAGCCGCCCCGGTGGAAGAAGTTGCTGAAGAAGCCGCCCCGGCGGAAGGCAAAATCAAAATTGGTTTGTCCTTCTCCGACTTTGCCACCGAACGCTGGAAAAATGAAGAAGTTCTGATGCGCGGTTTGTTGGAAGGCATGGGTTACGAAGTGCTCTCCCAGGAAGCCAACCACGACGTGAAATTGCAGATCGACCAGATCGACAATATGGTCAGCCAGGGCGTCAAAGGCCTGATCATTATTGCTGAAGATGGGGATGCGCTGGTAACGGCCGTTGACAAAGCGGCAGAACAAGGCGTCGTCGTCCTGGCCTATGACCGTCTCATCAAATCCCCCAACATTGCGGCTTA
>JAWOGU010000003.1:0-13060 GCA_046496595.1 Chloroflexota bacterium
CCTCTCCCTTACCACCTCCAATCCCGGTTTTGCCGCCAACGTGGCCGAATTTTTCTTCCAACCAGAGCGGCTCAACGTCGCCGTCACCCGTCCGCGCACCAAGCTCATCATCATCGGCAGCCGGTTTGTGCTAAATACCCAGACCATAGACCCGGATTTGCAAGAGACCGTTTCCCTTTTGGAAAGCTTGTTGGCAAGCTGCACTTACATCTCAGATAGTCACGTCACGTCCCCGGAAATCTGGGAAGGCGAATGGTAGCATCATGGCCCAGCTCATACCCGCCACACCTATTCAAGGCTCTCGTCCTGAACAGATTCGTCTATTCAACGTCTTGAAAAGACTGCCTGATGAATTTGTGATTACGCAGCGCCTGCCTACGCTGCACGGTCCAGGCCCGGATTTTTTGCTGGTGCAAGCCAGTCGGGTAATTTTTCTGGCTGTGTCCAGGGCCACACCCCAAGATGCAGTGCGCACACAGCAGCCAGATTTATTTGGCAAAGAAACCGAAACCATGAAAATTGGCGAGGAAGAAGAATCCCGCCTGGCAGCATTCATCGCCAACCTGGGACTGGCTGAGACCCTGCCAACGGCCGTTCTCTTTCCGAATCTTACGGCCAAACAGATTCAGGTCATCCGGCCGGCGGCGGCGCAGGCTGAGTGGGTTAGCAAAGAACATCTCTCCCCGGACAGGTTGGCCGATTGGCTTAACGGCCGTTTTTCAGCCCCTCTCACCTCTGCCCAAGTTGACGCCATCCGGGAACAATTCACCCCTGAAGTCATCGTCCCGGCCGCCTTCACGGTGCGGAAGCCGCCTGACCGTCATACAGAAGCGGCATTGGCACATTTTCTGCTTGATTACGACCAGGAACACGCCCTGAAGCTGGATTTGAACCTGCCGGATACAGGCCAGACCGCCGCCAAAGATTTTCAACTACGCTTAATCAACGGCGTCGCCGGCAGCGGCAAGTCACTCATTGTCATTTACCGCGCCCATATTTTGCGCCAACTATTTCCCCACAAGCGCATTTTAGTGCTAACCCATAACCGCGCCCTTATCTATGACCTGCGCCGCCGCTATGGCCGGCTCAGTAACGGCGACAAGAGTGTCGCTATGCACACCTTCATGGGCTGGTGCCGCCGTCATTGGCCTGCTGAAAAACCATGGCATGAGATTATCCGCTACCGCAATCGGCTGGAACTCGTCACCCAGATCTGGCATGAGCAACTGCGGGAAACGGCCGTTTCCGAGTTCATGCTTTTGGATGAAATCGACTGGTACAAAGACCGGCTGCTGTTTAGCGAAGCTGACTATATGGCAGCAGACCGCAGCGGGCGCGGCTTTGCCCTGGGCGACTCCATGCGCCAACGCCTCTATGCCGCCATGACCAGCTATCACCACGCCCTGCGGCAGCGGCGCTTAATGGATTGGGGCGATGTGCCCCGCCAATTGTGGCGTTATTGGCACGATGGGGAGGTGGCGCTGCCCCGCTACGACATCATTTTGGTAGACGAGGCGCAGTTTTTCGCCCCGCTCTGGTTTGAGATCGTCAAACGGATTCTGGCGCCCGATACCGGCCATCTCTTCCTGGTCGCCGACGCCAGCCAGGGCTTTTTGAAGCGGCGGCAGTCCTGGTTAGCCAGCGGCCTGGAAGTACGCGGGCGGGTGCATCGCCTGACAAAGAGTTACCGCACCACGCGGGAAATCCTGGACTTTGCCACGCTGCTCTACCGCACCCGGCTGCCTTATGACGAGGACGATATCGTGGCGCCTGATATGTTCCATATGCCGCATGGGGCGCTGCCGGTTGTCATTCCCCTTACCAGTGAGCAGGATGAAGTGACCCGAGTCATTAACGAAATCCGTCTGCTGCAACAAAACAGGTTTCCGTGGCAAGATATCCTGGTCATCCATGCCAGCCGCGAGGAAACTTCGCATATTGCGGCGCGTATAAATCAAGCATTTGGCCCTAAAACGGCCGTTGATCCCGGTCGGGATGATCCCCAAAATCAGATACGGGTTTGCTCACTCAATGCCGCCACCGGGCTGGAAAGCCCCATCGTCTTCCTCATGGGCATTCACGATCTGTATGAGATGGAGCAAAGCATTCGCCTATCGGATGAGGAAAGGGGGGAACTTATCCGCGACAATACACGCAAGCTGTACATGGCCTGTACCCGCGCCGGGCAGCGGCTTGTGATTACGTATGTGGGCCTCTTACCCGATATATTGCGGCAGCAAAGCACGCCATAAAACGGCCGTTTTAACACCGGATGCGGCCGTTTTGCTCAGCTACCATACTGCGTCAGGAAAGCAATTCCATGGTATCCTATATCAGCTAAATGCTGGTGGTATTCCCACTGTTTTGCGGCTGCGTGATGGAGAACCAGATTTCCAGTTTCACCAGGAGATGTTTTATGGGGAGTACGATCTCGTGGTGATTGCTGCGGAATAGGGCGGTTGTTTACGCCGCCGTTTGTGAGACGAATTGGTGGGCCGTTGTTTGGCTGGCTGGATCAGCTGTTGTTGGTGGCTCGTTCCCATTCCACGAAGGCGGAGGCGGATGGATGCAAAAGACAATAGAAAATAAGGCTGGAGTTTCCCTGGATGAAAAGCTGGAAACGGCCGTTTCCCAACAAAAACCCCTCATACGACGGATTGCCTGGCGTAAAATAGCCCTTTTTGTAGTCAGTTTATTCCTCTTTATCCTGGCCCTGGCCCAAATGAAAGAAGGCGCCAGCGCCTTAGCCCCCCTGGTGGAAGAACGGTTTGCTGTAAACAATCCTGTCAACAGCCTGGGTTTTGGCTGGCTGTTTGCCACAGTGATCATGAGCGGGTCGCCGGTAGCGGCCGTTGCCCTGACTTTTTTTGACGCCGGCATCCTGGACGCCCTGTCCACCTTCACCATGATCACGGGCAGTCGTTTGGGGGCCAGTTTCATCGTTCTTTTAATCGGATTTTTGTATGTTTTACGCGGCCATGACCGGCGCGACAGCTTAGGCATGGGGCTGCTTTCTCTCACGGTTACTGGCAGCACCTACCTGTTAGGCATGGTTATTGGTATCTGGATGTTGCAGTCCGGAGTATTAGATGTATTTCGCATGGACTCCGGCGTTTTCCTCACATCTGTCACAGACTTGATCATTAATCCCATCATTGCTGCTTTGTTAACGGTGCTGCCTCGCTGGCTGTTGTTTATCCTGGGGTTGGCGACGATGATGGTCAGTTTTAGTTTGTTTGATCGTTGTTTGCCGCAAATGTCACTCAAAGAAAGCCAGGTGGGGCGCGTTTCCCGCCTGATTTACCGGCCCTGGGTGATGTTTCTGTTAGGCGCTACCATCACCCTGGTCTCAATGTCGGTCAGTGTGTCGTTGAGCATTTTAGTGCCGCTGAGCAACCGTGGTTTTGTACGCCGCGAAAATGTGATTCCCTATATTATGGGCGCTAACATCACCACGTTTATCGACACCCTACTGGCGGCCGTTTTTCTGAGCAATGCAGGCGCGTTTACCATTGTATTGGCCGAGATGTCCAGTATCACAATTGTTTCCATGGTGATACTGGCGCTCTTTTACCGCAAATATGCAGCCGGTATTCTTCATTTTTCCGGCCTGATTTCGGCCAGCAATCGCAATTTGGGCCTATTTATGGCTGCGATTTTGCTGATTCCCATCCTTTTGTGGTGGTTGTGGTAAGTTTGGCCGGGTGGTTTGATACGAACAAGTAGGAGGTATTATAGAGACATGCGTATCTTAGTCGTCACAGATGGCGCTCCCCATTCAAATAATGCTGTCGTAGCGGCTGGCGAGCTGTTGGCCCAGTTCGGCGGCGGATTTATGACGCTGCTTACCGTCATCAAGTCTAAACAAGATACCAGCCAGGGCGCGCTCATTTTGCAGCAGGCGCGTGATTTGCTGCCGGCGGATGCGGCGGTATTGAACTGGTGCGTTCGCTCCGGTCATACGGCCGAGCAGATTGTTAAAGAAGCTGAATCAGGGCATTACGACTTGATTGTGTTGGGGTATCAGCGCGCAGGCCGGATGTTGAAGCGCTTTTTAACGCCGACGGCTGAGCGGGTGGTGATGCAGGTTCCCTGCCCTATCTTGATTGTGAAGGGTGATTTAACACAGGTGAACTGTCTGCTGGTGTGTGAAAGCGGCCGTGAACCGACATTGTTGGAGAGGCTGAAAGAAGGGCTGCCTGCGCTGTTGGCGGAGACGGTGGATTATATGGTGCTGCACGTGATGTCGCAGATGGTGGCGGCGCCCAGTGTGCCGGAGTGGCAGCTTCACGCTTCGGCCGACGAGTTGATGGCTTCCCAAACGCCGGAGGGGTCGCTTTTGGAGTACGACGCCAAACTGCTTCTGAATACCAAAACCCGTTCAGCGGTGAAAATCCGGCACGGCATGGTCGTTGATGAAATATTGGCGGAAGCGGAAAACGGCCGTTATGACATTATCGTCATTGGTCGCCATCAATCCCAGGGTTGGGAACGGCTGCTGCTGGACGATGTAAGCAAGATGATCATTGGCCGTGTGAATCAATCTATTCTGGTTCTTTAAGATGGGTATGGTTGCGCGATTGGACCAATCTCCAAGATTTGTCCAATCTGGACCCTCATTCCAGGCAGCGGCGCGTGTGTTCCGGCAAATGCTTACCGTAAATGCGCTGCCAGGCGGGGTCTAAATAATCCAGGTGCGTCACTTGCCCGCGGCAGTTGGGGCTGCCGCAGCCGCATTCCATTGCAAAAGGAATCGCAATTTCTGTGGTGGCATAGTCGTAGGTGATCTCTTCACCCGCTTGAATGTCTCGGCGGGCAACCATGGTGTCATCGTCTGCCCACCAGGTGTTGGGGTCGCAGGAATGGTTCATGAAACGCTCGTCTCCCTGTTCGTTGACCACGTGCGTTTCGCTGCACTGATAGGCGTAATGGAGCAGGGCGTCTTGCTTTTCCAGGGGCCAGGTCACTATCTCGGCGATCAAATACATGGGTTGGTCCGGCTCCAATTTGGAGACCACTTCTCCCTGGCGAATCAATCCTCGCGCCACCAGCCCTTTGCCCTGAATAACGCCTAAATCGACAACTTCGATGAATGGATGCAGCATGTTAAAGTTCTCCTGATTCTTGAATGCCTGTCATACCGGCCAGGAAAGTTTGGGCCAGCGTCCCAAGCATGACAACGTTGTAACCGCCTTCTTGCACCAACACGGTGGGCAGGTTCAGTTCCGCAATCAGCCTGCCCATTTCGACGTAAGCGTTGAGGGTGAGGGTGAACGTGCTGAGCAGATCACCGCTAAAAGTGTCAAAACCCAAGGAAACGACCAGCCAATTTGGCTTGAAAGACGCGATGGCAGACAGCGCCCTTTGCAAGGTATCCAGGTAAAGCCGGTCGTCTGTGCCCTGGGGCAGGGGATAGTTGGCGGTGGTTCCTGGGGCGTGAAGGCCACCTGTTTCGTCGGCATAGCCGGTGTAATAAGGGTATTCATATGCCGGGTCTGCATGGAGAGAGGCGAAGAAGACGCCCGGATCATCCCAGACGATGTCTTGGGTGCCGTTGCCGTGATGGTAGTCGATGTCCAGAATGGCGCCATGCCCCCACGCTTTGAGGCGGTTGGCGGCCAAGGCGGCGTTGTTGAGGTAGCAGTAACCGCCGGTGAAACGGCGGCCGGCGTGGTGGCCTGGCGGCCGGCATAAGGCGTAGACCAACCGGGTTTTGCCATCGAGAATGGTTTGGGCGGCTTTTATGGCAGAGGCGGCGCTGTGGAGAACGGCCGTTTCCGTGCCGCCGCCAATCGGAGCATGAACGTCAAAGGCATACATGCCGCCCATCAGCTTTTTGGCATTCATGCCGGGACTGTGCGCGAAATACCCCGGAAAAACAGAAGGGTAAACATAGGCCTGCCCGTTTCCCCTGGCTTTTTCAGAGGTTTCCTGCACGTAGTTGAGCAGTTCCGGGGCATGAACCTGAGCCAGTTCCGCCGGGGAGCAGCCTTCGGCGCAGGCTGCCAGCCGCACGAACGGCAGCGCCGCCAGCGCCGTTTTAACGTGATCAACCCGCGCCGGCACATCCGCATAGGCTACCAGCAGACCATTGTCATACTCTGCTTCAGGGGCATGGTGTTCATGCTGAGTGGGCCAGAAAACTGGCACAAGGGGATGGTTCATAGTTCATTTAAACCTCCGAGGTCTCAAAGACCTCGGAGGTTTAGTTTTTAATCAGTCAGAATACGGGCGTCATTGGCAGTAAACTGCACTTTAACCGCATCGCCGATAGCCGGGAAAAACGGGGCGTGGGAATTATGATTTTGCTCACGCACCACCAGGGCGTCGCCTGTTTCAATGCGCACCACAAAGCGGGTATCGGTGCCCATATACAGGGCTTGTTCCAGGGTGCCGTTCAGCAGTGGGGCGTCATTTGGCTGCGCGGGCTGCGCCAGACGTAGTTTTTCTGGCCGGATGGCCAGCGTAACAGGATCACCCGGATAAATGCCGTTGGCCCGGTAGCTGACGCCGACGGCTTGAGAGCCGATTTGCACGTTGGCTACCTCGTTGACGTGGGTATTGAGCGTGCCGGAGATGAAATTGGTTTCGCCAATGAAATCAGCCACGAAGCGGGTGCTGGGATGTTCGTAAATTTCTTGCGGGGTATCTACTTGCAGGAAACGGCCGTTATCCATCACCGCAATGCGATCAGACATCACCAGCGCTTCTTCTTGATCGTGCGTCACATAGACAAAGGTAATGCCCACCTGCTGCTGCAACTGCTTCAATTCCGTTTGCATCGCCCGGCGCAGTTTGAGATCCAGCGCGCCTAACGGTTCATCAAGCAGCAAAACAGACGGTTCATTCACCAGCGCCCGCGCCAAAGCCACCCGTTGGCGCTGCCCGCCAGACAGTTGGTTAGTCCGCCGCCTTTCCAGGCCGGTCAGGCGCACCATGTCCAGCGCCGCCTGCACCCGGTCATCCCGTTCCGACTTGGGAATTTTTTTCATTTCCAGGCCAAATTCCACATTTTTAGCCACCGTTAAATGGGGGAAAAGCGCATAGTCTTGAAAAACCATGTTCACAGCCCGGCGATAGGGAGGTACATTCAGCACCGACTGCCCATTAATTAAAATGTCTCCGGAACTGGGTGTTTCAAAACCGGCAATCATGCGCAGCGTGGTCGATTTGCCGCAGCCGCTGGAGCCTAATAACGTGAAGAACTCACCCGCGTAAATGTTTAAATCAGCCGGATAGAGCGCATCAACCAGTCCGCCTTCAGGGCTGCGGAACTGTTTGGCAATTTGTCGTAACTCTATTATGGTTTCATTCATCGATTAGCCTCCATAGTTGATTTTTTATCGGCTGTGACGCCTAAACGCCGCAGCCATTCGGCCGCCACAATCACAATGCCGGTACCCACAATAATGATGGAACCAAGCGCCAGCACCACCGGCAGTTTGCGCGGAAACCTGAGCTGCGAGTAGAGATAGACAGGCAGCGTCGTTTCCGTGCCGGTGATCAGGGTTGTCATGGCATATTCGTCAAAAGAAGTGGTAAACGCCACCAGAAACGCCGCCAGCAGCGCCGGCAGGCTGATGGGCAGCGTCACGCGCAGCAGGGTTTGCCACGGGGTAGCGCCCAAGTCCATCGCCGCTTCCTCTAAATTTTTGGGGAAGCCAGCCAGCCGCGCCATGACAATCAACATGCAGGCGGGAATATTGATTAAAACATGGCTGGCGGTAATCAGACCTAAAGAGAGGTCCAGACCCAACAAACTTCTAAAAAAGACCAGCAGACCGGCGCCCAGCACAATCGAGGGCATCACCAGTGGAATGCTGGCGGTGGCTAATAGGCTGTCGCGCCCGGGAAAACGGTAACGGACAATGGCGAAGGCGGCCATCGCGCCCAGAATGGTGGACAGCAGCGCCGAAATGGAGGCCACTAACAGGCTGTTGCGAGTGGCCTGCCACAGTTCGCCGGCGCCTATTAACTGCTGATACCAGTGTAAGGTGAAACCGCGCAGTGGAAACGCCATGATGGCCGAATCGTTAAAGGACAGGATGATCAGCAAAGCGATAGGCAGGTACAAAAAGATCAGCACGATGATCAGGTAGAAAAAACCTGGGAGCTTTTGCAGCCGGTTGTTATTCATAGCGGCTTGCCATCCTTTGATTGGATACTTTGGAAAACAAGCTGACGAGGCCGGCCGGAATCAGGATGACAAGCAGGATAGACAGGCTTAATACGGCGCCCATGGGCCAGTTAAGGGCGCGCGAAAACTGATCCCAGATGATGTTGCCGATCATGATACCTTCTGGTCCGCCGACTAACGCCGGCGTGACGTATTCTCCCAGGGTGGGGATGAAGACAAACAGGAAAGCGGCCAGGACGCCGGGCAAGCTCAAGGGGAGGGTGACGCGCAAAAAAGTAGTGATGGGTTTGGCTCCCAAATCGGAGGCGGCTTCCAACAGGTTGGGTTCAATCTGATTGAGGGCAACGGCGATGGGCAAGGCGGCATAGGGCAGCCAGACGTAAACTAAGGTGATGATAACGGCCGTTGGCGTATACAGTAGAATGGGCGCCCGTTCGTCAATCAGCCCCATACTCAACAGGAACGTACTCAAAAAGCCGCTGGAACCAAGAATGATGCGCCAGGCCAATACACGCAGCAAAAAGCTGGACATCGCCGGGATGATGAGCAGGGTGATCAGCAAGTTACGCCAGCGCCCGGCATGAAAAGCAACGAAATAGGCGACAGGGTAAGCCATGATGATGGACAGCGCCGCCACCACAAACGCCAACCACACTGAGCGCAGCAGCAGTCGATGGTAAGAAGGAGTTTCAATGAACCGCCGGTAATTTTCAAGCGTGAACTCCCAACTGCTCCAGTTAAACGCATCCGTGCGGAACGTCATCAAGAACATGAGCAGCAGCGGCAGCAGCATGAATAGAACCAACCATATCCAGGTTGGTCCTACCAGGCCGCCCAGCAAAGTGCGGGAGGTGCTATCATTTTCCTCAGCCGGCCGTGTGGCAGAGGCCGGCTGAGTGACTTGGTCGACGAAATGGCTCACGGGCTGGCTTTAACCTCATTCCAAATGGAGGAAAACAGCTCGCGTTGTTCTGCTGTCAGCGGTTGATAAAAAATGGTCTCGTTAAAAAACGAATCAAAATCCGTAATGTTTAACAGCTCAATCACAGTCTCATCTATCATGGGGATGGCGTCGAAGTTGCCCACACCATACCAGAATACATTGGCCATGTTTGCCTGCGATTCAGGGTCTAAAGCGGCGTCCAGAAATTCGTAAGTCAGGTCCAGGTTATCCGCTTTTGCCCCGATGCCATACCCACACATCCAGCCAATGCGCCCTTCTTCCGGATCGACGTAGGTCACATCGTACCCTTCGTCGAGCAAATAGCCATAGGCGTCTTGCCAGGCGCCTGCCACAACCCAGGCGTCGCCCGAGGCGGGCAGATCGTAGGTTTCAGTGTAGTCCACCCAGTAGTTGAGCAGGTTGGGGCGCAGGTCGATCAGCTGCTGTTTGATGGCTTCATTTTGTTCGGGGGTGGTTTGCCAGGGATCAAGACCTAACGACAGGGCGCCGATGATAAAGGCGACGTCGCTGGCGTCGATCATCGATACCTTGCCTTTGTATTGGGGATCCCACATGTCTGCCCAGGACGTCGGTACATCTTGAACGAGATCGGAGCGTACCAGCATGGATTCATAGCCCCAATCCCAGGGAATGAAGTATTGTTCGCCGTTGAATTGCCCTAATTCTTTGAGTTTGTCCGGAACGCCATCCCAGTTTGACAGGCGAGAGGTGTCGATGGGCTGGACCAGGCCGTCTTCAACATACAGACCCCACCAGGAACGACAGGGATGTACCAGGTCGGCCTCTACACCGGCTTTCATACGCGCCAGGGCTTCGGAGTCATCACCGAAGAAGCTGTATTCCACGACTGAATCTATATTTTCAGAATATTTATTGGTAAACGGCAGATAATATTCCGGGTATTCCGTGGCTTCATAGCCGGTCCATTCCAGGATAAGCAGGGGTTCGTTGTTTTCTTCCGCAGCGGGGGCGGTTGATTCGGCAGCAGGTGTATTTGAATCGGCTGTGCAGCCGCTGAAGAGCAGGGTTATCAAAATGAATGGGAAGAGCAAGTGTATCTTGCGATAGAAACTGTTCAATTTATTTAATCTCCCTTATGGTAAGTATGTGACATGATTCAGGGGCTGAATATTGTTCAGCCCCTGAATGAAATATCATCTTTTTGGCTTTTAAGTTCTAAGTGCTGCCGTATTTTGAGCAAACGGCATAGTCTCACATACAAACTATATCAGGGGATGTTTACAACATTTTGACAGTTATTTTACAGTTCTGAAAAAAGAATTATGATTAGGCGGCAATTTAATGAGTGGTGTGTTGGAGAGTGAATGGATTCAAATCAGAGCGTCCTTTTAATTGGGGATGATGCGCTGACAGCGGCGGACTTGCTGTCTTTGTTGTCGTGGGCAGGGTTTGCGGTTGATGTTTTGCCAAACAGCGAAGGTATCCTCAATGAGATTGCTGATCTTTCACCTGAGATATTGGTGGTGGATGTTTCGTTTAACCCTGGCGCTACTCGAGCGCTTTTGCAGGAGTTTCATGAAGCTGGTTTTAATATTCCTGTGATATTGGTGGGGGACGGCGGACCTTTGGAGCGCGCGCTGGCTCTGGACCGGGGAGCGGATGATTATCTCAATAAACCGATTCATGAGACCGAGCTGATTGCTCGTATTCGGGCGGTGCTGCGACGCAGTGAACGGCCGTTTCAACCCCTGGAAGGTTCCCACCGCCTGCAATGTGAAGAACTGTGGATAGACAGGCTGGCGCGCCGCGCCTGGCTGGAAGACGACGAGTTGATCCTGACCCCCAAAGCCTTTTCCGTGCTGGAATACCTGATGATCCACCCGGACCAGTTATTAACGCGGGACACACTGCTGGACAAGGTATGGGGCTGGGAATCTCTGGTCGGGATTCGGGCGGTAGACACCAGAATCTTTGAACTGCGCAAAGCGCTGAATGACGCCCGGATTCAACCCCGTTTTATTGAAACGGTGTCCGGCATGGGTTACCGCTTTATCGGCAAGGTGACGATTATGGCATGATTTTTTCAGATTTGTGTTATCTCAAAATATTTTTGTAACATCGATGGGTTACAATGATGCAAACCGCGGATAGCTGGTTGCAAATATGATTTGCCTTGGTCACCTCGCACGAGTCGCGGTTTCCTCGAATAGATTCCCATACTGCACATGGTTGTTATTCTAAAAATTCTTTTCTTGGATCATTACCTGGGTGTATGGAGCTTGAATAAGTTAGGAGCAATGTATGACTTCAGACGAGGGTGAACTCTCGAAACAGGCGTTGGGTTACGGTTTTTTTGACCGGGTTCGCCCGACTTCTCCCGGATATGCCAGACTGAAAGTATCATTACGTGACGAACCGGGGCAGGGTTATTATGCGCCTGAGTATTTGCGTGTCTCAATTATTAACGAAACTGACAAACTGGAGCATTTAACGATTTATCATCCCTGGGAAGATACGGAAACGTATCGCTTGGGGTTTGATCGGATTGTGCTGCGTGATTACAAGGGGCGCACCATTGAAGGCTTTACGTTTGGCGGGTCTCTGCGTATTGTGGATAAGGGGGCTTATACAATCTGCGTGGTCACGTCACCGGCGCCCATATTGGAACTGGTAGAAGAATTCTCGTTAACGACACTGCTGGCGGCGGAAGCGGAATCTACCATTGAGGAGTTTCGGGATCAGCAGGCGGCTGTGGATTTTGAGCAGTGGATGTCGCAGGCCGATCCGTTGAAGTTGTATGCCGCGATTATTAAGATGATTAAACGGGAATTGTTGGATTTACCAGCGCCGGATGTGACTCAAGTACAGTTGTTGCGGCTGGTATCCTCTGAAATCAGGGCATTACATGCCACTGAATTCAAGGAAGGACTGCCTGATCTTTTGGGCGTCTCATAGTCGTAAGCCGGGTTATGGTGGCGCGGCGACGTAAGTGCGCAGGAGCGTGGCGGGGGAAACGGCCGTTACCGTAAAGCTGCCCATCGCTGCCGGCAGCAGGGTGAACTGCACTGCTTCTAATTCAATATCCTCGATGATGGCCTGCCCGGTGAGCAGCCCCCATATTTCCAGGCTGTCGCCATTGCAGGTTCCGGCATAGGCGGCGCCTGCTGCCATTTCCACCCGCTCCGTAACAAAGTATTCGTTTTGGCAGAGCAGGCTGCGGCACACGCCGTTTTCATCACTGAGCAGTTCCGGTGGACACAACGTTGGTTCGACCTGGGCAAAGTTGATGACATCCAGGGCCTTGTCAACGTGCAGGGGGCGCGGCTGGCCGTCGTGGCCCAGGCGGTTCCAGTCGTAGACGCGATAGGTAGTGTTGGAGTTTTGCTGGATTTCGGCGATGAGCAGGCCGCCCATGATGGCGTGCAGGGAACCGGCGGGCACGCAGATGTGGTCGCCGGTTTTGACGGGCAGGTAATGGAGGTATGGCTCTAAACGGCCGTTTTCGATGCCGTCGCGGAAGGCTTGCGGAGTAGCACCAGCAGTGACGCCGAACTGCACGCTGGCGTCCGGGGCGGCGTGCAGCACAACCCACATTTCGGTTTTGCCCAGTTCGTTGCCCTCATGTTTTAGCGCATAGTCATCTTTGGGATGGACCTGCACGGATAGCGACTGCTTGGCGTCCAGCAGCTTAATGAGCAGGGGAAATTTACCTCGTGCCTGCGCCCAGGCGCAGTGACGCCCAATGAGGTCCAGGCCGAGTTCTGCCTGGACTTCGGTGAGGAGTTTACCGGTGTAGGGGCCGTTGGCAACGGCCGTTGTGCCATCAGGATGCCCGGCGATTTCCCAGCTTTCGGCGATGATGCCGGGGGGCAGGTCGCGTCCCAGTTTTTCCAGATTTCGCCCGCCCCAGATGTAATCTCGCGGAAGGCCGCCAGCGAATCGGGCGTGGTGATCACCAGGATCTCCCGTATCCCGGCCAGCATCAGCATGGACAGGGG
>JAWOGU010000106.1:0-12725 GCA_046496595.1 Chloroflexota bacterium
GGGTATTTGGTGGGCGCAGCCGGCGCGCTGATTGTGTGCGATTTAACCAGAACTGCTACGCTGGATGCCCTGACACGTTATACTCATCAGTTACAGGCGGTTAACCCCCAAGTTTGTATTCTTTATGTGGGGAACAAAGCGGATCTGACCGCAGAACGCGCTATTACCAATGAACAGTTAACGGCCGTTACCGCTAACTTAGGCGGCCATTATCTGCTCACCAGCGCCAAAACCGGCGACAACGTCGAAACCGCTTTTAGCCAACTGGCAGACCTCATCGAAGGAAGCAGCGCATGACCATCCCACCCATTGATCTGAACACCATCATGATTGCCGCCCAAGTTACCAAAGTGCTCAACGTCATCCATCGGGTGGCTTATGCCCTTATCTCGCCGGAACTAACGGTGCTCTACGCTTCCCCCAATTTTACCAACGTGCTCAGCGAACCGACCCACAACCTCTTTGGCAGCCGTTTGGAGGACGTGGTATGGGAATTTGTGGGCATAGAGGAAAACCTGAAAGCCATTCTAAACGGCCGTTTACCTTTCCTGGCTCTTGAACGCATCAATCGAGAAATGTCAGGCGGACATACGCTCTACCTGGACATGAACGTGACCCCTTTCAAAAGCTCCGATATGGAACCGGGTCTTCTGCTCATTGTAGAAGACGTCACAGAACAGGCGGTGATGGAACAGCGCCTCACTCAAAGCCGAAACGAACTGCTGCTGGTGAGAGAGCAGCTCTTTCAGGCCAACGAAGACCTGCTCCAACTCAACCGCATCAAATCCCTTTTCCTGTCCATTGCCGTTCATGATCTGCGCACCCCGCTGACCACCATTCGCGCCTACAGCGACCTGATGCTGCACCAGCAGTCCCTCAAAACTAATCCTAAATTAATAGAATACACCGAGATTATCCAAAAACAGGCCATCCGCATGGACTGGCTTATTGACGACGTGCTAGACCTGGATGCCGTGGAACAAGGCAAATTGAGCCTGCGCTTTGAAACCCTGGACTTAAACAGCGTGGTATCCCAGGTCGTTGATATGCTGGCATACCTGGCCGAAAAGCGCCGCCAATCCTTGTCCCTCCACTTGTGGCCCAACGACATCGTCTTTTTGCTGGACGAGAACCGGCTCCAGCAAATCTTGTACAACCTGATCAGCAACGCGATTAAATATACCCCCACAGATGGTAAAATAGTGGTATCGACACGGGTAGAAGGGGAAACGGCCGTTATCCAGGTCACCGACAATGGTCCAGGTCTCACAGCCACACAGCAAGCCGCCGCCTTCAGCCTCTACTACCGCACCGAAGACGCCGACAGCTACGATACCACCGGTCGCGGACTGGGCCTCTTCATCGTCAAAATGCTGGCGGAAGCCCATGGCGGTTCCGTGGACCTCATCAGCGAACCAAGTTCAGGCAGCACCTTCCGCGTCTATCTGCCGATGTAAGTAACTGGACACTGGCTTTTTATTTTCTGCCGACAGATTCTCGCTACCAAAACGTATGAGGAGGCAGGCAATGGCAGACAACCCTACCCAGGAACTGCAAACGCTCATTCTGGAGCGTGATGACATCGCCCGGAAAATTGACGCGATCAGCCGCGGCGGCGAACCCAGCACAGCGCAGCAAGAAAACCTGACAAAGAGCATCGATGACAGTTCATACCTGGCAGAAATAGACAGGCTGCGCCAATTATTGCAGCAAATTGAAGACCGCATCCGCTCCCTGGAAAACCAAAACGCCGCCGCCGTTGTTACCGATCCCGCAGAGCCGCCTCTTGACCTGATACAGCGGTATGGCGTCCACATCGCCATGGCGCGCACCGCGCTGCCCTGGCTGCTGCCGGTGAACGCCCTGGTCGTCTCCGTGGGCGTGCAGGGCGGGATGCAGGGCGGCCTCTCTCAGGCCATGCGGGACCATTTGGGCGAAGAAGTATGGCAGAGTTTGCGCGGCGTGGTGCAAAGCGCCATTTCCGCCATCGAGCCGGAGACGCCGGTGTTGATACCCTTGCCGCCGGATTTGGGCCGAACCGTGCTGCCCAATGCGCCGGAACTGCCCGATGGGAACGAAAACGGCCGTTATCAACTGATCGCCGCCACCCCCGCCCGCCCCCACTCAGACGATCTTGACCCGGGAGCCGCCGCCAAAGCCATTGTCAAGCTCGCCGTTAACAGCGGTATTCGCCACTTAGCCGTGCCGCTTTTGGGCAGCGGGCGCGCCGGTCTGGAAAGCGCCGCTACCGCCGAAGAAATGTTCACAGCCATCTACTGGGCCATCCCCGAAGGGACCATTCCCGAAGGGGCCATTCCCGAAAGCGGTAGTGCGCTGACCCGCATCACCCTCACCACCCGCCCCACCGCCGATGACGACAAAAGCGACGTCCTAAAAGCCGTCAGAACCGCCAGCGCCCTGCTCGCCGCCAACCGCGCCCAACCGCTCAGCGCCGACATTGCCGAAGGCGAAGATACATTGGGCATCAAAACCGAAGTGTATGCCCTGGCCGAAACCCTGCTGCTGCGCGACGTGGAAACTCCGCTGGCGGTGGGCATCCTCGGCGGCTGGGGCAGCGGCAAATCCTTTGTCATGCACCTCATGCAAAAAGAAATGCAGCGCATTCGTTCTCTGAAGGTAACGAAAGCCTGGATCGCTGACGAAACGGAACCCTACGTGGGCCACGTTTACCCCATCAGCTTTAACGCCTGGACCTACGCCAAGTCGGATTTGTGGGCCAGCTTAATGCAGACCATTTTCATGGAGTTGAACCGGCAGTTGTCGCTGGAGCAGTTGTTTACGCGCGAGCGTCTGCTGGCAGGCGGCGCCAACTGGCTGGAACTCAACCAATTGGGCGAGAAAGAACGGCTGGCGCTGCTGCAATCTGAACTGGGCCGGGAAACGGTGGCTGCCTGGCGGCGCGGTGAAACGCCAGACAGCCTGTTGCAGGCTTACCATGAGATGCGTTCAGCCGAAGTGAAGGAAATGGAAACGGCCGTTCAGGAGCTAGACGAAAAGCAAAATGAACTGGCCTCTCTCGTCGATACCTTTGCCGTCGCTCAGGAAACAATCCCGGAAGCCGCCCGCCGGGAAGTGTGGGCCGAAATTTTGAAAACGGCCGTTTTCAGCCCCATCGCCACCGAAATCCAGGACACGCTCACCAGCCAGACCTATACCACCGCCGACGGGAAGGTTGTCAAAGTTTTTTCCGATGAAGACTTGCAAGACCTGACCAAACTGACGATTAAACTCAAACAGTTCCGCCCCACCATGACCAGCATGTGGCATGGGGATAACCTGAAGAAGTCACTCCAAGAGAAGAGATGGAGCCTGGTAACGGCCGTTATCCTCATCCTCGCCGCTGTTTTTAGCGCCTTCATCGCCGATCGCCTGGATCAATTTAGCCAAAGCGCCACCGTCACCTCCGTCACCGCTTTTTTGGCCGCTGTCAGTTCCATTGGCATGGCTGCCTTCCGCACCTACCAGGAATGGTCCGACACCGTGCAGCGCTGGTCCAGCGGCATCCAGGACGTGGAAAATCTGGCGCAAGAGATGCTGTCCACCAAAGAAACCCAGATTCTGACCGCTGTCGAAAAAGAGTTCAGCCAGCAAAAACAAGCGCTGGAGCAAGAAATTTCAGACCTTAACGCCCAGATAGATACCCATCGCCAGCGCATGGGCGCAGCCGGAATCTTCACCTCGCTCAGCGAGTTTGTTTCGTCCCGGCTGGAGATGGGCGATTACGCCGAACGGCTGGGCATGCTCCACCGCGCCCAGGCAGACCTGCAAGAACTCACCGACACCCTGACGGTTTACGGCGACCAGGATTTGTACGCCGCCGCCAAACAGAGCTTCTTCCCACGCGGTCCGGCGCGGGTTGTGCTCTTTATTGATGATTTGGACCGCTGTCCGCCGCCCAAAGTGGTGGAAGTGCTGGAAGCGGTGCAGCTTCTGCTGCGCACGAAACTGTTCGTCATCGTGCTTGGCCTGGACACCCGCTACGTCACCCGCGCCCTGGAAAAAGAGTACGACCGCATCCTCACGCGAGACGGCGACCCTTCCGGCCTGGATTACATCGAAAAAATTATCCAGATTCCTTACCGCGTGCGTCCCATCGAACCGACCAGTTTGCATACCTTCCTGGCGGCGCAGATGGAAATGGCAGCCGCGCCAGGGGAAGGGGAAACGGCCGTTACGCCCACCCCCTCTCTAGCCCCCACCAGCCCATCTCCTGGCGGCAACGGCCAAAAGCCGGATGGCGTCGTGACAGCGACAGGGAGTGGCTCCCCGGTCGTCGCGGAAACCATCCTGCCGCAGCGCATCAAATTTCACCACGAGGATTTCACCGATCTGGAGCAGTCCTGCGTTATCATTGGCCTCACGCCGCGCAGCATCAAACGCCTGATCAACGTGCTCAAGCTCATCAAGGTCTTCTGGTTCCGTACCAACCAGTATAAAAAACCGCAGGAAGTGCGCACCGTCATCAACCTGCTGGCGCTGTCCGCCCGTTACCCGGAAATCATGGCCCAATCCTTTGCCAACATAGAAGCCGCCTTCCGTAACGGCGCAGACGAACCCTTGAGCGCATTTTTGGTCAGACTACCCGCCGCCCCGCCTGTTTTGGTACAGCATGACGCCTTTGAAACGGCCGTTGCCGCCCTCAACCTGGCCGACATCACACTCAAAGAACTCGGGTTGGAAACCTTCCATCTCGTTCGCTCCTTTTCCTTCGTAGGCGACCCTGCCTACGACCAATAAAAATAGAGACTGGGGGTTGGGGACGGGTTTTTAGTCCCCAACTCCCAGTCCCCCAATCCCCACCCAGGAGGTTTAAACCATGTCTACACCTTATGATGGCAAAATTTTATTAGTCAACTGGAAGGCGCAAAACACCCCCGGAAACACCATCGCCGATCTGGCCCAAATCATCCGCCAGAAAATGCCCAACGTTTCCGGCCTTATCCTCAAAACCAGCAACGGCGTAAGCTGGCAGGGGCATCTCAGCGACGAGGGAGCGCAGGCCGTCACCGGCGTCCAGCGCATTCAAGAGTGGGTGGACGAGTTTGACAAACACGGTCTGGAAATCCACGTCTGGGGCGTACCTCGCGCCAAACGCGCCGCCGGCGCCGCCAAATCCACCGACCTGCCCAAAGAGGCCGACAAATTTATCAGCGCAGCCATGGTTCCCGGCGTCAAATCTCTGCTGCTCGACGTGGAACATGGCGAATTCTACTGGCAGGGCAATACCGCCGAAGTCAAGGAACTGATGCAGCAGATTCGCGCCGGCGTCGGCCAGGAAACCCACATCGGCCTCATCCTGGATCCGCGGCGCAACCGTCCCTTTGAATTCTGGGTCGATCCCTGGATTCCCTTCATCGACAGCCTGCACCCCATGGTCTACCCCATTCTGTTTGGCCGCTTCCAAACCATCGAAAAGCATATGGCCGACGCCTTTCAAAATTTGGGAACCTACAATCGTGCCATCGTGCCCATGCTGCAAGCCTTTGGTGAATTTGGCGACCGACCCGCGCCGGAAGAAGTGACGCAGCAGGGCAATATCGCCTGGACGATGGGCGCTGCAGGCATTTCCTATTACCGTCTCAGCAGTGACAACTGGTCCCATGACAAAAAACCCCACATGGGCGAACCGGAATACCAGGCTATCGCCGCCGTAGCCACCAAAAAGTCATCGGCCAGGAACCGGACCCCACGCCGCCGCTCCTCAGCTACACATGGCAGGACGTCATTAATGCCGCCATCACTATCTCATTGGAAGCGAATCAAAACTGGTCTGACTGGTTTACCGCGGGAGGCGTTTGGGCGGCATTTAACAATGCCTCGCGTGAACAGCCGTACAGCGGTCCGCCCATCGAGAATTGGCCGCTTGACCTGGTCTGGCGCGAGAAGATGCTGGCTTTGTTAGGCTTGAGTTCTGAGGAGATTGCCCGGATAACGGCCGTTAAGCAAGACGAAGATGAGCGCGAAAAGAAAGGCCACGCGGCCAAAGACCGCGCCAAAAAGGGATCCATGATCGGCGTTCATGGCGCGCCCGGCGTGGCTGCCCCGCCCGCCGATATGTGGCAGCACTGGCTCGATCTGCTCAAAGAAATGAATGTCAAATGGTTTAAAATGCTCGACGGTGGCGACCCCCACGATACCGGTTCCCATTCCACCTTCGCCTGGGCCAAAGCCCTCAAAGCCGCCGGCATCGAGCCGATCATTCGTTATTACGTCGGCAGCCAGTTCCCCGGTTCCCTGCCCGACGGTCATTTCGAGAAAATGAAAAAATACGCCGCCGCCGACATCCTGTGGGCTGAAATTGGCAACGAGCCGAATCTCGACATCGAGTGGCGCAGCGAATGGCGCAACCGCCCCAACCACAGCCCTATGGCCCACACTAACCCGGACGTCATCCAAAAGATTGCCCAAACCTGGGTGCGTGACGCCAAACGCGCCCTGGACGCCGGTGTTAAACCTGCTTTTTATGCTTTCGCGCCCACTGACTGGCGCGGCGGCAGCCATCCGCTTTACTCTTCCGTCTTTTTCACCACCAAGGTCGTGGCGCAGTTGGCCCAGGCTCACCGCGCCGACACCCTCGACATCTTCAAGCGCGGCGGCTGGATCGCCGTCCACGCCTCTACCTATGAGCAGCCCGTTGATTTCGACACGCAGCGCCCTGATGGCATCACCTGGGACATGACCCTGCGCAGCTACGAAGTGGTTTTGCGCGCCTTCAAAGCCAGTTTCGGCGGCAGTCTGGATGTGGATAAAGTCATAGTTATGTCAACTGAAGGCGGCGTGTTCACCGCTAACTCCACCTCCATGAACGGCCACGACCGCCTGCAAACCGACCAGGAACACGCCACCCGCACCGTGGAAATGTTCAAATGGCTGGAGCGCCACTCGCCGCTGCAAGCGATGTGTCCCTGGTGCCTGTCTGTGGGCGGTAAAATCGGCCATTTCGACAGCCAGTTCCAGTTTGACGGCTGGGTGCAGGAGATAAACGGGCAGTTGATCAACCTGCCGGTGGTGGATGCCATGACGCAGCTTCGTTTTGACCAGGAGCGCGAGAAGGAGCAGCAAGACCCCACCCATCCACTCATCAAACTGGACGTGCCCTACATCTCGCAGTTCGACGCTACCGCCAAAAGCCGCAACGCCGACTGCGGCCCTACCAGCCTGGCAATGATCATCAACACCGGCAAACCGGCGGCGGAGCACGTCACCGTGGATGCCCTGTATGACAAACATCTACCCAATAAAGCCGTTGGCGAGTTCACTTTTATCAATGAGATGCTTGCCGTTGGACAGGGGGAAGGATTGGGACTCAAGCGCCGCGATTTCCCCAATGCGGAAGCGGCGCTCAAAAGTCTGCGCGGTCTGATTGATCAGGCCACGCCCTTTGTGGTGCTGGTGAATTATGAGAAGCTGGATGACGTGACGAAGTGGAATTTCAAGGCAGGGCATTTCTTTGTGGTCACAGGTTACGATGAGGAGCATGTGTTTGTGCATGATCCGTTGTTCCGCGGCCAGCGGCGCAGCGAAGGGCAGTATTTTGTGTGGCGCAACCAGAAGTTCCTGGGCGCCTGGGGCGGCTTTGCCCTCCTGGACAATCCTAATTTTGCGGCGCTGGTACCACAGAAAACGGCCGTTAAGCTGCCCTGATGCGTGAGGCGTGAGGCGTGAGGCGTAATGGTTTTTCACGCCTCACGCTAAAAATCCAAAAGAATCAAACCCATTTCCATGTTACAATCGTGCCCGTCATGAATCCCACCATCTCCATCATCATCCCTCACCTGAACGGCAAACACCACCTGGACGACTGTTTCCAATCCCTCCGGCGGCAAACCTTCACCGATTTTGAAGTGCTGCTGGTAGACAACGGCTCCACCGACGGCACGCAGGAGTACGTGGCCCAAAACTATCCGGAAGTCACGCTCATCCAACTGCCGCAAAATCGTGGTTTTACCGGGGCGTGCAACGCCGGCTGGCAGGCGGCGCAGGGGGAAATCATCATCCTGCTCAACAATGATACGGAAGCGGATGCAAACTGGCTGGCGGAGGTGGCGGCGGCCTTTGCCCGCCATCCGCAGGCCGGCAGCGTCGCCAGCAAAATGCTGCTCTTCGACCGCCGCGACCACTTCCACACGGCCGGCGACTTTTACCGCCTGGACGGCATTCCCGGCAATCGGGGCGTGTGGCAGGCCGATTCGGGCCAGTTTGACGCTGAGGAAAGGGTGTTCAGCGCCTGTGGCGGCGCGGCTGCCTACCGGCGGGAGGTGCTGGAAGCGCTGGGTTTCCTGGATGACGATTTCTTTTTCTCCTGTGAAGACGTGGACATGGGCTGGCGGGCGAATCTGGCGGGGTGGGAGGTGTGGTATGCGCCAACGGCCGTTATCTACCACAAGCTCAAAGCCACCGGCGGCGCCGTCACCGGCAGCTATTACGATGGACGCAACTTCCTTTATCTGATCTGGAAGAACTACCCGTCCGGCTTGCTCAAACAAAACTGGCGGCTCATTCTGCGGTCGCAGCTTAACATAACCGCAGAGGCGCTGCGCCATTGGCGCGGCGAAGCGGCCCGCGCCCGCCTGCGCGGACAGCTTGCCGGGTTGTGGGGCGTCTTCAAAATGTGGCCCAAACGAAAACAAATTCAGGCAATCCGCCGTATAGACGACGAAACCCTGACGGCCCGCCTGACGCCGGTTGACGCTGCCCAAGATGGCGGGTAAGATTGCCAATCGGTCTGCTGTAAACCGCGTTCAATCATGGCGGGTAACTGTTCACTCCGCCGAAGGTTGAGCTTGTCGAAACCGGTCCCCTTCGACAAGCTCAGGGGACGGGGATGAATGATTACCATGTCGGTATACGGACCGTAGAAATCGGTTATGAACCAAAGAGAAGAAGAAATGCAACCTTATTTGTCTGTTATTATTCCCGCCTATACGGAGGAAAATCGTATTGGCGCGACGCTGAATGCTATCCACACCTATCTCACGCTCCAGCCCTATACCTGGGAAATGCTTATTGTGCTGGATGGTCCCCGCGATAACACGGCGGCGCTGGTGGCGTCGTTTGCGGCGGACCATGATGGGGTGCGCTGGATTGATCGCAAAGAAAATCGGGGCAAGGGGTACACCGTGCGCCAGGGGATGCTGGCTGCCAGAGGCCAGATCCGCCTCTTTACGGACGCCGACAACTCCACCGACATCTCTCATTTTGAAGCCATGAAGCCCCTCTTTGACCAGGGCGCAAACGTGGTCATCGCTTCCCGCGACAGCAAAGATGCGCCGACGGCCCGTCAGGCGGTGCCCCAACCCATCCACAAACGCTTTCTGGGCAACGCCGGGAATTTGTTTATCCAGTTGATGGTGGTGCCGGGTATTTGGGATACGCGCTGCGGCTTTAAGGCGTTTACGGCGCAGGCGGCGCAAAAGGTGTTTGCCAACGCCCGCATGGATGGCTGGAGTTTTGACGATGAATGTCTGGCGCTGGCCCGCCGCGAAAAATACGACATCCAGATCATAGGCGCGGACTGGAACGACGCCGAAGGCACGCATGTGACGCGGCTGGATTATTTCAAGAATATTTTTGAGGCGGTGCGCATTCGCTGGTATTTGCTCACCGGCGTTTATAACCATAAACCGGCCGAGAAAATGGACCTGGCTACCGTTCAAGTTAAACACAATACCTGAGGTTACGAGATTGGACCAATCTCAAAGATTGGTCCAATCTAAAAGCTAAAGCCAATGGCCTCGCTGGAACTGGAAACGGCCGTTTTCACCACCACCCACCTTTCCCTCATTGCCGGGCTGGATGAGGCGGGCCGCGGCGCTTTAGCCGG
Source organism: Chloroflexota bacterium (assembly GCA_046496595.1). Classification (GTDB taxonomy): domain Bacteria; phylum Chloroflexota; class Anaerolineae; order Promineifilales; family Promineifilaceae. The sequence continues at coordinate 9,845 of JAWOGU010000106.1, forward strand.
TCCGGTGGTCGCCGCCGCCGTCATCCTTCCCCTGGACAATCCCTCCGCGCTGGCCGAACTGCACGAAGTCAACGATTCCAAGCAGCTAACCGCCAAAACCCGCGAACGCCTCTTCTCACGCATCACGCAGCACGCAACCGCTTACGGCGTCGGGTTGGAATCGGCGGCGGTGATTGACGAGATTGGCATTGTGGCGGCCACGAAACGGGCGATGGTAACGGCCGTTTCCCAACTCTCCCCCGCCGCCCAATATCTGCTCATCGACGGGCGCATCCGCCTCAAAACCGTGCCCCTGCCCCAACAAGCGGTCATTCGCGGCGACGGCCTCAGCCTGAGCATCGCCGCCGCTTCCATTCTCGCCAAAGTCACCCGAGACCGCCTCATGGTGGCGCTAGATGCCTACTACCTGCCCTACGGCTTCGCCCAACACAAAGGCTACGGCACCCTACAACACCGCACCGCCATCGAAAAATATGGCCCGGCTCCCATCCATCGCTACTCCTTCGCCCCCATCCGCAAACCATTCGTCTAATCGTCAAATCCCGCCAATTCACAATTCACCATTCACAATTACTCCAAACCCAATCCTATAAAAGGAGTACCTCATACCCGATGGCTGTGTAGCCCACCAATGCGCAGCCCACCGCCATCTGGTATGTCACCAAAATCTAAAATTGTCACTCATGCCTTTTGTGACATTTGTCACAAAATGAATTGATTTTTATCACTACTGTAAATCTATAATTGGTATAAAGTATCATTAAGGTGATCAAACATTTCACTCAATCTTATTTTTTAATTTAGCAATAGGGAGTAAAAAATGGCCACAATATCCACTTATTATCATGGTGATATGTTATTTGAAACGGCGATGGGCAACCACAAACTGCTGGTTGATGTACCAGAAAGCATGGGCGGTCAGGATCGCGGGCCACAGCCACCGCAACTGTTTATTGCTTCAATTGGCTCGTGTGTGGCGGCATTAATTGCCGAATACTGCGTCAATCACGATATCAACGCTAAAGATATGCGCGTTGATGTCTCCTTTGATAAGGAATCCAATCCCACTCGATTAACAAACATCAAGGTCAAGGTCTTCATGCCACATGCAAACTGCGATGATAAGCGGCGGGAAGCCGCTTTGAAACGGGTGGCAAAACATTGTCCTGTTCATCAAACAATTGACACGATAGAAGCTGTTGAATTTGAAATTATCGGGCAGGAAACGGCCGATATGTTACCCGCTTAAAAATTTTCGGCTCTTTAGGATTAGCCGGAGTTCCCAAGAACTCCTTTTATTTTGGCACAGCCCGTACTTTTTGAAGTACGGGCTGTTTTTTTTGATGAGTATTATCTAAGAACAACTGCCGCAGAATAGTTCCATGTCGTACAATTCGGCGACGATAAACATTATGACAGAAACAAAACAACATTGGCTCAAAGACGAAGAAAAACGGCAGCGCTGGATTGCCTTCATCCAAACCCTCGATCCCACGATTGATCCGCAGGCCATCCGGCTTATGGATGAATTCCGCCTGACCTCGAAAAGTATTTACCACATGGGCGAATCCAGCGTCGATACGGCCGGGCGCTCTTTTGCCCAGTACCGCCTCCTCATGCACCTGCTCTTCGCGGAGCAAATCGGAGGCAAAGAATGCCTCAATCCCTCAGAACTCAGCGACCGCCAGGGAACCAGCCGCAACACGGTCAGTGCCCTCATCCGCAGCCTGGAAGAAGATGGCCTGATCGAACGCAGCTTAGACCCTGATGATCGGCGGAAATTTAACATCAAGTTGACGGAAAACGGCCGTTCTCTCGTCACAGACCACGCCCGCCAACACTTCCAAACCATCGGCCACTGTTTTGGTACTCTCTCGCCCGCAGAACAAACCACCCTGAGCCAACTGCTCACCAAACTAAACACCCAGGCGCAGCTATCTGCAGAAAGCTGATAGCTGGCAGCCATCAAGGAGAACCCTATGCAACTTGCACAGAAAGATAACCGTGCGCCCCGGCGCGGCAAAGGTTCCGGTCGCGGCGGCCAAAGCCGCATGGACAACAAAGCGCTGAGCCGGGCCATCCGCTACGTGGGCGTGTATCCGAAATTGACGATAACGGCCGTTATCACCCTCTTCATCGCCACCGCCGCCCAGCTTGCCGTGCCCCAACTGGTGCAAAACATCATCGACACCATCGTCACCAACAGCGCCAACAAGACCATTCTCGAACTGCCGGCCAACGTGCAGCAAGTCGTCGCGGAACGCATGGGGCTGGACCTGGGTGCGATGCAGCTTGATCTGGACAATGCCCTCACTGCCCTGTTGTGGGCCACCATCGCCGTAGTCATCTTCGCCATTGCCCGCGGGCTGTTTACCTTCGCCCACACCTATCTCTCACAGGCGCTTTCGCAAAACATCGCCTTTGAACTGCGCCAGGACCTGTTCAGCAAAATCCAGCGCCTCAGCTTCAGCTACCACGATAAAAACCGCACCGGCCAGCTCATGATCCGCGCCACCGATGACGTGGAAAAGCTGCGCCTCTTCCTGGGCCAGGGTTTGTTGATGGCGCTGCAAGCCCTCATCCTCCTCACCGGCACCCTCGTCATCCTGATGTTCACCAATTTCAAACTGACGCTGGTCATTTTGCCGGTGCTGCCCCTGGCTTTGTTCATTTTCATGGGTTTTGGCGCTATCGCCCAACCGTTGTTCCGCGAGGCGCAAATCCGCCTGTCCAAAGTGAACACCATCCTGCAAGAAAACCTGGCCGGGCTAAAAGTGGTCAAAGCCTTCGCCAGCGAACCGCGCGAACAGGCTCGTTTTGACGAAAGCATCGATTCCGAACTGGAACAGCGCATCAAAATCAGCCGCACCTTTTCCTTTTT
>JAWOGU010000115.1:0-2568 GCA_046496595.1 Chloroflexota bacterium
GGCAGTTCCGCTATTTTGACCGCCCAGAATTGGCTTTTGCTGCCCTGAAAAACGGCGATCACCAGGAATGGGACACGATTGAGGTTCCCGGCAACTGGACCATGCAGGGCTACGACAAACCGATTTACACCAATAAGCAGTTACCAATTCCCAATACGCCGCCGTTTGTGCCGGAAGACAATCCGACGGGGCTGTACCAACTGGATTTTGAGATTCCCCAAAGCTGGGGAGAACGGGAAACGATGCTTTGTTTTGAAGGGGTGGAATCGGCGTTTTATGTGGTTGTAAACGGCCGTTTCTGTGGCTATTCTCAAGATTCCCGCACCCCGGCCGAGTTTGACATCACGGAATTCATCCAGCCCGGCACAAACCGGCTGCACGCGCTGGTCATCCGCTGGTCGGATGGCAGCTATTTGGAAGACCAGGACCACTGGTGGATGGCGGGCATTTACCGCAATGCAGCGCTTTATTCCCTGCCCAAAGTTCACCTATGCGACATCTTTGCCACAACCACCTTTGACGAGAATTTTGAAGACGCCGTTCTGACCGTACAGGCTGAAATTGAAAGTTTTGGCCCGAATGCGGAGGGGTATGTGGCGCTGGTGGAGCTGGTGGATGAAAACGGCCGTACCCTCTTCCCCGCCCCTCTCGCCAAAACCTACCACCCGGATCCCTACGTCCCGCCCAAACTGCGCTTCCAACAAACCGTCCAAAAGCCGCAAAAGTGGTCGGCCGAAACACCCACACTCTACACCCTGCTCGTGAGCCTGCAAAATCCGGCGGGCGAAATCATGCAGGTAGTCAGCCAGCGGATTGGTTTCCGTCAGGTGGAAATCCGCGGGCGCGAACTGCTCGTCAACGGCAAAGCCATCCTCTTCAAAGGGGTTAACCGCCACGAACACGACGACCGTCATGGCAAAACGGTCAGCGAAGCCAGCATGATCACCGACATCAAGCTCATGAAACAGTTCAACCTCAACGCCGTGCGCAACTGCCACTACCCCATGCACCCCCGCTGGTACGAACTATGCGACGAATACGGCCTCTATGTCATCGACGAAGCCAACATCGAAGCCCACGCCAACTATAACCTGCTCTGCCAGGATCCCAACTGGACCACCGCCTTTTTGGAACGCGGCCAGCGCATGGTGGCCCGCGCCAAAAACCACGCCAGCGTCATCCTCTGGTCGCTGGGCAACGAAAGCGGCTACGGCCCCAACCACGACGCCCTCGCCGGTTGGATTCGCCACACCGACCCCAGCCGACCGCTGCATTACGAAGGCGCGGTCAGCCGCTCGCACGGGCAGCACTGGGAAGCGGGCAAACTCGCCAGCGACATCACCTGCCCCATGTACCCCAGCGTGGCAGAAATTATTGACTACGCGCAGAATGAGAAGGCCACGCGCCCGCTCATCATGTGCGAATACGCCCACGCCATGGGCAACTCCTGCGGCAATCTGCGCGAATATTGGGAGGCCATCAAGAGTTATCCCGGCCTGCAAGGCGGCTTCATTTGGGACTGGGTGGACCAGGGCTTGCTGAAAACGGCTGAAAACGGCCGTTCCTATTGGGCATACGGCGGCGATTTCGGCGACGAGATCAACGACTACAATTTCTGCATCAACGGCCTCGTCTGGCCGGATCGCACGCCCCACCCGGCGCTGTATGAGTACAAAAAGCTGATTCAGCCGGTGAGCGTAGAACTTGTAGATAGTTCAATTCAGGCGCCTGCCCCCCTCTCAATCTCCCCCCAAGAGGGGGAGAAGCAAGTCCCCCTCCCTTTGGGAGGGGCCAGGGGAGGGATAATTCTGCGCTTCAAAAACGAACGAGATTTCACCGATCTGGCGGACGTAAACGGCCGTTATACCCTCACCGCCGACGGCCAACCCATCCTGACAGGCGCTTTGCCCGCCCTCGCCATCGCCCCCGGCGAAACGCAGGACGTGACACTCGACCTGACCATCCCGCCACAGCCCGCTGGCGTCGAACTGCACCTCAACATCCACCTGACTCTGGCCCACGACACGCCCTGGGCGGAAGCAGGCCACGAAATCGCCTGGGAACAATTTGAGATAAAAATGAAAGACTCAAGATTAAAGATTAAAGAGTGGGAGCCAGCCGCCAATCTTCAATCCTTCGACAAGCTCAGGACAGGTTCTTTAATCCTTAATCATCAAGAATCAGAAATCATTATCACCGGCTCCGACTTCAGACTCACTTTCGACAAAATCTCTGGCACAATTAGCGAATGGATGTATAGGGAAACGGCCGTTCTCCACACCGGCCCCGCGCTCAACATCTGGCGAGCGCCGGTAGACAACGACGGCTTCAAGCTCGACCCGCATCGAGAATTTACCGTGCTGAATGAGTGGTTGAAAGCGGGCTTTGACCAGCTGGCGGTCACCGGGTCTGTCGAAGCGGCAGTCAGCCAGCCCGATGCCCACACCGTCATCATCCAGGTCGAAACGCTCGTCGGTTCACCGCAGCAGCCCGAAGCCTTTAGCCACAAGCAAACGCTCACCATCCGCGCCGACGGCAGCCTCACGTTCGCCAACGAAGTGCAGGCCG
>JAWOGU010000169.1:0-7495 GCA_046496595.1 Chloroflexota bacterium
ATGCGGCCAGCGGCGATGCGCAGGTAGGCGTGGACAGTGTGGTAAACGGGGTGGTGGTGACGGAGGGGTATTTTACGGCCGTTCTCAACACCACCGGTCAGTTTGGCGGCGGGGCCTTCAACGGCGAAGCCCGCTGGCTGGAAGTGGCCGTGCGCTGCCCGGCCGGCGGCGGCGAATACACCACGCTCACCCCCCGGCAGCCGTTGGACGCCGCGCCGCTTGCCAATTACGCGCTCCGTGCGCCCTGGAATGGGTTGAGCGGCGTCCCGGCCGGCTTCGCCGACGGCGTGGACAACGACACCACCTACAGCGCCGGAACCGGCTTGCTCCTGAGCCACGCACAGTTCAGCCTGCCCGCTTCCTATCGGCTGCCGCAGAGCTGCGCGAACGATCAGATTGCGCGATGGAACGGCAGCGCCTGGAATTGCGCCAACGACAACGATACGACCACCTTTTGGTCACTGACAGGGAACGATGGCACGACGCCAGGAACGAACTTCATCGGCACCACCAATAACCAAGCGCTGGTCTTCAAGGTGAATGGACTGCGAGCCTTGCGCCTGGAGCCGAACGCCACCAGCCCGAATGTCATCGGCGGCTACTCCGGCAACAGCGTGGCCGCCGGCGTGGTCGGCGCGACGATCGGCGGCGGCGGACAGAACGATTACGGTTACATTAACCAGGTGACAGGCAATTACGGCACCGTGGGCGGGGGAATCGACAACGAGGCCAGCGGTACTGCCGCCACCGTGGGCGGGGGAGTCGGCAACGAGGCCAGCGACTATTCTGCTACCGTGGGCGGAGGAGCCACTAACACCGCAAGCGGCAGTTCTGCCACCGTGGGCGGGGGAGGCGGCAACGAGGCCAGCGGCTATTCTGCCACCGTGGGCGGAGGAGCCACTAACACCGCAAGCGGCAGTTCTGCCACCGTGGGCGGGGGAGTCGGCAACGAGGCCAGCGGCTATTCTGCCACCGTGGGCGGAGGATTGAATAACGCCGCCAGCGGCCATTCTGCTACCGTGGGCGGAGGAGGCAATAACACCGCCGCCGGCGATTACAGCTTCGTCGCCGGGCGGCGCGCCAGCAACGATAACGCTAACCACGATGGCGTCTTCCTCTTCGCTGACTGGAACGACTCCGACTTCCTCTCCACCGCCGCCAACGAATTCGCCGTGCGCGCCTCGGGCGGTGTGCGCTTGCGCACCAGCAGCACCCTCACCACCGGCTGCAACCTGGCCGCCGGCAGCGGCACGTGGGATTGCACCAGCGATCGGGACGCCAAAGCCAACTTCGCCGCCGTGGACGGCCGCGCTATCCTGGCGCAGGTAGCCGCCCTGCCCATCACCACCTGGAACTTCAAAACCCAGGATGCTTCTATCCAGCACATCGGCCCGGTGGCGCAGGATTTCTACGCCGCCTTTGGAACGGGCGAAAGCGACACCACCATCAGCATGGTGGACGCCGACGGCGTGGCGCTGGCCGCCATCCAGGGCTTGAATGAGATCGTGCAGGAAAAAGAGGCCCAAATCGCCGCGCTGGAAGCCCGCCTCACCGCGTTGGAGCAAGGCACAGCCCCCAACCCAGTTACCTCGTTGCTTACCGCGCCCTGGCCCTGGCTGGCGTTGTGCCTCATCGTCCTGGGCGGAATGGCGCTGTGGCGGCGTAAGGAGGGCGGTGTATGAGTTGAAAGGGGTAACGGCCGTTACTCACCACCCTCGTCAACGGCGTCACCCTGGCCGAAAGCGCCCCGATCATCGGCGCGGCGCTGGATGGGGTGGCTGAAGATGGGCTGGTTTGGGTATTGGTGAACCCGCATTAACGACTTTGTGGCCTGGCAACGGCCTGCTTCAGATAAGACCCTGGTATCAACCAACCATATCAAGGAGATATTATGAACCACAAAAACCTTCTTATCCTCATTATCCTCGCAGCCGTGTTCGCCATTGGCGTTCTCGGCGCGGCGGCCCAAAGCGGCAGCGAGCCGTCGGTTCCCCAAGGCGACGGCTCTACAATGGGAACCAGCTTCACCTATCAGGGGCAGCTTAAGGATGAAACCGGCAACCCGCTCAATGCCACTTGCGATTTCCGCTTCACTTTATGGGATGCGGATGATCTTGATGGGACGCAAATCGGGGCCGAAAGCCTGGCTCCGGGGGTCTCTGTATCCGAGGGTTATTTCACCGCCCTGGTCAACGACTCGGAAGTGTTTGGTTATGACGCCTTCAGAGGCGAACCGCGCTGGCTGGAAGTGGGTGTGCGCTGCCCGGCCGGGAGCGGCCCGTACACTGCCCTTTCTCCGCGTCAACCGCTAACGGCCGTTCCCTTTGCCAGCCTCGCCCTCTATACTCCCTGGGGCGGGCTAATGGATATGCCCGACGGCTTCGCCGACGGCGTGGACAACGATACGACCTACAGCGCGGGCAGCGGGCTGGCGCTGGCCGGTAATCAGTTTAGCGTTGCGTTTGGCGGCAACGGGGTTGCGGCCACGGCTGCCCGCAGCGATCACCTCCACTCCAACTTCTGGCGCACCAATGGCAACTATCAGACCGACCCGGCCACAAACTTCATTGGCACTGCGGATAACGCGGCCCTGGTTTTCCGGGTCAATAACCTGACAGCCTTGCGCCTGGAGCCAAACGCCACCAGCCCGAATGTCATCGGCGGTTACTCCGGCAACAGCGTGGCCGCCGGCGTGCACGGCGCGACGATCAGCGGCGGCGGATATAACGGCAGCATCAACCAGGTGACCGGCGATTACGCCACCGTGGGCGGGGGAGCTTCTAACATCGCCGTCAATACCGGCACCGTGGGCGGGGGATACGATAACACCGCCAGCGGCTCCGATGCCACCGTGGGCGGGGGATACTATAACACCGCCGTCGGCGTACAAGCCACCGTGGGTGGGGGCGCCAGCAACCAGGCCGGAGACTACGCCACCGTGGGCGGGGGATCCTATAACAACGCCGCCGGCTACGCTGCCACCGTGAGCGGGGGATACCGTAACGAAGCCAGCGGCTTTTACGCCTCCGTGGGCGGGGGATACTATAACGCCGCTGCCGGCAATTATTCCTTCGTCGCCGGTCGCAGAGCCAGCAACGATAATGCGGATCACGACGGCGTGTTCCTCTTCGCTGACTCGAACGACGCCGACTTCCTCTCCACCGCAGCCAACGAATTCGCCGTGCGCGCCTCGGGCGGTGTGCGCCTGCGCACCAACAGCGCCCTCAGCACCGGCTGCAACCTGGCTGCCGGCAGCGGCACGTGGGCCTGCACCAGCGACCGGGACGCCAAAGCCAACTTCGCCGCCGTGGACAGCCGCGCTATCCTGGCGCAGGTTGCCGCTCTGCCCATCACCACCTGGAACTTCAAAACCCAGGATGCTTCTATTCAGCATATCGGTCCCATAGCGCAGGATTTCTACGCCGCCTTTGGAACGGGCGAAAGCGACACCACCATCAGCATGGTGGACGCCGACGGCGTGGCGCTGGCCGCCATCCAGGGCTTGAATGAGATCATGCAAGAAAAAGAGGCCCAAATCGCCGCGCTGGAAGTACAGGTGGCGGCTTTAAAAGAGGGTGATAACGGCCGTTATGAGACAACCTCGCCGCTGTTTACCCCCTGGCCCTGGCTGGCATTGTGCATCATTGTCCTGGGACTGGCCGCCATCTTCCGCCGCGGCGCCGCAGGTGGTAAACGACCATCCTGATATGTTGTGTTGGGCCAAATCGGCTCTATAAAAATCTATTTCAATGTAACAAAAGGATAAAAACATGAAGAAACTCTTATTTTTAGCGATTAGCATAGTTTTGCTGCTGGTTTTAGCGGGACAGCCCTACCCCGGCCACGCCAAAAAAGCAGCCGACTCCCTAAATTTTAACGGCGATTTCGCCGCTGATCTGGTCATCGGCGTTCCTAATGAAGCAATAGGCAACACAGCTACCGCCGGGGCGGCGCACATCCTATACGGCGCTGTGGGGCCCGGCCTGAGCGACAGCGGCAGCCAACTGTGGTATCAGGGGAATAATGGCCTGCTGGATGCAGCCGAAGCGTACGATGGTTTTGGCGCAGCCTTTGCCATCGGCGATTTTGACGGCAATGGCTATCTCGACCTGGCCGTGGGCGTGCCTGGCGAGGGGATTGGTTCTCCCGAAATACCAAAGGCCGGTGCAGTTCACGTGCTTTACTTCTCAGCCCGAAGCCCGGAAAATGAAATCTGGCATCAAGATAGCGCGGGGATTTTGGACAATGTCGAAGAGGACGATCGTTTTGGCTTTGCCCTGGCTGCGGGTGACTTCAATGGCGATGGTTATACTGATCTGGCCGTGGGTGTGCCTTATGAAGACGTAGGCAATCCGGCTGTAAGCGATGCCGGTATGGTGCAAGTGCTGTATGGTTCAGCATCCGGGTTGAGCGCCGATGGAGATCAGACACTTTACCAGGGTGCTTTCAACCTCGAAGACAGCGCTGAAGCGGATGACCGTTTCGGTTCAACCCTGGCCGCGGCCGATTTCGACGCCGACGGCTACACCGACCTGGCCATTGGGGTGCATAGAGAAGATATTGGCGCCGTTCTAAATGCCGGCGCGGTGCAGGTACTCTATGGCGCGGCGAATGGGATAAACGCCAGCCGCGACCAATTCTGGCACCAGGATGCCAACGGCGTGGCAGATACTGCTGAAGCAGTCGATTATTTCGGCTTTTCCCTGGCAGTGGGCGACGCCAACCATGATGGTTACGCCGATTTGAGTGTGGGTATTCCGCGTGAAGATATTGGCGCTATTGCAAATGCCGGCGCGGTGCAGATCTTCTATGGCGCACCGAGTACCGGTTTAACCGCCGAGGGTAATTGGTTGCTCCATCAAGATTTTACTGCTGTGGCAGATTCCTGCGAAGCAGAGGATGAATTCGGATCGTCATTGGCCGGGGGTGATTTCAATGGTGATGGCTACTCAGATCTGGCCGTAGGCGTGCCTGCGGAAGATATTGGCAACCCGGTAGTTGGTAACGCCGGCGCCGTCCATATCTTTTACAGCAATACCGGCGGGGATAACGAGTTGATGTACCAGGGACATAATGGTTTTGGCGATACGGCCGAAACAAATGATCTGTTGGGTTATTCCTTGGCGGCGGGGGATTTTAATGATGATGGCCGCACAGACCTGGCCGTGGGGGTGCCTTTTGAGAACCGCGAGGGAGTAGCGCCCCTGACAGATGCCGGGGTGGTGCACGTACTTTTGGGTTCGAGCGCCGGACTAACCACTGCCGGCAGCCAACTATGGCATCAAGACAGCCCCGGCATCAGCGGGGCCAGTGAGGACAACGATTACTTTGGGTTCACGCTGGCGGCCATCCCTTCCACCCGGTCTATGGTCTATCTGCCGTTGGTCGTGCGCTAAATGGAGAAGCTTGCCGTGAAAATAAAAACTATCACTCTCATTTGCTTATTAGTTCTGGGCCTGCTCCTCATCATCGGCGCGGCCTACGCCGAAGCCAACGACTACACTCTCTCCTGGTGGACGGTGGATGGCGGCGGTGGAACCAGCGCCAGCAGCACTTATGATCTCAGCGGTACCATCGGCCAGCCGGACGCGGGCAGCATGAGCGGCGGCGGTTATGTGTTGGCGGGCGGCTTTTGGGGCGGCGGGCGCAGCGAGGCAACGGGCGATCACCTGGTCTTTTTGCCTATGATCGTGAGCGATTAACGCACAATATCAGGATTTAGAACTCCCGCGATTTCGTTGATTCTTAGTAACTCTATTCAGGTGTTGTTTTTGGAACAAGGAGATGCACGAAGGAATTGACCCAAGACTAGTGAAGCTGTCACCAGACGCAAGATGACAACAACAATCAACGGACCTGTAAATGATGAACGTGGCTATGCGGTCAACCATAAGCGGTGGCTCGCTTGATGGCTAAAATAGAGAACACCCTGGTAACCACAACCCACGCCTGGGGGTTGCTGATAGTTTACCGGAGCAGTGTCCCTATGTTACCGACGAATTTGCTGGTTCTTGGGTTTTTCTTATACGAGCTGACTTTGAAAGAAGGTTTTATCCCGGTTATCGACATGGGCAGGCAGCTTGAGCGCTAACTGGCAGGCGTAGCCACCGCCGAGTAATTGCCACGTTGCTGCCAGGGCGGGAATGACCCTGACAGCCGCGATTGTGATTGTCCGAATGCCGCCAGAAATAGCTGACATGACCGTTCATCTGTTTGCGGTGGCAACCCGTATCTATGATCGTATGACGGCTATTGGGAGGGGGAAAATGGGGAAATAACGGCCGAAAAATAAGGGCTAGAAACGGCCGTTTCCATCCCTATCAAGTCTACAACCATCACACCTGAAAGGTCATTACCTCAGGCAAGTGGCGGGTCTCCTGTGGGTAACACAGCACTTTCCCGCTGCCACACATACCGCTGCAACAGCACGCGCACGGTTGCTGTCAGGGGAACAGCTAACATCAGCCCCAATACGCCGCCAATAATGGCCGACCAGAAAAACAGGGAAAGAATGACCGTTACCGAGTGCAGTCCCGTGCGATTCCCCATGATTTTGGGGCCAATGTATAAGCTTTCAGCCTGGCTGGCAAAAACAAAAACCAGCGCCACCAACAGCACATATCCCCAATCTCCGCCGGATTGCAAATAGGCCAGGATAACGCCTGGCACAATCGCCATGATTGCGCCCAAATAAGGGATCAAGCCCACAAAACCGGCAAATAGTCCGATGAGGAGAGCGTATTGCATGTTTAGAATGATGAGACCCAGCGCGATAATGCCGCCAACGGCAAATCCGATTGTGATCTGACCACGAAAATAGGTCACAATATAGCGGCTTACTTCTCCAACCATAAAGGTAAGTTCGTCCCGGAAATTTGATTGCCGCAGTGGGATAAATTCATGCCACCGCTTGGTGATGGTTTCGCTGTTGCACAAAAAATAATAGGCGTATAAAGGCACGAAGATGAAACCGGCGGCGTAGACAAAGATGGCGATGGCGCTGTTGATGGTTGAGAATAAAAATGAGACAACGGTGGTTGTTGTCGTAGGCAATAATACCATCACGCGATCCGCAGCCGCAACCATCGAATCCGCCAATCCGGGATTTTGCCTGAACTGCTCCTGAACCAACTCCTTTAACTGCCTGACCAATTCAGGTAAGCTCTCCACAAAAAAGACCAGCGATCTGGCTGCCAAAAAAAACAGAACAGCCCCCAGGCCAAAGAAAACCGTCAAGACCAGCATGATCGCCCGGTTCCGATTTAGCGGTAGACGGGTTGCTGCCAGGTCAATGACCGGCTTCAACAAAATAGAGATAATGCCGGCTACGCCCAGAGGAACCAAGACGCTGGAAAGCAAACCCATCGCCCGCAGCAGCCCATAGCCAACAACAACCGTCGCCAAAATCAAGACGAAGAAAGCAGCAAGCACGGCTGCCTGCCAAAGCGTCTTCTTTTGTTCTAAAGTGGGTATTTTCTGTTCATTAGAGTTCATG
>JAWOGU010000219.1:0-2779 GCA_046496595.1 Chloroflexota bacterium
GCCGCAAAGACGCCGTCATACTGCTCCGTCAGTTTCATCACCGCTTCGCAATTGCCCAGATCAATGGCAGGCACAATGATGCGCGTTACGCCATGTTCCTGCGCCCGCTGCACAACTGCATCCCGGTCTTCGTCAAAGCGGTCCAGATCTAAATGACAGTGGGTATCAACAAGTGTCATCACGAACTCGGATGCGTGATGCGTGACACGTGAGGCGTGAAAATTACGCATCACGCCTCACGTGTCACGCTATTTCTCACGGGCTGCCAGCAAAAAATCTTCCGGGACCTGCACCGCCACCACTTCTCCGCGGGCGCATTCCACGCCATTGGCAAAGAGCGATTCGGAGACGATGACCTTGCGCCCTTTAATTTCCTTGACGGTGGCGCGAATTTCCAACACCCCGTCAATGGGCGTCGGTTTGAGGTAGTCCACGTGGAGGGAGGCGGTAACAAAACGGAAGCCGGGTTCCTGGCCAAGGGGCACGCCCTGATGACGGTGCATCGCCGCCGCCGCTGTGCCGGTACCATGGCAGTCAATCAGCGAAGCAATCAGGCCGCCATAGACAAAACCGGGTAGCGCCATATGCTCCTCACGCGGCTGATAACGGCAAACGGCCGTTTCCCCTTCCCAATAGCTCTTGATTTGCAGCCCCTTCTCGTTCAAACGGCCGCAGCCATAGCAGTAACTCACTTCCTCCGGATAATAATCCTGAAACGCCTTCTCGCTCATTTAAACACCTCAAACGCCAAGGTGCAAAGTATGGAAGGCGCAAAGAAAACCTTTGCAGCTTTGCCCCTTTGCAACGTTGCGTTAAAAAATCACAGGCCGGCGATTTTCATGCCATCCGCCAGAATATCCTGGACGCGGTCGCCGTGGGTCGTTTCGCAGTAGACCCGGATCACCGGCTCCGTGCCGCTGAAGCGCACCAGCAGCCAGCCGCCGTCTTCCATGATGAACTGGTGGCCGTCGATGGTGATAATGTCGGTCACTTTGAGGCCGCCAATGGTTTCGGGCCGGGCCGCGGCAACCCGCGCCAGGATTTCCGGGCGCTGTTCGGCGTCGAAGCGGCTGTCAATGCGGTCGTAGTAGTGAGCGCCCACTTTTTCGTACAACGTGTCCAGCAGTTCGGATGGCTTTTTGCCCGTTTGCACCATCATGTCCAGGAAGTAGAGACCGGCCAGGATGCCGTCTCGTTCCGGCACATGTCCCTGGAAAGCATAACCGCCGCTTTCCTCACCGCCGATCATGGCATCCACTTCTACCATTTTCGGCGCGATGTATTTGAAGCCAACGCCGGTCTCGTACACCGGCACGTTGTAGAGTTTAGCCAGTTTGTTCAGCATTTTGGTGGTAGAAATGGTCTTGACGATGGGACCGCGCTGGCCGCGTACTTCCAGGAAATAGTAACCCATGAGGCCGTAGACTTGAAGCTGGTTGAGAAAACGGCCGTTTTCATCCCCAAACCCCACGCGGTCCGCATCGCCATCATTGATAATGGTCACGTCCGCGTTGATGCTCTGGGCAAACGCCAGACCGTGATTGACGTTCGGCGGAATAGGTTCAGGGCGCGTCATATGGGGGTAAATGGGGTTGCGCTCGTTGTGGATTTCGATGATTTTCGTCTGACCATCGGCCAGCAGGCGGGGGAACCAGCCCGCGCCGTTGCCCCACATGGCGTCAACCGCTACGTTGAAGCCCGCTTTTTTGATGGGGCCAACGTCCACCAGGCGGTGCAGTTGCGCCTCATAAACCGGTGAAACGTCAAACATCGTCACCAGGCCGTCGGACAGGGCGTCGTCGAGTTTCATGGTGGCAACGGCCGTTATCTCCGGAATCGCCGCTTCAATTTTGTGCAAGTCGTGGGGTGGAATCGCCCCGCCCTGCGGATCGCGCACTTTAAAGCCGCAGTCCCAATACGGGTTGTGGCTGGCGGTGATGTTGATGGCGCCGCCCGCCTGTTTATCGACCACGGCATAAGAGATCGCCGGCGTGGGCGTGGCGCTGTCCGTCAGCCAGACGCGGATGCCGTTGGCGGCCAGCACTTCCGCCGCCGCCGCCGCAAAATAGTCAGCCTGGAATCGTTTGTCATAGCCGATGACCACACCTTGAGAGAAACGGCCGTTATCCTTCAGAAACGTGGCAAACCCCTGCGCGCAGCGGCGCAAATTGTCAAACGTGTAATCCTCACCAATCCGCGCCCGCCAACCATCTGTGCCAAATTTAATTTTCATGTCTACACCTCCCTAAAAAAGATCAACACAGAGGCGCAAAGACGCAGAGAGAAAATCTGCGTCATCTGCGCAATCTGCGGATTTTCTTTTCATTACATGGCTTTCTCGCCGCTGTGGATCAGTTCCAGATCAGCAGCTACCATCATCCTGACCAGTTCAGAGAAGGAAACTGTTGGTTCCCAACCCAGCTTCCTGCCCGCTTTACTGGGGTCGCCCACCAGCAGGTCCACTTCGGCTGGTCGCATAAAACGCGGGTCTTGCACCACGTAATCATGCCAATCCAGATCCACATAGCCAAACGCCTGCTCCAGAAACTCTTCCACAGAATGCGTCTCGCCGGTGGCAACGACAAAATCATCCGGCGTCTCTTGCTGGAGCATCAGCCACATGGCCTGCACATAGTCCCCGGCAAAACCCCAATCCCGGCGGGCGTCCAGATTGCCCAAACGCAGTTCATCGGTCAGTCCCATCTTGATTTGGGCGACGTGGTTGGTGATTTTGCGCGTCACAAATTCCAGACCGCGCCGCGGCGATTCGTGGTTGAAC
>JAWOGU010000300.1:0-15469 GCA_046496595.1 Chloroflexota bacterium
CCTTCGATCAGTATGCCGAACAGCATTACCGCAATCGCGAGTTTCCAGCGCTGGTGGGTGACGAGTTGCGCCCACCAGATACCATGAGTATGGCGGTCAGCGAAACAAGCATAGCCGCAGCGGCGACAAATATCATTATTGTCAGCGTGATCGCTTTGTTCCTTAGAATGTCATTGCGTATTGTTATGTAAACCATAAATCACCTCTTTCGCCAGCGATGCGGCGCCGTTCTAAAGTTGTTCAGAAATGAGCGGTCAATGATTTCTGGAGTGGGACGTTCATTGGTTCACCTCTGGTAGATACGTCTCTGGCAAGATAGTCCCCGTCAAAATCTCATGCAGCGCCTCGAACTGCTCGAAAGCGACTGAATGCCCGGCATTTTCGAAGGTGTAGAGCCGCTTGCTAGGGGCGTCCAGCATTTCGTACCAGGCCAGGGCCAGATCGCGCCGTGCCGGTAGTTCGGCCGCGCCATCCAGGATGTAGACCGGCACATCCAGCCGGGGTACATCTTGCCGGAAGTCAAGGTGTTGAATCTGCGGGTAGAGGATACTGAACATATCAATCAGGCCGCGCAGCACGTTAACCTTCTCCACGAAGTTGTATTCGCTGCCGAAGATGCCGTAGGGTCCCAGGTTGGCGGCTGTGCCCCGCTCCACGTAGGCGCGAGGCGGGGTGTAGGGGGTCTCCAGGCGGGGGTAATTGCTCATGACGACGGCGTTGGGGTAGGGGACGTCGGCGTAGGGCGGTTCGCCGAAAGCCAGCATCTGCTCGCGCAGGGCGTCGTCGCCGGTGCGCTCGGCCAGGGCCAGGATGTCGCGGTAGAGCTGGCGATCGGTTTCACGCTGGCTGACCATCTGGCCGCTGCCAATCCAGGCGTGGTAGAGGTCGGGTTGCTGCTGCACGGCCAGCACGCCTAACGTCGTCCCCCACGATTCGCCCATCAGGTAGATTTTTTCTTCGTCGAAGCGCTCCCGCAGATAGTGGGTGAGTGCGATGGTGTCGGCGATGGCCTGGTCGAGCGTCAGGTCGGCGGTAGGGTCGAGGGCGGCATAGGATTTGCCGGCGCCGCGTTGGTCCCAGCCGACGACGATGAAATCTTGCGTCAGGTCGGCCAACAGCACGCGGGAGTAGGCTAGATCGCTTTGTCCTGGCCCGCCGCTGAGGTAGAGCAGCACGGGCAGGTCGGCGCTGCGCCCGTGGAGCATGATGGCTTGCTCCTGCCCGCCCAGGCGCACTGTGGTCAGTTCGGCGAGGCTGCCGGGGATGGGGCTGCCGTTCTCATCAACAACAGGCGGCGTGCGGGCGGGGATGGCGTTGAGGATGACCAGGCCAATCAGCAGCAGGCCGGGCAGCAGCAGCGATGGCCGCCACACGCTTTGCCCCTGCGCCCAGGCCAGGCCAATGCCCACGCCCAACCACATGGGCAGGAAGGCGACCACTCCATGAAAGCCGCGACCGACAAGCAGGGCCAGGATGCCGAATGGGTTGTCCAGACGCAGGGCGTCTACGGTGGGGCCGGTGATGTTGAGGCGGGTTAACTCGACCACAGCGATGTAGATGAAAGGCAGCAGCAGATAGGCCCAGCGGGTGCGCAGCGCCAGCCCGCCAATCAGCCCGATGGCCAGGCTGCTGAAGAGGACGAGCCAGAGTTGAACGGCCGTTACCGGCCCGCGCGGCATGTACAAAGCAGTCAGGAAAGCGGTGAAGCTGGTGAAGGCGACGCTGGCAACGGCCGTTGTCACTTTTTGATTTGAAGAGGCGCGCGCTTCAAAAGGCGCGTGGGGGATAGATTGTTTTTGTGTTGACATGATAGAAAGCTCCTTGGGGTATAAAGAGCTGACAAGTCTGAGAGACCTGTCAGCTCTATCTGGGAATTATTGCGCCGGTTGGCTGTGATGGTAAATTGCCACGCTGCCGGTGCTCTGGGCGGCCGTCAGCCGCAGTTGGTAGCGGCCGGGAGGCAGGGTTTCCTGCCAGTCGCCGCCGCCATCCTGGTTGGTGCGGTAATTTGCGGCCTGGAGGATGGGGTAAGCGGTTCCGTCGGCGCCCTGGAGGCTGAGGTTGAAAGCCGAAGTGTCCAGATTTGGCAGCGAGAGATAGAGGCGGGTAACGGCCGTTTCCGCCGCCACAAACTCTCCCACCACCGCCTCAGCATACGGCCCGCCGCTTAAATCCACTTCTCCCAGCAGCCGGTAACCTTCTGGAACGGCCGCCGATTGGCTTCTATTCTGACGGGTGGCTACCAGCACGGCCGTAAACAACATCAACACAACAGCCACAACAACGGAAATATTCTTTTGATTTTTGGACATGATGTACCTCTTTATTGATGATTGACTATTAATAATTATTCCGCGCCCATCTGCTGCACCGAGATTAATTCCAGGCCGAGGTCGCGGATGCGGTTGAGCAAAGCGTGTAGGGCGGCATGGTCCAGCGCTGTGCCGGTGATGAGGGTCTCGCCATCGGGGGTCAGCAAGATGGTCAGCCCATCAAACCAGCGGAACCAGCGCTCGTCCAGATGGCCGCGTACGCGGATCTGGTAATCAGTTGCGTCCATGAGTCATCTCCTGTGGCCTCAGAGAGCGCCATAGGTGGGCTGCTGATTTGCATCTGGCCGGCTGGCGTATTTACGCCGGAGAACGGCCGTTGCCCACCCACTTATCCACAGGCCGCTGAGAAACCCGATGATGATTCCTAAAGCAACGTTGCCCAGGGCGCCGCCAAAGAAAAGAGCGACGAACGTTTTAGCGAGGAAGGCGATCACGCTCCCCACTACCGGGCCAAAGAACACGCCTCCCAAGAAAATGCCTATCAACAAGCCTGTAACAAGGGTTATGATCAATTTTCGATTCATTTCACACCTCCTGGGTGGAAGTTCAGTTTCAGCAAAGAAACTGAACTTCTAACTGGGTTTGGTTAGCGGATAGAGGTCAGGAAAGTTTCGATGGCTGCCTCATCCCAGCGGTTGGCTGGTTCCAGCAGAGTGAGCAGCGCCGGGCCTTCTTTGCCCTGGAAAACGGCCGTTACCTGCCGCACGTGCTCATTGCCCCCATTCATCCCTTCGCTGATGGTCAGGGTGACGGGTTGGTCACGAATGGTGAACGGCCGTTGCTCTACCACCGTCATCCGGCTGTCATCCTGGCTGTAACCGGGAACCAGGTTCGCCAGCGTCTCTTCCAGCGTCGTCATCATCGTGTCATCGGCTTCTTCTCCGGCTTGCACCAGGTAGAGATGACCGCCGCTGTCGCCGCTGTTGTAGGCGACGACGGTATAGCCTATGGCGTGCAGGCCAAATTCTGGCTCGTAACCGGGTGGGGGAGAGAAGTCGGCGATGAGAACGGCCGTTTTGTCCACTATCTGCGCCGTGTCTGTGCTGTTACCGTTGGGGCGGGAACAGCCTGCCAACAGCAGCGGCAAAATAACGCTTAACAAAAGAAATTTACTCAGATATGTCATGGTGTCCTCCAGGTAATTGTTTATGAACATGTTCACAGTCTAGCCAGAAAGCTGGCGCGAGTCGCCTATCCAAAGATAGGTTAGGTGGGTAGGCTGATTGTATTGGGCTTGCGCCCATGCCTTTTCCTCAGCTAAAACGATTTGCCGCCCCCAAAAGGCAAAAACAACCAACGGATACCTGCCAACCAGCCGCCCAGGCTGAAGATCGGCGGCCCGTACAGCGCCAGCCCGGCTCCGGCCCACCATGTGAAAAGATAACCAGCGGATACGTTTCGCCACCGCCCGCCCCTTTGGGATACCAGAAAACCACGTTGACCTGGCGCTTCTCTCGGGGGGCCGGTATATGGCTCGGCGCGTTGTTGTGTGTCGGTGTAGGTGTAGCGGGCCGTGCTAATGGCGTAAGGCCCGGTCACGGCCAACGGACGGTAGGGCGGGAACAGCAGGACGGGCAGCGCCACAACAAAAACCAGCGCTAAAGCCATGCTGAGTTTGCCAACGGTGAACCTTTTCATTGCCTGATACCTCATCTAGCTGCCAGTTTAGGCCCATCCTGGCAAAAATGGATTACATGATGATGTAGTTTGTCCTGGAAAAGAGGGTTTTTCCGGTCACTTTTCGTCCGCAAGCGCCGTTGCCCCGCGCAGCACATCTTGCAACAGGATTTCCACCGCCTTTTCCGGTTCCTCAAAAATGGGCGAGTGGGCGGACTCCTCGAAAGTATAAAATCCTTTCAGCGGCGCTTGCAATTCGGCAAAATAAGCCCTGGCCAGCGGGTAGGCGCAGGTGTAGTCGTATTTGCCGTGAAAGAAGTAGGTGGGAATTGCCAGTTCCGTCACCTGTTGCGTCAAGTCGGTGGCCTGCATCGTGTCCCACAAGCCAAAAGCGTCTGAACGGGAGTAGACCTTACCGCGCCACAGGTTGATCTTCTCCGCCAGCGTATATTCGCGGAATTGCCAGGAGGGCAGGAAGATACCGGTGATGACCGAGGTCATCTCGCGGGTCGTGCCGATGCCAATTCCGTGCATGTATGCGTCGCGCAGCGCCTCGTAGTCAGGCGGGAGTGGGGCGGTCATGGTGGGTGGCGCGGCTTCCAACCGGCGCACCATCCGCCAATCCCCGTTGTTTTTGTACTGCGTCAGGGCATATTCATACGCCAGTTGTTCCGATTGGAGTTGATAGGAACCCTGCCCCATGCCGATGTAGGCGTGGTACAACTCTGGCGCTTGCGCTGCCGCCTGAACGCCAATGTAGCTGCCCCAGGAATGGCCCATCAGGTAGATTTTTTCCTGAGCGAAGCGATTGAGCAGGTAGCGGGTCACGGCCAGGGTGTCGGCGACAAATTGCTCGGCCGTCATCGTTTCTGGCGGAATGTCCGGGCGGTAGGACAGCGCCGCGCCGCGCTGTTCCCACCAAACAATCGTAAAATGCTCTTCAAGACCGGTCGGATAGCGCTGCGTCAGCCAGTATTCTGGCATTCCGGGGCCGCCATGCAGGAACAGGAGTACCGGGTTGTAGCTATTCTTGCTTTTGATGAACATGCCCTGTTCCATGCCGTTGATTTCAACGTGTATTTTTTCTGCGAGGCTGTTTGCCAGCGGTTGCCCATTGGCGTCGAGGAAGGGTTGCGGCTGGCCAGGACTCCAGGCGAACAGGAGACCCAGAGAAACGAGGCTGAATGCCAGAAGGAAGAAGATGGCTGTCCACATGACTTTGCCTGCCTTTTGTAAGTTGTACGATGCCATGAATCCATGCAAACCAGCCACTATGACAGGCTCAGCGAAGGCGCAGGCGCTTTCCTGGGCAGAAACCGCAGCGAAACCAACGCCGCCACTGTATACAGCGCCGAAATGACAGCAAAGAAATAGATGTCTCCCGTAAAGAAGCGCAACGAAAGGTTGAAGCAGAAGTGAATCCAGAAGGCGATCAGCAAATTGTCACACCGCTTCATAAAGACACCCATGATCAGCGTCAGCGCAGTCAATACGACGATGTTGGCGACGATATAGATCATCGCCGCCGACCCTGTGTAGTCTGAGGCAACAAACCAGAGCGGCGCATGCCAGAAGGCCCAGATCAACCCCAGGATGAGATTGCCTTTCAGGAACCCATAGCGCCCTTCCAGTTCGGGGCGCAGGTATCCGCGCCAGCCTGATTCTTCGCCGCCAGGACCCTGGAAGACCGTTAGCAGAATCGTAAAGCCCACTGCAGACGGAATCGCCAGATGTGTTGCGATTGGCGTGCCATCCATGACAGACAACAACCACACCGCCACCAGAAAAATGCCGAAAATAAGCGCCGGTATCCCAATCAGCAAGGAGATGTTGAGCCTGTCTTGAAAGGCCCGCTTGTAGAAACCACCGATGGTCAGGCCCGGCTTCAGCTTTTTCAGCATCAGCAGGAGGACGATGGTGGGCGACCAACTGCCCAGAATCGTAATGCCAGTCATGACCGCCGGCGGCGCAGCGAATACCATAGACGCCAGCCCGCCCAGCACCAGGATGATGGCCCAAAAGGCCAGATAAGCATAGATGACATACTTCCACATCGGCTCTAACTTATTTTTCTTCATGGTTGCCTCCAATTTGTTTCAGACTTGAAATCACACCAATTTGTAAATTAACAATCCACTATCATCAGAATTCCATCTCGGCCAACCAGGCCGTGAGAGCTTCCTCGCGGGCCTTGAGGTCATCCCGCGTTTCATCGTACACGCCGGGCCGGTACTCCCCGGCGATTTTGCCGTCGAAGATGAACAGCACCCGCTCGGTCTTGGCCGCCACCCGGACATCGTGGGTGACCAGCATGATGGTCGTGCCGCTGCGATGAATCTCCGCCAGCAGCGCCATAATCTCGTTGGCCGAGGTGGAATTCAGAGCGCCGGTTGGCTCGTCGCCGAAGATGATCTGCGGGTCGCTCATCAGGGCGCGGCAGATGCCCACCCGCTGCAGCTGCCCGCCGGACGCCTGGGTGATGTCGCGCATTTCCAGCCCGGCGATGTCTGTTTTTTCCATCAGCGTTTTGGCTTTGGCGGTGATTGGCGTGCCATTGCGACGGCCGTTACGCATTGACGGCAGAATGATGTTATCGAGAATGTTCAGGTTTCTCAGCAAGGTGGGCTGCTGGAACACAAAGCCCATCTTTGTCCGGCGGATGTCGGCCAGGGCGTTATCATCGAGCCGCGCCAGGTCCACCCCGTCGAAGAAAACGCTGCCGCTGTCAACGCCGTCCATGCCGCTCAGGGCAAACAGCAGCGTTGACTTTCCCGAACCGGAAGGTCCCATCACGGCCACGAACTCACCCGCGTTGATTTCCACCGAAACGCCGTCGAGGACGTTGCGCTTTTCGTCGCCCGCGCCATAGGATTTGACGATATTTTCGCCAACAATAAGCTTTTTCATGGTTTACTCCTTCATGTTTTCCGCGATTTTGATCTGGCCCGCGTCTAGTGTGCCGAAGATGGTGGCGGAGAGGGTAACGGCCGTTAACAACAATGGGCTAAACAGGTAAGCAAACAAGGGATTGACGACAAACTCAAAAGAGGCCGCCCCAAAGGAAGCGATCACCGCCCCCGTCAGCGCCTCGCCGAGCGTGTTTGCCAATAGTGTGCCGAATATAATGCCCAGGCTCAGGACAAAAACCGAACGCGCCACATACTGTGCCCGTATGTCCGAATTTGTAAAACCGAGCGCCTTCATCACCGCAATTGCGTATCTGTCCTTGGACACCAACATCCGCATAAACAACAGGGTGACCAGCAGGGCAATCATCAGCGCAACGCCAACGGCCGTATAAGCCGCCATGCCGATGGCGTTGATGGTCCCGCCATAGGTTTGCCGAATAAACTCGTCAATGTTCGAGACTTTGGCGAAAGCGAACTGGTCCGCATATGCGGCAATCTTCTCATCCAGCCGGGATGGGTCTGTCAGTTCTGCGCTGATGACGCTCCACATGATGCCGGCCGAATCGTCGGCGAAAACCGCTTTGGCGGTCTTGCCGCCATTGGTCACATCGGAATACGTGCCGCAGACGGTGACTGCTGTCTCGCGTCCATTGATGATCAGCGTGACGACATCCCCCACCTTTTTGCCCATCTCGTTGGCCTGCATCACCGACAGCGCAAGTTCGTTTTCGGCAACGGGCGCGCGGCCGGCGGCATAGGTCAGGGGAAAGACCGAATGGTCGCCCAGCTCAACTTTGATCCGCGCCTCCGTGCCATCCTCCAGCCGGGCGCTGAATACCTGGGTGGTCAGCACGACAAATTTAGCGATGTCGCTGTCACGCTCCAGGGCGGCGGCAATCGTCGCCGCTTTTGCGGCGATCTGGTCGGTCTGCTGAATGTCAAAGCGCAGGTCGCTGTCGCCAACCCCCATGTAGGTGATAAAACTGTTGGCGGAAATGGTATTGTGTAAATTCTGCGGGACGATGATGATGAAAGCCGCCAACACCAACACGATCAGCATCGTGGCATACAGGCTGCTTCGGGCGAGAACATCTTTGACGCCGAGAAAAACATTCGTACCCAGCAGTTTGTTCATGCTCAGGCGGAAACGCCTGCCCCTGCCCCCGTTTTCCTGTGATACCCCGAAGCGCACAGCCTCCGCCGGGGAGATTTTGCGAAACCGGCCCAACACGCCGTTCACATAGGCGCTGATTGCCAGGAAGACCAGCGCCACGCTGACGATTCCCAAAAGGGGCGCCAGGGAGGCGTTGGCGCTTTCGCCCATGTACAAGCGGATATTGGCGAGCAGCGCATCCCGAAAGACGAAGGAGAGTCCGTATCCGAGCAGGCTGCCTGCCGCCGCGATGGCGACGTATTTGGTCAGATAGATTTTCTTGATGTCGGCAACGCGCAACCCGATGGCTTTCATCACGCCGATTTCGCGGTACTCATCTTCGATTTTCGCCAGCAGGGTGAAGCGGATGCAGAGGAAAGCGATGGCAATCACCAGGGCGCTGATCAGCAGAATAACCGCAATCATCAGCCCATCGGAAAGGGCGTTGAACATCCTGAAAAGGGGATAGGTGACGGTTGGCCCGTTGGCTTCAAGTCCGGCGGCGGTGTAGGCGGCCGTAAATGCGCCCAAACTCTCCAGGCCATGCAGCCGGAATTCGATCAGGTATTCCACGCTGCCGAACGGCTGGAGCGCGGCGAAATCATTCTGGCTTACGAGAAAGCGCTTGGACGAGGAGAGCAGCGGCTGCATTTGCGAATCGCGCAGCGCGCCAGCGATGGTGAACGTTTTCCCGGCCACGCTCATCGTTTCGCCAACATTGGCGATGCCTCCCTGCACGTAGGTGATGGGGACGTAGACTTCGCCGTCAGCGACGGTGATCATGTTTCCATTCAGGTCGAGCAGAAAATCGAATTTTTCGCTCTGCACTGCGAAGCCGTTGTCCTGCACGCTGTTTGCCAGCGCCCCTCCGAAGAACAAAAACTTAGCGCCGTCCACGTTGAGAAATTCCAGTGCCTGAAAATCGGCGACATACTCATTCTGTTCGGCAAAAGCTGTCAGTCGCGCCAGGTCGAGTTCGCCGGTGTGCATTTGCGTGAAGTGCGGCGTTTCCGCCTGCGTCATCAGGGTATCAATCGCCCCGACCAGATTGACAACCAGAACGGCCGCCAGCGCGACCAGCATCGCCGCCGCCGCGACAAACAGCATCGTCGTCAGGGTGATCGCTTTGCTTCGCAGAACATCGTTGCGAATGATTCTGTAATACATCATGGGGCTTTACTCCATTTGCCGGAACAACGTAAGGCTCAGGCCCAGGTCACAGATGCGCGCGAGAATCCCATCCAATGCGGCCTGGTCAATAATGGGGCCATGCAGGATTGTTTCTCCATCGGGGCTGTAGGCCACGTTGAAGTTCTCGAACCAGACGAGGGTGTTGGGGCCTAGATGACCCTTAAACCGGATTTCATAAACGGGGGCGTCGCTTTGTGTTTTCATGATTTGACTATACAGAAGTTGCACCCCCTTTGGAACACACCAGAGTGGGATTCCAAATAAAAAAGACCTAACACTTTGGTGTTAGGTCTTTTTTATTTGGGTGGGAAACCAGGTGGGTGGGGAATCAGTCCAATCCCAGCCTGCGGGCTTCTATGATTGCCTGGGCGCGGCGGCGAACGCCTAGCTTGCCATAGAGATTGTTGGCATGGCGCTTGACGGTATCAAGCGCCAGGAAAAGTTCGTCAGCTATTTCCTGGTTCGACTTGCCCTGGCAGATCAAGCGCAAGACTTTGAGTTCCCGTTCGCTCAACGGTTCAACCAAAGGCTGCGCCGGCAACGCTTTGCTCGTCAATGTTTCCCTGGTCTGGGCAATTGCGCCATCCAGGAAGCGATTGTGAATGATGGCGGCAATCTGTTCGGCCTGATGCACGTCATCTTGCGCCTGGGTCAGTTTGCCTTGCGCGTGGCGCAAACGGGCGGCAATCAGGTAGCCTTGCGCCAGATAATACTCGTGACCGCTTCTTCGAGCGGTTTCTAATCCCTGTTGCAGCAGACTCTCCGCTTCGTCCCATGATTTTTTGGCGCGTAATACGTCGGCCAGCGCCAGTTGAATCAGGCAAAAAGCGGGATAGTCGGCATAGGCCGGTTCTTCTGTCAGCGCCAGTTCGTGGCGGCAAATTCTTTCCGCCTCTTCTATGCACCCTTGCGCCAGGCAGATTTTGGCCCACTCCATAGTGACGTGCGCCAGAGCGAAAAAATTGCCGCATCCACGCGCATGGGGGCTGACACGGCTCAGATAATCGGCCGCCCGATCTAAATCGTTCGCCGCTACGTAGTTGTAACCCATCTGGGAATAGCAGGCGGTGTACCCCATATGGACAACCATCTCTCCCAATGTTTGGCCAAAAGTAACAACCGTTGGCAAGAGTTTTTCGATTTCGGCGATTGACGTAGCGACATCACCGCGATTCCGCAGCACAATGGCGCGTAGTAATACGACTTGCTGCACGATGATGTTGTATTCGGGGTGGTCGGCGGGTAATTTCCCCGTTGCTGCCAACTGGTCGAAGGCCTGGGTGATGTCGTCGAGATAGGCGGCGATGCGGTCATAATCGCCGCGAATGAACAGGGTCCAGCAGTACGCCACCGCTAACGGCGGCGATTGGCGCAGGAGATCGCCGGGCAAAGATTCGAGCCAGTGAACGGCCGTTTCCAAGCGGCCCTGGTGGTAGATGCGCCGCCAGTTGTCCACCACCAACCGGCTGACATAGGCGTAATCGGGAATGGCAAAGGCATGATGCAGGGCATCTTCCGGGTAGTCATGCGCCTGCAACCATTCCGCCGCGCGGCGGTGCAGCGCTGGCAGGGCATCGGCGCGGGTGCGTTTGAGATGGCTTTTGAGAAATTCAGCAAACAGGTGATGAAAACGAAACCAATAGCGTTCGTCATCTAACGGGATGATGAAAAGATTGCGGCGTTGCAGATCCGCCAGCGCCGCTTCACTTTCGGCGGATGCCGTTACCGCGTCGCCGAGCGGCGCGCACAGACGTTGGAGGATGGAGGTCTGGAGCAGGAAATGTTGTAATGATTCTGGTTGGCGCTGCAACACCTCTTCTACCAGGTACTCCAGCACAAAGTGTTGGCTGCCGGTGAAGTTCTGAATGAATGTCTGGGCGTCTGCCCTGCCTTGCATTGAAAGGGCCGCGAGTTGCAGCCCGGCGATCCAGCCCTCGGTGCGTTGTTCCAGGGCGGCGATCCAATCGGGGCGCAATGTTAGCCCCATTGTTTGGGTGAAGAAAACGGCCGTTTCCTCCCCATTAAAGCGCAAATCGCGGGCGCGTAATTCGAGCAGTTGGCCGCGTACCCGCAACCGCGCCAGTGGCAATACCGGGTCGCTGCGGCTGGCAATGATGAGGTGCAGGTTGTGCGGCTGGTGATCAAACAAAAAGGTCAGCATCGCCTCAATGCCCGCGTGATGGATAAGGTGGTAATCGTCCAGGGGCAGGATGGTGGGGCAGGCGGCGGTGGAAATCTCGTTTATGTGGTCTGTGAGCGCCTCTTCCAGAACGGCCGTGTCGCCGGGTTCCAGGAGTGACGCGGCCGTGTGACCTATTTCCGGCAGGGCGCTTTGCAGCGCAGCGATAATGTAGCGCAGGAAGCGCACCGGATCATTGTCTGCTTCATCGAGGGATAGCCAGGCCGATTTTGGATTTTCGATTTTCGCTTCTGTCTGCGCCTGGTCCGCAAGCCAAAAACCAAACGCTAAGATCAAGGTGGTTTTGCCGAATCCGGCGGGGGCGGTCACCAGGGTAAGCTTGCGCGCAAAGGCCTGTCCTGTCCATAGCCCACTCAGGAGCTGTTGCAGCAGGCGCTCACGGGTCACCAGGTCAGGCCGCGGCGCCGGGCGATAGAGTTTGGTCTGTAATAATGGTCTCGTCATCTGGTTTAACCATCAGAGTTTCCGTTTTAAGGTCGCGCCGGATTGTATCAGCATCAGAGGGCCGTAGAAAGTACCTTTGGGTTAATGTGCTTAGCCAGTTGCCATGATACAGGCAGTGGCCTGGCCTGTTCCTTCGTTACCGGTCAACCAACCCCAACTCGCGGGCGCGGATGATGGCCTGGGCGCGGTTGGCAACGTCCAGCTTTTGCAGGATGTTATGGACGTGCCATTTGGCCGTGCCGGGGCTGATGAACAATTCGGCGGCGATTTCTCGATTGGATAGACCGTGGCAAAGTAAGCGCAGGACATTCATTTCTTGTTCGCTCAAAGCGTCGGGAGAAGAGGAGCCAACGGCCGTTTCTCCCAATTCAGTGGCAAAAGCGGCGAGCAGTTGGTCCACAAACTGGGGGGCGGCGGGGCGGGCGGGGGGCAGCAGGTCAGCCAGTGGTTGTCCCTCATCCAAAAAGAGCCGCAGAAATCCTTCCGGTGCGGCCAATTGCAAGGCTTGGGAGAGAGTGGCAACGGCCGTTTCCCGTTCATCTCCCGCCTGCTCAATGAGCGCCAGCAGCAGAAGCGTCTCCATATAGGTCCGTAGACGGCCGCCTGCCACCGACTGCTGCTGCACAGGGGCGACAATGGCTGCCGCCTGCGCCAATTCGCCCTGCGCCAGAAGAAACCGCGCCAGAGTCAGATCGCTAAACTCCTGCGGCGCTGCCGTGCGAGTAGATTGATACGTGGCCGCCCATTGTACCGCTGCCTGAACCTGTCCCGTGGTAAGTTGCAGGCGGGTGATAAAAGCAGCGACCAGATCCGACATACGTCGAATTCCATATGTTTGAATAATCGAGTTGGCTTCTTGAACAGCGGCAAAAGCGTTGGCGGTGCTGCCCTGGGCCGCGTACAGGCGGGCAAGAAAGGCCAACCCCAAAACGACATCATCCATCAAGCCGCCCTGACGGGCCAGCGCAATGCCATCTTGCAAGCGTTGTTCAGTGGTGGTCAGATCGTTTCGTTCCAGAGCAATGCCGCCGAGAATGATCCAGGCCAGTCCCAGCGGAGCAATAGCCTCTCCTTCTGTTAGTTGACAGGCTTTTTGACAGGTTTGCTCGGCCAGGCGCAACTGCCCCAGGGTGATCTGTACTTGCGCCGCAGCGCAGCGGGCATGGACAGCCAGAAACAGCACCTCGGCAGCGTCAGCTTCATCACTGGCCAGCAGGTAATTTTGCAGGGCCTGCTCGCTTTGGCCGGCAAGCTCATAGGCCAGCCCCAGGCTGAAAAAAGCGCGGGCGTGGGCCAGACGATTCTCTGGCGACAGACCCGGCTGGGCAAAGGTAATTTGTTCAATGGCCTGCTGCGTTTTCCCTTGTACGGCGGCGATTGACCCACGATACAGCACCGCCAGCGCCAGCAACTGCCTGGTTTCGGCCGTTTCCGGCAGTGTTCTCAAAGATTGTTCGGCCAGGGCGATCTGTTTTTCCGCCAGTTCAAAGCGTCCTGTCAGGTAAAAAATGCGCGAGGCGTTCAGGCTTAATTGGGGACGGCTTTGCAAGGCTTGTGGCGGCAGGGCCTCCAGCCATGACGAGAGCAAGGCGACGTTGCCGCCTGACCAGGTGGTGTCGCTCCGTAATGCCTGCTCGATAACTGCGGCGGCAAAATCGGTGTCGCCGCTGGCCAGGGCATAGCGCACCGCTTCAAAAGCCAGATCATTGGCTTCGTGCCATGCGGCGGCTTTTTGGTAAAGTGTTGCCGTTGCCGGTTTGTCTAATCCGGCACGTAAATAATCGGCAAAAAGAGGGTGGTAGCGGAACCAGTGGCGGGCATCGTCCAGGGAGATGAGGAAGAGGTTGGCCTGCTCCAACCGAAGCAGGATCGCCTGGCTGTCGGCGCGACCGGTAATGGCCTGGCAGAGGGAGGCGTTGAAGCTGTCGAGAACGGCCGTTTGCCGTAAAAATTGGCTCACCTCAGCATCCTGCTGCCCCAACACCTCTTCGGCCAGATAATCGAAGACGTAACGATGACTGCCGCCAAAGTCACGGATGAACGCTTCGGTTTGCGCCGCGTTGCGCCCTTGCAAAGAGAGAGCCGTCAGCTGCAGGCAAGCTACCCAGCCTTCGGTGCGCGTTTCCAGGGCCGCCACCCAATCTGGTAATAGGTCCAACTGCATCGCCTGCTTGAAGAACTGTTCCGCCTCGGCGACAGTGAAGCGCAAATCCTGGGCGCGAATCTCCATCAGCTCACCACGTACGCGCAGGCGGGGCAAGGGCAGGGGTGGGTCTTCGCGGCTGATGAGCAGCAGGCGGCAGACGGGCGGCAGATGCTCCAGCAGCAGGTTGAGCAGGTCGTGAATGAGGGGCTGGTGGATTTTGTGGTAGTCGTCGAGAGCGAGGAGGAAACGGCCGTTGGCTTTTCCATCCACCGCTTGGCCCATTTCTTCCAGATCATGGCACAAGTTGGCGGCTATTTCTTCCAGCGGCGGCAGTTGGGTTGCGTCCAGAGCAGCCTGCAAATGTGACCCCGCATCATCGCCTGTCTTTTGCAGGGCCAGCAACAAGTAAGCGAGAAAGCGTTCGAAATCATTGTCCTGTTCATCCAGAGACAGCCAGGCGATGGGCAGCGCCGCCTGCTGCACCCAGGCTGCCGCCAGCGTTGTCTTGCCGTAGCCGGCCGGGGCAGAGATGAGCGTCAGTTTGCGGCCGGCCAGCAGACCACTTTGCAGTTGCTCACGCAGGCGGGGCCGAGCCACACTGTTAGTCCGCAAGGGCGGGATGTGGCATTTGGTGTGCAGGAATTGAGTGACCATGCCCCAAGCATAGACAGGATACAGCTTTGTGGCAACATCGTCACTCCCTGTCTGTCCAAAAAGTTATAGTGACTGTTTGCATGGGACAAAGGGAGCAAAGAAAAAAAACTGACCAAAGCGTCAGGTAAGACAATCTGAGGCCGAAGAACTCTTTTTGATGTTCATAAAAAATGGCAAAGGACGTGTTGCATTCAACATGGCCTGGTATGCAGTGCTAGTCTACCTGGCCCGGCTCTACCAGATCGCCCCGCAGCGCCTGATTTCGGTGTGCTTATTTGCCGGTGCGCTGGGCGCGTTGGGTCAGGACGGTGGTCACGTTTTGGGTTAAGACGCCAATGACCTTCAGTTTGGGATCCATGAAAGGATAGCCTTCGATGACCAGGCGGTCTTCGGGGTTTTGCATGACGGCGGCGACTTTTTGCCACTGTTTATTGGCGATGTAGACCAGAAAGACGGTGATCAGGTCGTCGGGCAGGACGGGCAATCCTTTGGGCAGGGGCGGCGGCTGGCGGCCGGCCAGGGTGACCTGGAACGCTCCGCTGGACTCAGGGTTTATACACCCTCCTTTCTCGTATCCGTATTACCCGCCCTCCGGTCTTCAGGCCACCCCCCTGGTCTGGAGACAAAACAAAACCGCTCCGTTTCGACGGGGCGGTTTTGTTTTAGCGGGAACCTGCGACCTCATTTGGCGGAACGGCCGTTTTGGTTCCCCACCGGTTGGGAATGTCCGACGACCGTACCACTACCATCATCGGTATGAAAATCGTCTCCTGGAATAGCCACACAGAAATCAATGACGGCGTAGATACCCGATCTGGTTTA
>JAWOGU010000357.1:0-4299 GCA_046496595.1 Chloroflexota bacterium
GCGCGTGCCGGGGGCCGCGCCAGGTTCCTCGGCCACCCGCTGCTCGACATTATCCCGGAGGAACCGGCGAAGAAGCCAGCCGCCGAGCCGCTGCGCATCGGTCTGCTGCCGGGCTCACGCCGCTCGGAGCTGGAGCGCCACCTGCCGCTCTTCGTGCAGGCCTTCTACAAGATCAAGTCGGTCTACGCCGACGCCAGGGGCTATGTCTTCGCCGTGCCGGAATTCCCGGACGAGAAACTGCTGCCCATGCTGGCCGACGCCTGGCCGGGCGCCGAGGAGGACATCGAGATAGTGCGCGAGAGCGACTACGCCGTGCGCGGCACGCTCGACTTCGCCTTCACGGCCTCGGGCACCGCAACGCTGGAGAACGCGCTGCTGGGCGTACCGATGCTGGTCGCCTACCGCATGCCCCGCTTCACCTACGAGATAGCCAAACGCGTTATAACCGTCCCCTACATTTCCCTGGTCAATGTCGACCGATATGGAAGCATGGCGGCGCACGGATATCCGACGTTTTAAGTGGGACCAGGTTGGACCCTCGGTGAACGGTGATGCTGGCGCAGATGCCGTCATCCCGGAGTATTTGGGCAAGCAGCTCACCACCGATGAAGCGGGCGGCAATATGCTGCAAGTGGATGGCGTGGTGAAGGAGTATGCCATCAGTGAAGCGTTGCAGGAACAGGGTGTTATTTTTTGTGACATGCACACGGCCGTTTCTGAGCATCCTGATCTGGTGAAAAAATACTTCATGACCCAGGGCGTGTCCATCAACGAAGGCAAATTTGCAGCCCTGCATGGCGCATTCTGGCGCGGCGGTACCTTCCTATACGTGCCAAAAAACGTCAAAGCGGCCGCCCCGGTCCATACGGTGTTGTGGGTGGAAAACGGTAAAACTTTCACCCATACTCTGGTGGTCCTGGACGAAGGGTCAGAAGCCATTTTCATGGATGAATACGCTTCAGCCGAAGGTGAAGGCCAGGGCATTCACAATGGCGTCATAGAACTGTTGGTGGGCGACAATGCCTCGCTAATTTACGCCGGTCTGCAAGATTTTGGCACAAACATGTGGCAGTTCAATCATGAATGCGGCCGTGTAGGGCGCGACGGTAAACTGGACTGGGTAACCAGCATGATGGGCACGCGCATGACCAAAGCGTTCCAGACTTTGGAGCTAGACCAGCCCGGTTCCTGGGGACGGATGAGCGGTATTTTCTTTACAAACGGCCGTCAACATCTGGACCTGGATACGCAGCAAAACCACAACGCGGCAGATACCACCAGCGACCTGCTCTACAAAGGGGCGCTGAAAGATAAATCCCGCGTGGTGTGGCAGGGTATGATCAAAGCCCTGCGCGGCTCGCAGCGAATTGATGGCTTCCAGGCTAACCGGAACCTGATGCTGGATAAAACAGCCCGCGCCGATTCGATTCCCGGCCTGGAGATCGAAGCAGATGACGTGCGCTGCACCCATGCTTCAGCCATTGGCAAGTTGGACGAGGAAGAGTTGTTTTACTTGATGAGCCGCGGCATTACCCGGAAAACGGCCGTCGAGATGTCCGTGCAGGGTTTCTTTGACCCGATCATGCGCCGCATCCCCTTCGAAGGCGTCCAGGAACGCATTTTTGGCCGCATCGTTGAGAAAATCGGTTCATGACAATTGTCCCCAAAACGTTCGGGTGCTTGTGTTTGAGGCGAGGTAGCTAACGCCTCTGCTTGTCTGACGCAATAATGCAAACGGTGGCTGCTACACTCGCCAAATCATAAAGATTTTGAGGGTGGCAGCCATCGTTTTTTGTTTTCTAACCAGATTGGACCAATCTTGAAGATTGGTCCAATCTCGAAAACATTTACTATAAATTTCACGCCTGGATCACCCAGGCCAGGAGGTTCACATGAGCAAAGGGTATATTCATCCTGAAGTATTGGTTTCCACAGACTGGGTCGCTGCCAATTTGGGCGATACCGACAACGTGCGGTTGGTTGAATCCAACGAAGACCTGCTCCTTTACAGCACCGGTCACGTCCCCAATGCCGTCCACATCGACTGGGTCGCCGACCTCAATGACGCCATTCGCCGGGACTACCTGGACGAAGCCGCGTTTAGCGCCCTGATGTCCAAAAATGGCATTAACCAAGATACCACCGTCGTCTTTTATGGAGATAAAAACAACTGGTGGTCCTGTTACGCCTTTTGGGTCTTTAAACTATTCGGCCACGCCGACTGCCGCGTGATGGACGGCGGCCGTAAAAAATGGATTGACGAAGGGCGCGAACTGACCAAAGAAAAGCCTTCCTTTGCCGCCGCCAATTACAAACCGGCGGCCCGCGCCGATTATAAAATTAGGGCCTTCCGCGATCAGGTTCTGGCGCATGTCAATGCCGGACAGCCCCTCGTCGATGTGCGCAGCCCGCAAGAATTCAGCGGTGAACTGCTGCACATGCCCGGATCGCCCCAGGAAGGCGCCCTGCGCGGCGGACACATCAGAGGCGCGCGCAGCGTGCCCTGGAGCCGCGCCGTCGCCGACGACGGCTCCTTTAAACCGGCGGAGCAGCTCCAGGCTATTTACGAAGAAGAACAGGGACTTTCTCCTGATGACAACGTCATTGCCTACTGCCGGATTGGGGAGCGCAGTTCCCATACATGGTTTGTTTTAACTTACCTATTGGGTTATCCTAACGTGCGCAATTATGATGGGTCCTGGACCGAATGGGGCAACCTGGTCGGGGTGCCTATCGAAAATCCATCCAAAAGCAGGTAAGCGGTAAATAGTGGTTCGTATGCCGTCATTTGTTAATGGCGGCATACGAATCGCCAAAGCCCAACGAACAAACATGTTAGACGTCAACCGTATCCGAGCCGATTTTCCCATTCTGCAAACAGAAGCATACCCCGGCGTTCCTCTGGTTTTCTTAGACAGCGCCGCCTCCTCTCAAAAACCGCTGCCGGTCATTGAAGCCATGAACTGGTATTACCGCCATTCGCACGCCAACGTGCATCGTGGCATCTACCGTTTGAGCGAAGACGCCACCAACGCCTATGAAGCCGCCAGGGGAAAAACAGCCAGCTTTATCAACGCCCCCGACACCACCCAGGTTATTTTTGTGCGCAACGCCACCGAGGGTTTTAACCTGGTGGCCTACAGTTGGGGCCGAAACAATATCAAGGCTGGCGATGAAATTTTGCTCACCGAAATGGAACATCATGCCAATCTGGTCTGCTGGCAAATTCTGGCAGAAGAAAAAGGCGCTGTTTTACGCTTCATCCCCTTCCGGGCAGACGGCGCCCTGGATTTAAGCAAACTGGACACCCTGCTCACCGAAAAGACGAAATTGTTCTCGTTCACGGCCGTTTCCAACGTCTTCGGTACCATCAATCCCGTCAAACAACTGGTGGAAGCCGGCCACAAAGTGGGCGCAGTGGTGATGGTAGACGGCGCTCAAGCCGTGCCCCATACCCGTGTAGACGTACAGGAGTGGGACTGTGATTTTATGACCTTTTCCGGCCATAAAATGTGCGGACCGACCGGCATTGGCATTCTCTATGGCAAGCAGCGCCTGCTGGCAGCCATGCCCCCGTTTATGGCGGGCGGCGACATGATCCGGCGAGTCACGTTAGAAAAATCGACCTGGAACGAACTGCCCTGGAAATTTGAAGCCGGCACTCCCAGCATCGCCGAAGCCATTGGCCTGGGCGCGGCGGTAGACTATCTGGAAAAGTTGGGTATGGACAATATCCACGCCCATGAACAATTCATCACCCACTACGCGCTCGAAGCATTGAGTGAAATAGAGGGCATCACTCTCTACGGACCACTCGCCTCCCAACGAGCCGGCGTCACGGCCTTTTCGCTGGCCGGATTGCACCCTCACGATATTGCCGAAATTTTGGACAAGGATGGCATTGCTATTCGTGCCGGTCACCACTGCGCCATGCCGCTTCACGACCGGCTGAAAGTAAACTCAACCGCCCGCGCCAGTTTTTATGTGCATACCACCACAGATGAAATTGATAAATTTGTGGCCAGTTTGCACAAAGCGCGCCAGCTTTTCAGGCTATAATGGTTTGGGTGCGTTTCATTTACTTTAGTACAAGGCGGAGGCTGAGCCTGTCGAAGCCATAGCCGCCTCTGCCTTCGACAGGCTCAGGCGACGGCTTGTCTCCATTTTTAAGAGAATGAAACACACCCTAATGGTTTGGAGGCAAGGCGAAGTGCTCGATCCAGGCGCGGTCGATCCGCATGCGTCCGCCGACGGCGATCAGGGCAATGTCGTGTCCGTCGGCGCATCGGGCCGTCAAGC
>JAWOGU010000368.1:0-20709 GCA_046496595.1 Chloroflexota bacterium
CACATAAGAAACCAGTGGCAGTGGGTGCTTGAAACGGCGCTTTGTGCTACCTCGTTCAAGAAGGCAAATGGCTTTTCTCCCCATCCACGGTACAACCAACCAACTGCAGTTCTGATATTCTTAAGTGTCTTAAGTTTTTCGCCGCCTGCTATTTCGCAGTCGAGTGAAAATTATTAGGGGCGAAAACTTCGTGACACTAACGATAATCCCCAGAAATAGTCATGACCGTTCATCAGAAACGGCCGTTATGCCCACCTGTCATTCATGTTAATGCGGTAACGCGCCAGTCCCATCGTGACGCCGAAACCGGCGGCTTCAGGTAGAGGATGCAGCCAGTGATACATCTCCTCAAGGGTGGATTGGAATCCTCGGCTACAGACTTTTATTTTCGAAGAGATTCAGTGGCTTCTTGATCCCGGAAAAGTGAATAGGGCGCCGACATTTAAACTGTTTTTGAAAATTTTGGTGTAGTATTTGGAAGAGTAGACACAGTTCGTGTCCTTGCGAGGGCGATTGCCCGAATACGTTGAGTTTTTGTCTGGTTTATCCAGATTAGGAGACACTATGTTTGATGATCGAGTCCGCGCTTTATTAGAGCAGCCCATCATTGTCAGATTTACTACCATCAGACCAGATGGATATCCACATACTGTGCCGGTCTGGTTCATGCTGGATGGCGATGATTTGCTGGTGTTCAGTTTACGAGAGACGCGCAAGGTGAAAAATGCGCTGGTTGATGCTAAAGGATGTTTTTCTATTGGTGGTGATCCGGCTGGTAGTGACAGCTATCTGATTGATGGCGATCTGGTAGTGGAAGATGACCCGGAGCATCTAATTGCGGCGCGTATCACGCAGCATTATGAATCGCCGGAACAAGCGCAAAAAGATTTGGCCGCGTGGCAAGATGAGGATTTTGTTGCGCTACGGCTCAAGCCCCGTCTGGTGGTTAAGGTGTCGTGAAGCTAAGCTCGGCTTTATATATTTCTAGCAGGCTGTCGGAAAAACAGATGAATCAGATCGACATGCTGCGGCCGCAGCGCAAAATAACAGGGGTGTCGGCGATTTTACTGCCGTTTACGGAACTTGGCGATTAACATGGTAATGTATGGCAGTGATTATCTGCTGGGACTCAGCACCTTTGCGCCCGATTGGTTTGCACAGCGGGATGCGTATTGGTTGGCAGGCGACCCTGCATTTTACGAACTCAAAGACCTGCCGCAATATCTGAACTTTTTTTTGCGTTCCGATCACCGGTACCGGCCTACAAGCACAGCGCGGCGCAGTTTCCGAAGCTGCGCCGCTGGATCAACTGCGATCAGCCGCACCCTCAAGATGCACAAAGATTGAGGCAGATGTTTAGGCAATTTCTTGAAGAGCTGCTTGCATGAGCGACCAGCCCGAAGGGAACCATTCTTTCGTTTGTTCTTTTTCGCTTTCCAATGGAGATAGCTTTCTTTGCGGCGTCGATAGGTCAATAAAAATATCGAGGTGGCCCAGCTTCAAGACGATAGTCTGAATCAATCGTTCTGCGGAGACTGGTTTGTGCTCTGCCTCCTCTAAGACTAGCAATCGCCGCCCCACAGATTCCACACTTTCCCTCACATGGTGTAAGGTTTCACGGGGGATCTTTTGGCAAATAAGCGCCACATCAGCTCCTTTTTGGGCGAGTTGGATGATGATCGTTTGCAAAACGGCAATATCATTTCCAATGAGTAAGACAACCTTATCCACCAAGTAATTTTGTCGACCGGTCACTGGCTGGCGTCCTTTGGCGGGATTCGTTAATTTATTAGTCATTGTGGCCTCTTGAAAATATTATCGATGAATAGGAACGTTCCATGACCCTATTAATGGGAAACGGGCCGTTTTGCTGAATAGATAATGATATAAGAAAGAGATACTGACACGTTTCACATAGGGTTAGCAGATACAAAAAAGGCATAACGGTCGGAAAACGGCCGTTATGCCTTTTCTTATTCATTCAGATAATTTTATTGTCAGGAAGTCGGCTGACGATCAAAATAGTCAGTTACTTCACGCTCCGCCCGTTCACGGTTCCAGCCATAGCGTTCCTGAACCTGGCCGACCAATTTATCATATTCACCGTTGATAACGTCGAGGTCATCATTGGTGAGCTTGCCCCATTGCTTTTGAATCTCGCCACGGAATTGTTTCCAGTTTCCTTTTAAAATATCGCTGTTCATTCGGTTTTACCTCCGAAATCTCTTATAGGTTTCCCCGCACTCTCTTTATGCACTCCAAGAGTAAAAAGACCAGGGTGAGGAAACTACCGATAAAAATGCTACAGTTTCAGTATAAGGGTCTGGCGTTTCTTTACCCATGTACCGTGGTACAAAAGGCAGATACACGAAAGATACATCTGCGAGGTTTGCGCGGTCGGGATTTTAGGCCATTGCCTTCTCATTGATGCCAGTTTTGAAGATGCTGCCCTCAGCGAGCTTGGTCAGTTTTTTGTCTGTATCGCCTTCTTCATCCAGGGTTTGTTGCAGCAGGTCAGCTGCCTCACCATAACCCAATTTGTTGGCAAAGGTGCGGGCACAACCGTAACCAGCCATTTCATAATGCTCTACCCGTTGAGCAGAAGCAATGAGAGCCGCATCCCGTACTGTCGTGTCTGCCACAGCCCGGATTGTCTCATCACCTTCTTTAATGAGACCTTTCATCGCCACACACTCATCCCCTGATTTGTGGATTCCCAAATCAGCGAAGATGTTTTCCAGACGGCTTATATGTTGATGCGTTTGTTGCAGATGCTGGTCAAATGCATTCTGCAGTTCCGAGGAAGTAGCTGCATTCACCATCTTCGGCAGGGCTGCGGCCAACTGGTGTTCAGCGCTGTACAAGTCATTTAGCTCGTGAACCAACAAATCTTGTAAAGAATTTAAATGTTGCATAATGTGCCTCCGTTAATTTACTGGACCTGGCGTTTCTTGTGTTTCCCTGGGAAAATCCCGGCGGTGAAATCTTTACACTCGCCCTTTTTCAAGTTTCGTCAGACTCCAGTGCTTTTAGGAACGTGCCTTCTCATTGTAAAAAACAAAAGCAAACCCAAGACACAGAGGTGTTGCTCTTACCCTTACTTTAGCGAGTTTGTTTCTTTCATCTATGTACCAGTATCTAAAAACTAGATATAGTTCCGATACATTTCGAGGCTAATCATCTTTTTTGACCCAACGGCCGTTATCGTTTTTCTCATATGTGTTCTTGACAGCCGCCCAGGCCACTTTGTGCGCAGTTTCTTCGCGGGTGTCATCCCCATGCCGATCAGACGCATCGGCGTATTGGTCCCAGGCGCTGTTGTAAGCAGCCTGGTAAATTTCTTGGGCATGTTTTGGTAAATTGTCTCGCACGGAATCTGGTAGATCAGATAAGTTTTTGTAAGGCATTTTTTGCTCCTTGCTATTTATTTAACTGGCCTGATTTTCTATTTTGGTGGGCGATGCCCACCATGAGGAATGCCAGAAAAATAGCGAAAAACAATAAAAACAAAATCCGGGCAACTTCCGCAATGCTTTCTGAAAAACCCAAACTACTAAACCCAAAGAAAGCGGCTGACAGCGCAGCCACTAAAAATAGAGACGCCAAGCGTAACATAGTTTCAAACTCCTATTTTGACTTATCTCCTGGACACTGGCGTTTTTGTGTTCTTCCCTGACAGAGACATCCCGCTGGGGCGTCTCTCAAATTTAAATTCCACCAGACTCCAGCTATCTCACCTGCAACATCTAAGGCATTTTCGGAATAAAAAATAAGCCTTCAATCTGAAAATGCCTCAAGCGAATTCCGAAATAAATCGAATTTTCACCCGATTATTTCTCGGAATTCGCCTAAGAGGAATATGCAGCAGCTACCCCTTATCCATTCTACTCCATACATTAGCCGACACTCTTCCTGTTAAACAGATGCCGGGATATAGACAAGAGATACAGAAAAGATATATGTTTAAGAGATGTATCCAAGTTATATCTTCCATCTATACCTTTTTTATGGGCAAATCTTCACCTTTTAATTATTATGAAGTTTGGGTGGAGGACATTTTGACTCAGATGAGCAGGAGATAAAGATGATGTTAGATAAAATTCTCGTCCTATTAGATGGGTCTACCCTGGCGCAATCTGTTTTGCCCCATGCCCGCGCATTCGCGGCGGCATTTGCGGCCGATGTGACGCTGTTAAGGGTTTTGGAGTTGGACAATAAGGAGGCTCAAGCCCAGGTTGATCCGGTTAACTGGCATTTACGCAAAGTAGAAGCGCAGTCCTATTTAAACGGTTTGCTGCATATATGGCCGCCGTCTGAAGCGTCCCCGCATATAGTGTTGGACGAAGGAACGGCCGTTGATCGCATCGTTGAATATGTGGAAACCAACGAGCCTGATGTCGTTATGCTAAGCACCCACGGTCAAAGCGGGCTGTCAGTCAGCAGCATCAGCAGTGTCGCGCACAAAATCATCCATCTCCTGCCCGCCTCCTTTGTCTTGGTACGCGCCAGACGGGCGTTGGAAAAAGATAGCGAAACAATTCACTATAAACGTATTATGGTACCGCTGGACGGTTCCCGGCGGGCTGAATGCGTTTTGCCTTTCGCCAACAGGTTGGCAGCCGCCCATGATGCCGAATTAGTACTGGTCCACGTGGTACCACAGGTAGAAATGATTCAGCGGCGGCCCTTTTCGCCAGAAGAAGCCCAATTGTGCGAGCAGCTGCAAGAACGTAACAAAACTGAAGCGGTTCGTTATTTACGCCAATTAGCCGACCAGTCGGAGCGGTCTATGACCACGCATTTGTTGACCGACGCTCAAGTGCCAGACGCGCTCATTAACTTTACAGACTCTGAACAGATCGATCTGGTGATCCTGTGCGCCCACGGTCACTCAGGAGGCAAGCATCGCCTGTATGGCTCTCTTATCACCAATTTTATCCATTACAGTTCTGCGGCCTTGTTTGTGATTCAAGATTTACCCGCCGATCAAATAAAGTCATCCAAAACAAATCTGACTTCTACTAACACGATGGTTGGCCTCAATCAGAAAATCGCTTATGCCCAACCCGAAGACTGGACTCCCGATTAATACTTATAAACCACACAAACCAGATGCCCCCATGCCTGAAAATTTCAATTTTTCTTCTTTAGAAAGTACAGCCCAACAAGTGGCTCAAAGGCAGCAGAAAGTTTTTATCGGGCAAACGCCCCGTTACCTTTTGCATCGTTTGCCGGAGCAAGCCAAACTGCTAGAGGACAGCTATCAGGCTTATAGAGACGCCTCTCAAGTAGAACTGGTCTTTTCTGCCGCCGCCGAGTGGATGCTGGACAATTTCTATGTTGTCCAGCAAGTTCTGCGGCAGGTGAAAAAAGATTTAACGCCCGCCTATTATGATGATTTGCCGAAACTGATGATGGACGAGACGGATGAACATCATCAGTTTCCGCGCATCTATGCTCTGACGCGCCACTACATCTTGCAAGAACAGTGCCAGGTTCAGATAGAAAAACTACACCAATTTCTACAAGCCTATCAGGCAGTGACTCCCTTGACGATGGGTGAAGTATGGGCGCTGCCCATTATGCTGCGTATTTCTCTGCTGGCCTGCCTGGCTCAAGCCAATGGCCGTATCACGCAGCTCCTGCCCGCTGCGGATGAACTCCGGCCCGCCCTACGCTTTACCTCCCCGGCTGCGGAGCATGATAAAGACATTGTCGCCAGCGCCATTACGAGCCTGCGCCTCCTGGCTACGATGGATTGGCAAACATTTTTTGAAGATGTCAATCTAGCCGAACAAACCCTCCGCCAAGACCCGGCTCACCTGTATGGCCGTATGACCTTCGTCACCCGAGACCAATACCGCAAAGTTGTGGAGAAATATGCGAAAGCCACCGGGCATTCTGAAATAATGGTCGCGCAAACGGCCGTTAACCTGGCCCTGGCATCTGGTCAACCGCTCACACCCTCAGACGAGGCTCCCTGGGCGGGCTTGAACTTCGACCCTCACTTCCACGTAGGTTTTTATCTGGTCGGGGCAGGTCAGGGACAATTAGAACAAGCGCTTGGCTACCAGCCCACAGGCGTCACCCGCCTGCGCCGTCTGTTAAAACGCCATCCTCTGGCTTTTTACCTGAGCGGCATACTGTTTTTCACCCTGCTGTTTTTAGCCCTGCTGCTGTCTTATACCGTCGCCGCCGCCGGTACCTGGTGGCAGCTTTTGCTGGTTTGTATTGTGGGTTTGGCGCCGACAACGGCCGTTGCCATCAGTCTGGTTAATTGGCTTATTACTATCCTCATCCCACCCCAAAAATTACCCAAACTTAACTTTGAAGAAGGTGTGCCCTCTTCCTGCCGCACCATGGTTGTCATCCCCGTCCTGCTTACCAAAGCGGAAGAAATTCAATCCTTAATCGGACAGTTAGAGCAGCACTACCTGCGCAATCCGGACCGGAATTTAGGCTTTGCCCTGCTCACCGATTTTGGGGATGCGCCCCAGGCCGAAATGCCTGCCGATGCGTCATTAGAGCAGTTTGCGCAAGCAGGCATAGAGACACTTAACCAACGCTATGAACATCAGCCCTTCTACCTCTTCCATCGTCAGCGCCAATATAACCCCAGCGAAGATGTATGGATGGGATGGGAACGCAAACGAGGCAAACTCCATGAATTTAACCGACTGCTGCGCGGCGCTGACGATACTTCATACCACATACAATGCGGGGATCTCAGCTGCCTGCCCCTCATCCAATTTGTCATCACCCTGGACGCAGATACTATTTTGCCCGCTGATGCCGCCCAACGTCTCATCGGCGCTATTGCCCATCCGTTGAACAGAGCATACTGCGACCCCAATACCGGCAGGGTGGTAAGCGGTTACACCATCTTGCAGCCGCGCACCGAAATTCAACCCACCAGCGTCGGTCAGTCGCTTTTCAGCCGTGTCTTTGCCGGTGATATCGGCCTTGATTTATATACCCTGGCGGTTTCTGACGTGTACCAGGATCTGTTTGGCGAAGGCATCTTTGTGGGCAAAGGCATCTATGACGTAGACGCCTTTGAGTGCAGTTTAGCCCACCGTGTTCCCGAAAACAGTTTGCTCAGCCATGACTTGTTTGAAGGGATACAGGGTCGAGCGGGGTTAGTGACTGACATCGTTTTATATGAAGACTATCCCCCTCATTATCTGGTTTATGTACGCCGTGCCCATCGCTGGATACGTGGTGACTGGCAGCTTTTGCCCTGGTTATGGTTCATTGTGCCCGCCGCCACTGGCCGTATCGCCAACGATCTTTCTGCTCTCGACCGCTGGAAAATATTTGATAATCTGCGCCGTAGTCTGGTGGCTCCTTTCCTTTTTCTCTTTTTCATCATTGGCTGGCTGCTGCTGCCTGGTTCTCCCTTGGTCTGGACCCTTCTCGCTTTGCTGCTGCCCGGCATGGCCGTGTTAACGGCTGCGTTTATGGCGCTCAGCCGCCTCGTGGGAGGTGGTTCCTGGCGCGAAGTGCAAACCCCTGTGCGCCACAGCGGTCTGCGCTGGCTGCTGCAAATAGCCTTCTTACCGTATGAAGCCCTGCTAACTCTGGATGCCATTGTCACCACGCTGGGGCGCCTCCTCTTCACCCACCGCCACTTATTACAATGGACGACCGCCGCCCATGTCAGCCATATCTTTGGTGATGAGCAATCTGCCGAAAAAACGGCCGGGCAAATGATCCGGCCTCTCATGCTTGTCACGATTCTCGCTTTAATTATCATCGCCTGGCAGCCGCAAGCGTTGATCGCGGCTGTACCCATCATGATTCTGTGGGTGCTGG
The DNA here is from genome assembly GCA_046496595.1 of Chloroflexota bacterium. Classification (GTDB taxonomy): domain Bacteria; phylum Chloroflexota; class Anaerolineae; order Promineifilales; family Promineifilaceae. Next base: position 7,816 of record JAWOGU010000368.1, read on the forward strand.
CGTCGGAAATAGCATACCGCATCAGTTTGCCTTATCACGAAGAAACGGCCGTTCTGACCCCCTTGGAACAACAACGTTTGCGCACCCTGGGCCGCCGCACCTGGCTCTTCTTTGAAGAATACGTAGGACCCGAAGATCATTGGCTGCCGCCCGACCATTACCAGGAATTCCCGCGCGGCGTAGTGGCCCATCGCACCTCACCCACCAATGTGGGCCTCTACCTTTTAAGCGCTTTAGCCGCCTATGATTTCGGCTATATCGGCATGCTCAATCTTTCCCTGCGCCTCAATAGCACCTTCGATACTCTGGCTAAGCTGGAACGGTATCGGGGCCATTTTCTGAACTGGATAGATACGAGCAGCTTGCATCACCTCTCGCCGCGCTATGTCTCCACCGTGGACAGCGGCAATTTGGCGGGCTGTCTGCTGGCCCTCAAGCAAGCCTGTCTCTCGATGCAAAATGAACCTGTCTGGCGGCCAATCCGGTGGCAAGGACTGCTGGACACCCTTTCCCTTTATTATGAAGGTGTGGAGATTCTGGGCAGTCACCCGAATGCCCAACCTATAAAAGATCAGATATTCCGTATCCAATCCGCCATTCAAACCCGGTCAGAAACGTCATACGAAGATGCCGCCCTCATCTTGTATCTAAGAGAAGAAGCGCTGCCGGAGTTGGAACGCCTTTTGCTCGTTCTTGTTGAAGATGGGGACGATTTGTTTACCTCTGAAATGGCGGAACATTGGCGGCTTTATGTGAGCATGCTCCACCGTAATCTGCAAGGTATGCAGCGAGATGTGGAATTATTAAGTCCCTGGCTGCTGTTTTTGCACCAGGCGCCAGCCTATTTCACCAGCCCGGAAGCGCCGCCGGCTGTGGCCGCAGCGTGGCAGGCGCTGCAAACAGCCCTGCCCCAACACACTCGTTTGGTCGAGCTGTCGGAGGTCTACCGTCACCTGGAAACGGCCGTTCGCCAACTGGCAGAAACCCTGGAAACGGCCGTTCCTTCTCCGCCACTTTCCGCCGCCAGCCAGTGGTGTACTGACTTGGCCGGCGCCTTGATGAACGCGCGTATGAGCGCCAGCACCCTCCTTACCAGTTATGAAATGCTGGCTCAACAAGCAGACAGGCTAGTCCAGGAGATGGACTACACCTTTCTTTACAATGCCCAACGACACGTTTTTCACATCGGCTATAACCTGGAAAACGGCCGTCTTGATGAAAATTATTATGACTTGCTGGCCTCTGAAGCCCGCATCGCCAGTCTGGTGGCTATTGCCAAACGAGACATACCGCTCAAACACTGGCTGCATCTGGCCCGGCCCCTGACCCAACTGCCCGAAGGGTTAACTCTCCTTTCCTGGAGCGGCACGATGTTTGAATATCTAATGCCGCCCCTGCTGATGAACAGTTTTCAAGGCACGCTGCTTGCTCAAAGCTGTCGCACCATCGTAGCGCGGCAAATTGCTAACGGGCAGCAGCACAACATACCCTGGGGTATTTCCGAATCCGGTTTTTACACCCTCGACAACGCCCTCAACTATCAATACCGCGCCTTTGGCGTGGCGGGTACCGGCTTTAAACGCGGCTTATCAGAAGACAGGGTGATCACCCCCTATGCCTCCCTGCTGGCGCTGTCTATTCAACCTCGGGCGGTATTGGCTAATTTAGACCACCTGCGGCAGTATCAAATGATGGGCATGTATGGCCTTTATGAAGCCCTCGACTTCACCCCTTCGCGGCTTGAATCAGGGCAGAAAGCCGCTATTGTACAATCGTACATGGCCCATCATCAGGGCATGATCATGCTGGCCTTGGTTAATACGCTGCAAAACGACAAGATGGTAAAACGCTTTCATGCTGAGCCAACGGTGCAAAGTGTGGAGCTGCTGCTGCAAGAGCAGGTACCAGCGGCTCCTACTCTGCAAAACCCCCATAAAGATGAGACCCAGCAGGAAGCGACCCTGGTTTCCAGCAGCATGACGGCCGATCCCTGGCAAGTCCCATTAAACACCGCTTTTCCGCAAGTTCACTATCTGGCAAACGGCCGTTTAGGATCCCTCATCACCAACGCCGGAGGCGGCCTGCTGCAAACACCCGAACTTGCGCTCACCCGCTGGCGGCCGGACGCCACTCAAGACGATTGGGGGTTATGGCTGTATGTTCAAGACCAGGAAAGCGGCGCTTTATGGCACGCTGCCAGACACAGCAGCGAGGTGCGTTTCTTCCCGCATATGGTGCAGTTTAGCAGCCATCAGCATGGCATTAATTTGCAAACGGCCGTTACCATAGCCCCCGCCGATGACATAGAAATCCGCCATATCCACCTCACCAACCAGAGCGACAAGCCGCGCCGCCTGCGCCTTACCAGCTACGCCGAAGTCGCCCTGGCCGATTTTGCCACAGACAACCGCCATCCTGCCTTTGCCAAATTATTTGTAGAAAGTGAATATCTGCCCGCCGAAAATGCCCTCTTTTTCCGCCGTCGTCCTCGTGCAGCCACAGAAAAGCCGCGCTTGATGGGGCATATGCTGGTCGTTTCCTCTGAACTAACCCGCACAGGAGCCTACGAAAGTGATCGGGCGGCCTTTGTGGGGCGCGACCGTTCTGGCGCACAACCGGCAGCTTTACAGCCGGACGGCGCATGGCTCACCGGCGCCACCGGCGCCACCCTGGACCCCATCATGGCCTTAGGACAAGAGATCACGTTGGCTCCGCACAGCTCCGCAGAAGCAGCCTTCCTCACATTCACCGCCGCCTCACGGACTGAACTCCTGGCACTGGCGCAGAAATACCAGCAGTGGACGGCCGTTAACGCCGCTTTTAACGAAGCCCGCACTCAGGCGCTTCAAGATATGGCTCGTTTGGATATGACCACAGACCTGCTGATTCAGGTACAGCAGATCCTTTCTCTGCTGCTTTATCCGCACAAGGCCATGCGCGCCCAGGCCGCGACCATTGCGGCGAACACCCTGGGACAGTCTACCCTCTGGGGCTATGGCGTCTCTGGCGATCACCCCATCTTACTGTTGGAATTGGCCGATGAAGAAGCTCAGGAACTATTGGTAACCCTGCTGCGGGCACATACCTATTGGCGGCGCCGTGGCTTGCGCATTGACCTGGTCATACTAAACCGGCAGGCGACCAACTATGGCCAATCGGTACAAAACGCCATCAACCGTACCATCCGCCGGCTGGAAAGCGAGCATTGGCTTAATAAACGCGGCGGCATCTTTATCGTGCGCGCAGATCAGATGCCCACCGCAGATGAAACCTTGCTGCGCACGGCCGCCCGCGTTGTTTTGTCAGATGCGGCCGGATCCTTATCCGCCCAACTGGCGCCGCTCAACCGGGATGCGCTGGCGCTGCCTCCCTTCCAACCTCTGCTGCCCGTTGACGAATATGCGGACACTGCCCCACCCCTGCCCCGGCCACAAGGGCTGCTGTTTGACAACAGCTATGGCGGTTTTACAGTCGATGGTCGCGAGTACGCCATTTATCTGCGACCGAATGAGTCTACCCCGGCTCCCTGGATCAACGTCGTCGCCAATGAACGGGTGGGGTTTATAGCCTCAGAATCAGGCGGCGGCTATACCTGGGCCGAAAACAGCGGCGAAAACCGGCTGACAACCTGGCGCAATGATCCCGTCCAGGATATACCCGCCGAAGTGCTTTATTTGCGTGACGAGGAAACGGGCAATATCTGGACGCCCACGCCTCAACCCGCCCCGGATGGCGTCCCCTACCTGGTTAACCATGGCGCCGGCTACACCACCTGCACTCATCACAGCCAGGGTCTAAAACAACACCTGCGCTTATATGTGGCCCCCGATGCGCCGCTGAAGATCATCCACCTGCGGCTGGACAACTGTTCCCAACGACCGCGCCGCCTGACTGCCACGCTCTATGCCGAATGGGTATTGGGACCGTCACGCACGGATACGCAGATGACGATTATTCCCTCTTATCATCAGGAGTATTCCGCCTTACTGGCCCAAAACCCCTACCACACGGAATTTAGCGCAGCGGTCGCCTTTATGAGCGCCAGTAAAACCCCTCATGGTTTGACTACGGATCGCACGGAATTTATCGGCCGTTTGGGCGGTTTGAGCCGACCGGCGGCGTTAGGCCGCCTTGGTTTTAGCGACCGGGTGGAGGCTGGCCTGGACCCCTGCGCCGTGATGCAGATGCATGTGGATTTGCCGCCGGACGGCAGCGAGGAGATCTATTTCCTGCTGGGTCAGGGTCAGGATGAAACAGAGGCATTGGCCGTGATCGGCCGCTTTCAGGACGAAGCAGAAGTGGCGGCAGCCTGGAATGCGACCCATGAATTATGGGATGATGTGCTGGGCGCGATTCAAGTGGAAACACCCGATCCGGCGATGAACATTTTGCTGAATCGCTGGCTGCTGTATCAGGCGCTGGCTTGCCGCATCTGGGGACGTTCGGCGCTGTATCAATCGAGCGGGGCGTATGGGTTCCGAGACCAGTTACAAGATGTGATGTGCCTGGTACACACCCGGCCTGAGATTACCCGGCAGCAGTTGCTGCGGGCTGCGCAGCATCAATTTGAAGCGGGGGATGTGCTGCATTGGTGGCATCCGCCCTCAGGCCGTGGGGTGCGCACCCGCATTTCGGATGATCTGGTATGGCTGCCCTATGTGACAGCGTTTTATGTGCAAGCCACGGGTGACACGGCCGTTCTTGATGAACAAGTCTCCTTCCTGCTGGGCGACCCCCTGGCCGAGGATGAAGAAGAACGATACAGCCATTATGAGTCTACCCCTGAAACCTCCAGCTTATATGAACATGCCTGCCGCGCTCTGACCCGCGCCGCCACCGAAGGCAGGCATGGCTTGCCCTTGATGGGTGGAGGTGATTGGAACGATGGCATGAACCGGGTAGGCATTGAGGGGGAAGGTGAAAGCATCTGGTTAGGCTGGTTCCTCGCTTCTGCCTTGCAGGCGTTTTCCCACCTGTGCCGTCAGCGTGGTGACGAAAAGCGCGCCAGGCAATTTGTGCAGCAGGCGGAAGCCTACCGGCAGGCTCTTGAAACACACGGCTGGGATGGGGAATGGTACCGGCGGGCTTATTATGACGACGGCACGCCCCTTGGTTCCAAGATTAATGAGGAGTGCCGCCTGGACGCCATTGCCCAATCGTGGGGAGTGTTAACCGGGCTGGCCCGGCCAGAACGCGCCCGGCAGGCGATGCAAGCGGTGGAAGAACACCTCATCAAAGAAAAGGATCGACTGCTGCTGTTGTTTACGCCGCCTTTTAACAAGACGACAAAAGATCCGGGTTATATTAAGGGGTATTTGCCCGGCATTCGGGAAAATGGAGGTCAATACACCCATGCCGCTCTCTGGTCTATTTGGGCTTTTGCCCATTTAGGGGAGGGAGAGAAGGCGGAGGCGTTATACCGCCTGATCAACCCGATTTACCGGTCCGACACAGCCGCGAAAGCAGCCCAATATAAGGTAGAGCCTTATGTCATTTCAGCAGACGTGTATGGCGTCTCACCGCATGAAGGGCGAGGCGGCTGGACGTGGTATACCGGTTCCGGCAGTTGGATGTATCGTCTGGGGATTGAAGGTATTTTGGGGTTAAGTCGTGAAGGAGAAATGCTGTGGTTACAGCCAAAAATTCCGGCTTCCTGGCCTGGTTTTAAGGTGGTGTACCGCTATGGCCGCACCCTTTACCACATCACTGTGGAAAGAAACGAAAGGGAAGAAAGCGAGTTAACGTTGGACGGCAAACGGTTGGCCGAGAACGTGATACCGCTGGTGGATAACAGCCGTTCTCATGACGTGGTGCTGCATCTCCCGACAAAAAACGATCTCAAAGGGCTTAACCCACTTCGTTAAAGTCTTCGACAGGAATGACGTGGATTTCGACGTTTTCACCCTCAGACATGAAGGAAACGGCCGTTTCTGCTCCCATCTCATCTGCATTAACCACCAATAAAAATTTGCCATTGGCTAATGCTTCCACAACATTCATTTCCGCCTGCGTGTCAGCGCGAACGGTGTAGAGGCTGCCGAGATACGCGCCCACGACACCACCAATAGCAGTTGTTAGAAGACCCGCCACAGCCATTGACGCAAGCCCAGGAATTGTGGAACCTACCCAGCTACCTAACGCTGCCAGTGTGCCGCCCGCGACACCACCAACCATAGCACCGGCTGCTGCTGATTCTTCCGGATCCCCTTCCAGGTAAGACGGTATATTTTTAGCAGACGATACCAGCGAGAGATCGCTGTGGGTAAAGCCGTTGTCTGTTAAATAGTCGATTGTTGTGAATGCATCTTCTGGAGTAAACAAGCCTGTTACAATTTTCATTTATAATCTCACTTTATTTTTATTGGTTCATGCAGGATGGACCAATCTCCAAGATTGGTCCAATCTGAAAAACGGTGATGGATACAAAAACGCCAATGTTCAAGTAGACAATTACTTACCCTGAGACCTTTGCAGGCATATTGTCCGAGGACGTGGCGCCGTTGCTGTTGCCAGTAATTATCAAACGCACCGCTGTACGCTCTTCGCCTTGGATATCTATTTCTACATATTCAGGAATAAAGGTAAGCGCGCAGCCTTCCTCAGCTAGAAACTGCTTGGCTGTGATGGTTGCTTTAACCATTTGGTTAATGGCGCCTGCCCCAATTCCTTGGGCCTGGACGTTGCCGTTTTCCCGTATCGCATGTGCAATTGCGCCCGCTACCGCCGAAACTCTTGAATTTGAAGCAACTCTGATGACACTCATGTTTTTATCTCCTTCTGCTTTAATGGGTTATCTCGGTTATTCCCATTCACATAGTATCGTGTTCTCTGGCATACCTGATGATTTATACAGCCAGGGTCAAAGCGGGTTGCTGCTGAATTTTTAAAATCGATGCTGCTTCGTGCCGATTATTTACATCTAGTTTTTTCAAAATATTATGAACATGATTTTTCACAGTACCACATTCTATAAAGAGTTTGTTAGCGATTTCCTGATTGGTAAGACCTTGATCTAACAGGTGGAGTACCTCTTTTTCACGGGAAGTTAATTCTTCCAATTGTGGTTCTCGTGCTTCCATGTAGCCGTAGGTTGTATCTAATTTCGCAAGGGAACTCACCCGTTTCATCAAGGCAGCAGCCACAGAAGGCGAGATGATCGCTTTTTCTTGATGCGCCGCCTTTAATTTTTTTATCGTGTCTTCAATGGATTCGTTTTGCAGAATATAGCCAGATGCGCCCGCTTCTAAATAACGCAGGATTGATTCGGGGCGCTCATCAACACCCAATACCAGGATTTTTGTGTGGGGATGGGTCATATCGATGTCGGCTAACAGGTCAATCGCGGTTGCATTACCCATTTCTGTGCCCAATATCACCACATTGCCATGCGGTAGGAGAAAATGAAGCTCTTCTGCGGTTGTGGCGCACCCCACCACATAAACATCCTTTTCAATATCAAGGATAGTTCGTAATGAATCGCACACTAAGCGGGAAGGATGAGCAAGTAAAACACGGATCATTTTAACTCTCCTTTCTTTTTATAATTAAGATCGCGCAACAGTGGGTTATTCCAGTGGATTTTGTTTTCAGGGAACGTTTGACAGTCAAATTGGATTCTATGGCTAAATAAAACAGGGAGATTTTATTTTGGGATGCAATTCTGCAAACGTTTAGTGAATTGTGTTAATTGTATTAGATGAAGCTAAATCATATACCTAACGCTTCGTGGTTGCATCGGTCAGTCAGGTAGTAATTAAATCCCCCAGTTGGGGGATATATGGTGGTTAAGAGTACATCGATATAAAAAGGTCCTGCTTTGAAACGCCTAATCTACGTGTTGTTATCCTGGATGATGATTGAACACTTTGGCTAGATTCACGTAATATTTAACCAAAAGTCCACAGAACCTAGTATGAAGGAAAACGGCCGTTTGCTCCATGGGTAGAGAACCTACTATCTAAGGGGGGAATTACCCTACCTTTGGCCAAAAATTTGGAGTAGTGGGAGTTAGGATGACGAGGAAAGGAGAGAGATGGCGCTTATCTAAAGAGAGAGTTCGCCTTTGGTGGCGGCCCGAATAGCAGGAATAAGTTCTTGATTTGCCTGCTGCTTCAAGATAAAACCCGAAGCGCCATTTTTGCGGGCTTGCTGCACCAAGACACTGTTATGGTACATGGAAAGCATGATAACCTGCGTGGAGATATCCAAAGCCTGAATTTCACCAGCGGCCCGGATACCATCTAATTCTGGCATGGAGATATCCATGATAATCACGTCAGGCTCCGTCGTTTTAGCTAACAGAACTGCCTTACGGCCGTTTTCGGCTGAACCTATCACCTGCATATCTGGCTCTCTTGCCAGCAGCGCCATGATACTTTTACGCACCGTTTCATGATCATCAATAACTAAAATTCGAATAACAATGTTTGACATAATAGCCAATAAAATTTCCCTTCATAACAAAAGAAAGCCGCCTTTCTACTGGCTTCTTTATATAAGGTATTATCCCATAGATAGCCTGCGCGCCGTATAGGGTAAAACCCTACTATAGGCGCACAACTCGCACGATCATCAAAATATCAGCCCTTGTTTGATAGCCTCGCGAATCAGGGAAGCCAGATCATTTACTTGTAACTTCGACATGACGTTAGCCCGGTGTTTCTCTACTGTCTTGACGCTGATGCTCAAGATATCGGCCATGTCGTTATTGGTGTGGCCTTCTGCTACCAGTTGCAGCACTTCGCGTTCACGAGGGGTCAACAAATCTGCCATATGCTCTGCTGAAGCATCCGATGGTGATAACAACATGGTCATCACCGTATCAGAGATGGTGGGGCTGAGGAACATTTTGCCTTGACTGACAGAGCGCACGGCCAGGAGCAGTTCTTCGGTGACGGCATCTTTTAGCAGGTAGCCCTTAACGCCCCGACGCAAAAGCTGCTGAACCATGGTAGTGTCGTCGTGCATGGAAAGGATGATGATCTGCGTGGGCAGATTCATATCTAGAATACGCCCGGCAGCTTGCGCTCCGTCTAAACGTGGCATGGAAAGATCCATGACCACAACCTCTGGTTTATGTAGTTCTGTTAGTTGGATGGCTTCTTCACCGGTAGCCGCTTCGGCTACAACCTGCACATCGCCGCTTTGTTCTAACAAGGCTCGAATACCCTGGCGTACCAGATTGTGATCTTCAGCAATGATGATACGAATCATGACTCCTCCGCTACATAGGGCACAACGGCCGTTAACCGGCTGCCATGTCCTGGTATGGATTCGATATGTAAACGGCCGCTTACCAATTCCAGGCGTTCTATCATTCCTACCAACCCGGCTCCTTGTGCCGGCAGCGACTCTTCAAAATCAGGCGGTAAAAAACCCTCGCCATTATCTTCAACCACCAAAGTGATCATATCCGACTCCAGGTTTAACGTCACCGTTATCCGTGTTGCCTGAGCATGTTTGGCCGCATTTGTCATCGCCTCTTGCGCAAAGCGATATAACGACAAAGCCGGTAGCGCCGCCAAATGGGGCAGACCAACCCCTTTATAAGTTACCTGTAAAGTTGTATGTGTCTGAAAATCCTGACAAAGACCGGCAAGTGAGGCATCCAGACCATACACATCAAGGCCAGGTGGACGCAAATTGTGCCCCAGCAGCCGCAAATTATTCATTGTCTTATCAACAAGGGCGAGCACATCGCCCAGGTTCTCTTTGATCTCAATCATCTCTGGCGGCAATAGGGAGCGGATCAAATCCAGGCTGATTTTGAGAGAGGTTAACGATTGTCCCGACTCATCATGCAGCTCACGCGCTATGCGGGTGCGTTCCTTTTCTTGGGCTTCTACCACGCGCAGCGCCATGTGGCGCATTCGTTCACGCTGCTTCTCCGCTTTCTTGCGAGCCTGCTTTTGGGCCGCATAGAGCCGCACATTCTCAATAGCCATGCCGGCTTGTATGCCAAAAACCGTCAATAAGCGTTCATCATCAGCTGTAAATGCGGACGGCGTGGCGCACTGTACGCTGATGGTACCGATGCGCATTTGGCGGCTTTCTACAGGAGCCACCAGTAATGAATGGGTATTGATGCTGGCATCTATCGTTAAACGCCGTGGATCATTCTGCATATCAGGGATATTGATCACGCCACCGTTGGCTATCACGTACCCAGCGATACCTTCCCCCAAGTTCATCGAGTATGCAGCGGCGCCGACTTCTATCCCGGCGCCGGCGACTAATTCCAAGGAGTTTGTTTTGGGGTGCAGCAGATGGATAACGGCCCAATCGGCTTCAGGAAGGATGCTTTGCACCTTGTTAATAATGAGTTGCAGCAGTGCGTCCAGGTCTAAGGTTTCTATTAAGGCATTGCTGATGGCGGTTATGGCGTCACTTTCCATTAAGCGGCGCTGCAATTGTTTGTACTGGCGGGCATTGCCAATGGCGATGGCGGTCCAGGACGCCATCGTTTCCAGCAAATGCACATCTTCCTCATCAAAAGTATCTGTCTCGTGATGAATCGCCTCTAATACGCCTACTGCTTCATCTTGCCAGCGCACGGGAACTGCGATTATCGTTTCTGGCCGATAATCGGTCAGTTCTTCAAATAGGGGTGATAACTGGCGGATACAAGCCTCTCCTTTCAGAAGAAGGGAGCGCCCACGCCCCCATACCTCACCGGCTATCCCAGAGTCGGATGGCAAACGCACACCGCGCATATCAGGGATATTTTCCTGATCCATGGCCACTATTTCGAGCATATCTTCGTTAATCAAAAATAAGATAAGAGCTTCGGCCTTGATTAACGGCCGTCCCAGTGACAACACCCGTTCATAAATCAATTCTAAATCTAAGGTGGCAGAAACTGTCTGCCCAATTTCCATCAAAGCAGATAGGGTGCGCACGGTCTGCGCCAGGGTTAGCTCCGTCTTTCTTAGTTCGGTCATGTCCTGGGCTGTGCCATACAGTTTGACAATGCGGCCTGCATGATCATAAATGGGACGGCCTCGAGCATGAAGCACACGCACGGAGCCGTCAGGGCGGATAATGCGGTGGAAATAGTCAAAGAGACTGCCGTTTTGGTAGGCATGGACCATTTTTTGTTGCGTATACGTCGCATCGTCAGGATGGACACAGGCCAGGAAATCTTCATAGCTAAACTGGGGAGTGTCTGGAGACAGCCCATAAATACGGTAGAGTTCAGACGACCAGGACACTTTGTCGTGCCCGATATCCCATTCCCAATGACCGATGTGGGCCGTCCTCTGAGCTTCGGCTAACTGAGTTTCACTGTAGCGTAACTGCGCTAAGGCATCCTGACGCCGTATCGCCAATCCGAGCAAGGCGCCTACATGCATGATCACATCGATGATGTCCGGGTCAGGCGCGGCTGATTCAGGAGAGAAAAATTCAAGAACGGCCGTTACCTCCCCCTCCACAATCACGGGAAAAGCAAAATAAGCACGAATGCCCCCTTCTTCAACCGGCAGCTTCCGCCTAAATATCGTTTCAGTCTGGACATCCAAAATAGAAAGAGCTTCGCCGTTTTCCCAAACCCGTCCCACAGTGCCTTGCCCACGTTGAAACTGCATAGCTTCGCTCAACTGGCGGAAAGGTAAAAATATGTAGGGGTCTGCCATATACCAGATACGGCTGGAAACAAGCTTGTCAGTAGCTTCTGACCAGACATACACATGCCCTAAAGGCCAGTCCATAAAGCGGCAAATGCGCGCCAGAACTGTGTTAAAGGCAGCGGTGATGGTTTCCGCTTGATCCACGGTAAGAGAAATGTCTTGCAGCAGCTGCACAAGACGGTGCTTATCGAATTGGGGCACGATTGGTTTGGATGGGTTATATTCTTCTGTCATCTACTTCTTTTTCCTGTAAAACAGATCGTCAAACAATATCCAATAAATATGTTGTCAAAGAAGGGGGCACAAAGTCGACTGCGGAGGTTGTCTCGTTGAGAATGATAGGAACAAATATTTTATCTTGTTTGCTGGCTCAGGAAAAGACAAGAATACTGTTCCCGTTTTCTTACGCCGCTGCCAGGCAATTCTGGCAAATTCAGGTCCAGTTCTGGCAGTTGGTTTACAGGTTAGTAGCCGCGGTATCCTTACCGCGCTTATGGGTAAATTTGTTAGCGCGAATAAACGTTGGGTTAAGTTCGCATGATTTCTAGTTTTGCTCCCTCGTACATGATGACGAGGGCGGTGAAATAGCTTGTGTAGACTCCGAAGTAAACCGGATATTTGCAGTGAGGGGTAGGTGATCAGCGCCGACGGGATGACCAGTCTCCATGGCAGTAATGGTCAGGTCAGGAGTGGTCAGGATATGGTCGAAGGGCAGCAAAGCAGTCGATCCGACTACGGGCCAGGTGGGCAGGAAACCAAATTTAGAACGGCCGTTTTGCAGGTTGGAGACCGCCAAAATGTCTTGGAAAGTGGGTGACCATGGCGTTATGTTCAGATCGCCTAAAAGAATGGCCGCTCCGGGTTGCTGCCGTATAAAAGCTGCAACTTGAGCCAGTTCCTCGTTGCGTAAACGCCACATCTGATCATTAAGCGGTGGGTAGGGATGCAAGCCAACGATTGTCAGTGGACAATCATCCACATAATAGGACGCTATCAACGCCGGGCGATCCATTTGTACTACATCCCAAACAGCCGCGCTTTCCCAGGGCAGCTTACTGTAAAAAGCGATGCCGCGACCCGAGTACCGGGGTTCCAACAAATGGTAGGGATATACTTCTTCTAAATGGGACATAACTGCCAGCCAGGCTGGGTCAACTTCCAAAACAAGTAGAAAATCCGGGTTTTCGGCTTGAATATAGGCCGACATCTCCACATGCGCTTCTTCCAATTCTTGTACATTCATCATCATTACCTTCCAGGTATGGAC
>JAWOGU010000394.1:0-5145 GCA_046496595.1 Chloroflexota bacterium
ACAAAAAGAGACTGGAGACTGGAGATTATTTGATCTCCAGCCTCCAGCCTCCAGTCTCCAATCTCCAATCTTCAATCGTCACCGACCGCCGCGCCTTTTCCCCTTAATCCCACCCCGATAACTCGGCGCTTCAATCATAAAAAACGTGCAGCGGCTGCCATCCAGCATCCGCGTTGCCAGCCGCGGATCGATCTCATCCACCGGCGTCGCCGTGGTAATGACGGTTGGCAGGCGGGCCGCATAGCGGTAGTTGAACAACTGGTACAACTTTTCCCGCGCCCAGGCTGTGGCGCTCTCCGTGCCCAGATCATCCAGCACCAGCAGCGGCGCTTTTTTCACCTCGTCAAAGCGCTTGTCCAGGCGCATCCCGCTGGCCGGATTAAACGTCGCCCGCAAATGGTCGAGCAAATCCGGCACCACCACAAACAATACCGGCTCACCCTGATCCGCCACGTAATTAGCTATAGCCGCCGCCAGATGCGTCTTGCCATTGCCGTATGCCACGCTGTTCAATACCAGCCAGTCGGCCGGGGCCTGGGCGAACTCTCGCGCTGTGTCAAGGGCGCGGCGCAAATTTTCAGCTTGCCCACGCGGCAGTTCGCGCTCCCGCAAGTCAAAGCGGTCAAAGGTCTGATCGTTGTGCAGTCCCAGTGTGGACAGGTCAGACTGCTCCTGATCGACGCCGGTATGGCGGAAATCGGGGGCGGTAATGGGCACAATACGCACCAGGCTCAAATCCATCATTCGAGACCGAATGCGAATTTCAATTGACTCCAGTTCCTCGTTGGTGGTGATGACGGTGGGCAGTTTGGCGTTGTACCGGTGATTGAAGATTTGATACAGCTTTTCCTGCGCCCAATCGGTGTTACTCTGGCTGCCCAAATCATCCAAAATCAACAGGGGGGAGTTGCGCACCTGTTCAAAGCGTTCATCATAACTGCCCACTACGGCCGGACTGAAAGAGGCGCGTAAGTGATCCAGCAAATCAGGCGTGTTCACGAACAAAACCGAATGCCCCATATTAAGCCGGTGGTTGGCAATGGCGGCCGCCAGATGCGTTTTGCCGCAGCCATAACCCCCTTTTAGCAACAGCCAGCCGGTGGGCTGCTGCGCATACTCCAGCGTTGTGTCGTAGGCTATCTTCAAGTTCCGCTGTTTTTCAGCGGTCAGGCCATGCCCTTCCGGCAGAAAAGTATCAAACGTGCATTCGCTGAGCAGGCCAAGCTGGCTGAGCTGCTGTAAGGCGTTCAACCGTTTCATTTCTTCTTGTGAGCTGCGGCAGACACAGGTTTGCGCTCGACCAAAGCTGGGGTGGATTGGCGCCACGTCAGGAATGACGTAACCTAAACCACCGCAATGCGGGCAGTCTGGCTGCCCCAACCCGGCATTGTCGCCGCCTGCGTCGTTTATGCCTGAAGCAGTCAGCGCCTGATCAGCGTTTGATGATGTCTTTGTATTCATCGGGGATTGACCCGCGTAAGTCTTTCTGAGAATCTCGGCGGCCGGTTCCATCGTTTTTTCCTTCCTGGCGCCACCGTTCCAGGATGCCCAGAATGTAGCGCCATTTGCGTACGTTGTTTTGCACTGCCAGATCAATTGCTTCTTCAATCCAGCGCATAGGGTAGTTTTGTTCGGCGTCGCGCAGTTCGTCGGCAATCAGCGGTGTGAGGGGGCCGATGTTCTGCTCATATAACACAAAAATATTGGGTCGTTCTACCAGGAGACTGATCGGCTCATCGTCGTTGGGATTGGGACGCCATTCCCCTTTGGTGATGCCCTCCACGGCCGCGCGTCCTTTTTCGGTGTTGAGGAAATAGAGGTCCATCTTGCCATCGGCGCTTTCGACGTTGATGTGCAGGAACGTTCCTCGCGCCACAGCCCGCTCCACGCCATCGATGAGGAGTTCTGAGGCCAGATTGATGGTAGGCGCCAGCCCTTTGACAAATTCGGTGTCGTTGAGGAAATCGGTGAGGCGCAAATAGCGCACCTGGCCTTCTTTTTGAGCCAGCGCCCAGAAGGCGTAGAGGGTCACTTTCAGCTCTGCCATGTTGTCGATGATGGGCAGGAGGTCGCTGAAGAAAAGATTGGGCACCTGTGTCAGGCGCACTTTGCCATCGGGAAAACCGGAGAAGCCTTTCATAATGGTTAATTGTCAATTGACAATTGTCAATTGTCAACGGGTCACTCGCCGTTCACTGTAAACTGTTCACTGTTCACTACAAGTTTATTTCCTGGCGCTGGAGGTTGCGGAAGGTCGCTAGTTTGCCATGCCAGTAGAGATCGACGGTGCCGGTGGGGCCGTTTCTGTGTTTGGCGATGTTGATTTCGGCGATGTTGGGGCGTTCGGTGGTGTCGGGGTTGTAGTATTCGTCGCGATAGATGAACATGACGATGTCGGCGTCTTGTTCGATGCTGCCAGAATCGCGGAGGTCGGAGAGTAACGGCCGTTTATCCTGTCTTTGTTCAACGGCGCGGCTCAACTGCGCGGCTGCCAGCACCGGCACATTCAGCTCTCGCGCCAAGCCCTTCAACCCGCGAGAAATTTCACTAATCTCCTGCACCCGGTTATTCGTGGACTGTTCCGCCGACATAAGCTGCAAATAATCGATCAAAATCAGGTCCAGGCCATGCTCCGCATACAGGCGGCGGCACTTGGTGCGTAACTGATTTGGCGTAATCGAAGGCGTGTCGTCAATAAAAATGCGCGTCTCCGACAAACGCCCTACGGCTTCCAAAAAGATCGGCATTTCATGTTCCGCCAACTGTCCGCGCCGCAGCCGTTGGGAATCAATGCGCGTTTCGGCCGCGATCATGCGCTGCACCAACTGCTCACCCGCCATTTCCAGATTGAATATTGCCACGCGCTTGCCATACTGAATAGCGGCCGTCAGCGCCATCGCATTTTGCAGGGATGTCTTGCCCATACCAGGGCGCGCCGCCACAATAACCAGGTCCGATTTATTCAGCCCGCCCAGCAGCCGGTCTAAATCGGTGAAGCCAGTGGGGATGCCAATAAAATCGTCGCCGCGTTCACGCAGTTCGTTGATGCGATCCAGATATTCACTGGCGATCTGGCGGATGGGCACCAGGTCCCGCGTGGTGCGCTCCTCGCTGATGCTAAACAGCGTCTGTTCAGACCGATCCAACACAACGTTGACGTCTTCTTTTTCATTGTAAGCCAGGTTGGCGATTTCACTGGCAGCCGCCACCAGTTTGCGCCGGATAGCCGCCGCCTCAATAACCCGGCCGTAACTGCGGGCATTGATAGCTGTGGGCACGGTATTGATAAGACCAATGACGTAAGCCTCGCCGCCGACCTGCTCCAACTGTTCCCGGCGGCGCAGTTCTTCCGTCAACGTGATCAGGTCTACTGGCTCACGGCGCTCGCTCAAGCTGAGAATGGCTTCATAAATCCACTGGTTCTGAAGCCGGTAAAACGCTTTGGGCCGTAAAAAGCTGTTCACTTCAAAAATAGCGTCCGGGTCAATGAGCAGCGACCCTAACATGGCTTCTTCGGCTTCAAGACTATGGGGTGGCAGGCGGTCGATTGTGTCGGTCATAATTTCCAAAATAGAAAACGTGAAACACAAGCAGACTTATGTTTCACGTTATACGGCGCATACTCAGGACTGTTAACGCTGCTTTTTTCGGCAGTCGTTTATCTATTACTCTTCAAAATCATCAAAATCGAGCGTGTCCAGAAAATCGGTGAAAACGTCAAGTGTATCGCCACTGCGCTCGGCATCCAGCTCCGGAGTTGTTGGTTCCTGTATGTCCACTTCCGGTAGCACACCGGCCTGGTCCAGCACGTCGTCGTTGACAAAGATGGGCACTTTGACGCGCACGGCAAGGGCAATGGCGTCTGAGGAACGGCAGTCTATTTCTGTAAGCTGGCCGTTTTTGTCAATGAACAAACTGGCGAAAAAGACGCCGTCATCCAAGGCTCTGATGAGAACGTGGGACACACGGCCGCCCATCTCGTCAATCACATTTTTCAAGAGATCGTGCGTCACCGGGCGTGCGACTTTGACGTCTTGTAGTTCAATGGTGATGGCATCTGCTTCACAGGGGCCGATCCAAATTGGTAACTGACGCTCACTGTCCAGTTCTTTCAGCAGGACAATGCGATGTTGAGAGACGAGACTGATGCGAATGCTCTCGATTACAACTTCTATCATACGAAACCCCTTTGCCTCGGTTGGTATACCAAATGGCATCGATTTACCGGGTAATGGATACTTGCAATCAGGTTCCAGACCAGATAATTTTGGCCGGATTTCCGGCTCACCTTTGCCTAGGCATTGTAACACAAAAGCAAAAATGCTTCATCAAACAGTCAGTTGGCGGCTAGTTGGTTAGAACCCAATTTTGCCCTTGCAATACCATTTTAAAGGTGTCTAGATTAGTGGAACTGCTTTTGGTGGCGAGTATTTCTGCCCGGCTGCCGTTCAGTTGGATTTGTTGTGGTTCATACCCCATTTCGGTTGTGGTACGCACGATATTGAGGTAGCTTGTGGCGAGAGGATCGAGGAAGATGCCGTCGTTTTCCAGAACGCGGGTGACGCTGTCCAGGATGATGTTTGCGCGATCATAATTGGCGGCGCGGATGGCGGTATCGGCGGCATAGAGCATGGTTTCCAGGGTGATGTTGATTTCGCCGTTGGGATGGCTCGTGAGGTCAGCGGGGTTGCCTCGCTGCATGACGTCTTCGGGGTTAGGCAGCCAGGCGGTGAGGAAGTGGGCGGTGGGATCGTATTGCGTCTGGTATTGGCGCATGACGTTGAAAAAGCGAATGGAGGCAGCCAGGTCATGGGTGGCCGCCTCATTTAGTTCTACCTGGGACAGGAAGTTGAGCCATTCTGCCTCCATGTCAGACAGCGTTTTACCGTAGTGGGTCTGCAAGCCGCGCTCCAGGGCGGCGGATGGGGTGGCGACGCCTTCTTGTGAGATACTGCTGTAAAAATTGCGGTATCGTGTCCAGCCGTAGGTATCTACCAGGTATTTGACGAAGCCGCCGGCTTCCAGGTAGCCAATTTCATGTTGGACGGGGTAGAAATCGTCGGCTAGGGTAGTGAGGGGGATATATTCACCTATCCGGATCAGGGCAGCGGAACGTTGGTGAAGATCTTCTGGTTTGTAATGACC
>JAWOGU010000431.1:0-9738 GCA_046496595.1 Chloroflexota bacterium
AGCGCCGGGAGCCGTGCTGTAGGTCAGCGTCAGCACTTCACCGGGAGCCAGCATGTCGGTGAAGCCCCAGGCCAGCCCTTCCGCCGCCACTTCAGGCCACAACTCATTGGCCATCGTCGGCGCCGGGTTCGGATTGATGTAGAAGTCTACCCAGAACGATTCCACCGCCGGGGCGTTGCCCTGATTTTCGATGACTACCTGGATAAAGCTGCTGCTGGCCTGTACGTCTGTTACCACCAGATCCGGGGCGCTGACAAAGTTGTTCAAAATCACCGGCATGAACACAAAATACTCGTTCTGGATGGTGAACACAGTCGGGTCATAACTGCCGTCCACGGTTGGATCGTCGGTGAGGGTGACGGCTTCATTGCTGCCATTGCCGTCGGCGTCATAATGCAGCGTGGCCTGATTGCTGACCTGTTCGCCCTTGTGACCTGCCAGAATCGCGGCTTCAATGCTCAGAACGACCGAACCGCCGCCGGCAATGCTGCCATTCCAGGACACGGTATTGGCCTGCGTATCGACATTGCCCACGCCGCCGCCGCTGACGACCTGCGCGCCCACCAACGCCAACTGCGTGGGCAGCACATCCACCAGTTCATCTCCGGCGTTGTCCAACTGCGTGCGGCCGCTGTTGGTGATGGCGATGGTGTAGAACACAGCGCCGCCTTCGGCAAAATCACCGGATACAGTCTTGGTGGCTTCCAGGTCAGACGGGGAGACCACGGTGATGACCACCTCGTCCGTGTCCACGCCGCCATCGTCATCGGTGACGGTGAGTGTGACGGTGTAGACGCCAATGCTGGCATAGACATGGCTGGGGGTGACGCCGGTTCCGGCAGCGCCGTCGCCAAAGTCCCAGGCAAAGGTATGGGTATCGGCCGAACCGGGATCGGTGGTCCCGCTGGCGTCGAAGTTAACTGTTTCACCCACGTTCACAGTCTGGTCAGGACCGGCGTCGGCGGCGGGCGGCAGGTTGTTAACGGTGATGATGACGGAGTCGGTATCTTGACCCCCGTCGTCATCTGTCAGGGTTAAGGCAACGGTCAACGGTTGGCCGTCGTCGGCAAAGGTGTGGCTTGCAGAGAAAGTGGTAGTCCCTGCCGGATAATTATAGGTGCTGCTTTGGCCGTCGCCCCAAACCACCAGCAAGGTAAAGGCGTCTTGCACACCGGGATCACTGATGTCGCCGCTGAGGGTGGCGCTGGAGCCTTCATCCGTGGTGGTGGGCGCAATAGCGACATTACTTAACGTGGGCGCCACGTTGGCGACGGTGACGGTGGCGGCGTCTACGTCGTTGGCGCCGCCATCCGACACGGTGACTTGAATGGTATACACGTCGGGCAGCCCGGCCGGATCATCGGCATAGGTGTGTAATGTTGTGAATGTGTACACGCCGGCCGCCAGATTGATGACGGTGTTGGCGGAGCCATCGCCCCAGTTGATAGTGACGGTATGGGCGTCGGCGGCGTCCTGGTCAGTAAAGCTGCCAACCAGATCTACTGAATCGCCTTCATCTACACTGATGGGATCAACTGCCAGATCGGTGATGATCGGCGCGTCGTTGGCGTTGGTGATGTGGACCACCACCTGGCCTGAGCCGGTGCGAGCGCCGGGATTGGACCCGTTGTCGGTAACTTCGATGGTGAGGGTGTAGGCGTCGGTGGTTTCAAAGTCCAGATTGGCATTGTCGGCGACGCGAATGACGCCGCTGCTGTCGTTGATGGCGAAGATGCCGTCTGCATTGCCGCCGGTGATAGCAAAGAGGGCCACGGATTCGCCGTAGTCTTCATCGTCGGCGTCTACGGCGCCGACGGTGGTATTGTTGAGGGCCGCTTCTGAGATGGTGAAAATTTGACCAGCGGTGATGGTGGGGGTGTATTCGTTGACGTTGGTGAGGTTGATGGTGATAACGGCCGTGTCACTGAGCGGTTCAGTATCACTAACTTCGACGGTGAGCGTGAAGCTCTGCGTGGTTTCCATGTCCAGGGCAGTGCTATCAATAACGCTGATTTCGCCGGAACTGGCGTTGATGCCAAAGCTGCTGTCGCCTGAACCGCCAGGAATAATGCCAAAGGCCAGGTCATCAGGCACATCATTGTCCACGTCTGAGGCGGCGACAGTCCCGACCGGGAAGCCAACGGCGCTGTTTTCGTCGATGGTGAAGCTCTGGTCGTTGATCACCGGGGCGTCGTTCTCAGGCATGACGATGATGGTGACGGTGGCGGTGTTGGAGGGGAGCGGCGGCGCGCCGTCATCCAGGGCGTGGTAAGTGAAGGTGACAGCGCCGGTGAAATTGAGGGCCGGCATAAAGTTAAAGGAGCCGTCGGAGTTGAGGGTGAGGCTGCCGCTGCTGACGTTGGTGTCGAGAACGGCCGTTAAGCCATCCCCATCCACGTCGGAATCATTCGCCAGGACGCCGTTTGCCGCCGAAATGGTGAGTTGGGTATCTTCCGGCGTGTCATAGTCACCGCTGGTTTCCGGATCATCTACGGCCACTGGCGCATCGTTGACGGGGGTGACGGTGATGGTGACGGTGGCGGCGTCGGAAGACAACTGCGGCGAACCACTGTCTACCACAAAGTAGGTGAAGGTGTCTACGCCGTTAAAGTTGAGGGTGGGCGTGTAAACAAACGAGCCATCGGTGTTCAACGTCACGGCGCCGCTGCTGGGGCTGCTGTCGAGATACGCCAGCAAACTGTCGCCGTCGGGGTCGGTGTCATTGCCCAGAACGCCTGCCAGGGCGTTAACCGTGAGCGTCATATCTTCCGGGGTGGTGTAATTGGGATCGTCAACGGCCGTTGGCGCTTCATTCACATCGTTGAGGGAAACCACCACGGTGGCTTCGCCTGTCAGACCGCCGTCATCGGTGGCGGTGACGGTGAGCGTAAAGACCGGCGTCGTTTCAAAGTCCAGGGCGCTGCTGTTGTTGACGAGAAGTTCACCCGTATTGTTGAGCAAGAAGGCGTTGTTGGTATTGCCTGCGGTAATGTCGAAGGTGAAGGCGGTATCGCCGTCGGGGTCTGTAACGGTGAGCGCGCCCACCAGGGTGTCGGCGGCGGCGTTTTCATCTAGCGACCAGGTCTCGTCATCTACTTCAGGCGCGTCATTGACATTGGTGACGGTGATGGTGACGGTGGCTGTGTTGGACAAAGCCTCGCCATCATCCGCCTGATAGGTAAAAGTGACGACGCCAAAAAAGTCTACGGTGGGCGTATACACGAAGGAACCGTTACCCGCCAAATCAAGCGTCCCATGCAGCACATCGTCCACAGGAACGGCCGTTAACACGTCATTTTCCGGGTCTGTGTCGTTGTCCAGGATGCCGGGCGCGTCTACGGTCAAGGTGGTTTCTTCGGGGGTGGTGTAGCTGTCATCAACGGCCGTTGGCGGATCGTTGACGCCTGTTACCGTGATGGTCACAGTGGCGATGTTGGACAAATCCTGTCCATCATCGGCCTGGTAGGTGAAGGTATCAAGGCCGTTATAGTTTGTGTCTGGGATGTAAGTAAAGGTACCATCACTGTTGAGCGTGACAGAACCGTTGGCGGGCTGGGTTTCGAGAACGGCCGTTAAATCATCCCCATCCTCGTCGGTGTCATTGTCCAGCACGGTGGGCGTGGTGATGAAAAGCGGCGTATTCTCCGCGGTCGTATAGTTCGCATCCGTATCGTCATTTGCCACCGGCGCATCATTGGCGTCTTGTAGATTTATGGTAACAAGCGCGGTGCTGCTGCGGCCGCCATCGCTGGCCTGCGCAATAAAAATGTATGTTCGTTGATCCGTCTCATAATTCAGCGAGGCTGTAGCCGTCAGATCACCGTTGTTGGGGTTCAAGGAGAAGGGGCCAGCGGCCGTAATCCACTGCACAATGGAATAGGTAATGGCGTTCCCATCCGGATCCGCCGCTGAAACGGCGCCTACCGCCTCCCCTACCGCGTTATTTTCCGCAAAATTAAACGTGTAGGAGGACTGGTCAAACGCTGGAGGGTCATTGACATCCACAACGTTGATCGTCACGTTTCCCTGGGTAGAGCCATCTGCATTAGCGGCGCTGATAAGGAGCGTGAAAACCGACGTGGTCTCATAATCAACGGCCGTTCCCGTTAGCACCGTAATCTGACCCGTTGCCGCATTAATACTGAAGGCGTCGCCGGTATTGCCTGCCAGAATAGAAAAGGCAGTAACGGGATCTCCCGTCGTGGCGACCACGCCTACCACTGTGCCCGTGGCGCTGTTTTCGGCCACACTAAAGTTCTGACCGGGAGTGATCACCGGGGCGGCGGCGTAAACGGCCGTTACCCCCCACACCCCTACCAGCAGCAAAACAAGCATCATCGTCAACAACCGTTTGCCAACTTGCTTAACAGGCGTTTGTCCGCTGGTACTCTTTATTGTTTGGGAAGACCGGGAAAGTTCACTCATCTGGTTCTCTCTTCTTTATATTAGTGATATTCATGAATAATTTTAGTTTAATGGCGATTTAAAAGTTTATCAGCCAATCACACATGTACACGGTCACGCAAACCGCAACACAGGTAATTATATTTTCACGCTTTCTTTATGTATATAAATCATGGGTCATGGGACGGGAGTACTAGCAGGCTGGCAGGGTTCCTTTTCGTCTAAAAGATGTCTATGCTGCACCCTCCACCCATGACAAAAAAACCATTCTCAAAACGGCCGTCTTGTGCCACAATAAAACTAACCCTGGTAAAAACGCCAGAACACGCCTGATGTAGAAAAAACGCCGCTTCTGGTCAGGCATAAAAGATTCAGTAATTTTTCACGCACAAACAAAAAATATCTGGCACAATAAAACCCGTTAGGAGAAATTATGAAGCATCTTACCCTGAACCTATTTGTCTTATTCATATTGCTTGGCCTGATGGCAGCCTGCGCCCCAACAGCCGATCCCACACCGGAAGCCATTTCCCTCCCCGAGGCAGAAGGCAAGGTACTCGTCATCGGCGACATCTCAGCCCAACCCGCCGAAACCATCAACGGCACCCAGCCCCTCGCCGATTACCTGGCCTCACAACTGAGTGACCACGGCATCACCGCCGGCAGCATCAAAATTGCGCCAGACCTGGAAACGATGATTCAATGGGTCAAAGACGGCGAGGTCGATTTATACTTCGACAGCCCCTATCCGGCGCTGGTTATCAGCCAGGAAGCAGGCGCTACCCCCATTTTGCGCCGCCAAAAATTCGGCGTAGATCAGTATCACTCTGTCTTCTTCACCAAAGCAGACTCGGATTTAACCGGCCTGGAAGACCTGTACGGCAATATGGTTGCCTTTGAAGAAGCGTTCTCCACATCGGGCTACATGCTGCCGCTGGCCTACCTGATCGAGAACAACATGAACCCGGTAGCAAAAAACAGCCTGGAAACGGCCGTTGCTCCCGATGAAGTTGGTTTTGTATTCAGCGCTGCCGACAATACCACCATCCAATGGATCGTCAGCGGCAAAGTGCCCGTTGGCGTCACCGATAACGTCTCCTTCAAGCGCTTGCCAGAAGAAACCCAGGCAGAACTCAAAATCATCGCCGAGACGGAAAGCGTGCCCCGGCAGTTAGTTCTCGTCGGTCCAAACATTTCAGACGACCTGCGCGCCGCCATCCGGGAAGTACTGCTGGCCGCCGATGAAAGCGAAGCCGGACAAAAAGCGCTGGAAATCTTCCTCACTACCCAATTCGACGAATTCCCCGAGGGCGCTGCCAAAGCGCTGCAACGCATGGATGAACTATACAATCTGGTACAGGCCAAAGAGCAAGAGTAAGGAACAGAGCCTGGATCCATTTTGAAGATGGGTCCGATCTGGTCAGATATTTGGTGGCGAGCGGCGAGTGGCAAAGTGGCGAGTGGTGAGTGGCAAGTTACTCTGGCAAAAGTCACCTGCAACCTGCAACTTGCCACATGCAACCCAAAAGCAAAATGTCAGTTTATGACCTTTAGCAGTATCTTCTCAAAAAAGCGCGGCAGAGTTGGTTGAGCCTGTCGAAACCAACGGTCTTCGACAGGCTCAGACCTCTTCTCCCCTGGATATTGAGAAGATACTATAAAACGAATGTGGCCTTAAGGTCTGGACAGTGTCAAATGAAAAAAGTTTCCTGGAAAAACTGGCCGCTGGCCCTCAAACTGACCGTTACCATTACCATCATCGTGGTGCTGGTCGTCACTGTCGTCACCCTGATCTCCATCCGGCGGGAGCGGCAAAATTTCCAGGCTGAATTAGAACAGCAGGCCGAACTGCTGCTCAACACCCTCTCGGCCAGCACCGTCGATTCTCTCTATTTTCTAGACGCCGACTTCCTCAACGACATAATGGTGGACCTGGGTAACTACAAAGTCGTTACCTTTGGTCGTGTTTATGATGACGAGGGACGCATTGTGGCCGACGCTCTGGACCCCAACCAGCGCTTCAACGTCAATCCTGATCCCTTTGGCAAGGAACTGCTGGTCAGCGACCATGCCGTGTTCCATTGGGAAGATGAACAGCTTATTGCCGGTAAGCCGGTGACGGTAGGGGCGCAGACGGTAGGAGCCGTCAGCGTGGGCCTGCCGACCGCCCCTCTCACCGCCAAAATTCAAACAGTACGCGACCAGGGCATTGTGGTCGCCAGCGTGGCCGTTTTGCTAGGGTTGGTTCTGGCGCTGTTGTTCAGCAGGTCTATCACCGACCCGTTGCAAGACATGGTAAAGGCTACCCAGCGCGTCAGCGAAGGCGATTTGTCGCAGCCTGTCGAAATCTACGGCAGTGATGAACTGGCTGCCCTGGGCGAGCATTTTAACCAGATGACCGTCACGCTCCAGCAAACGCTGAACCAGATGGAAACAGAAATCGAAGAAAGAAAACGGGCGCAGATCGAACTGGAGGCCGCCAGAGAAGAGGCTGAAACTGCCAACCGGGCCAAGAGTACGTTTTTAGCCAACATGAGCCATGAACTGCGCACGCCCCTCAACGCCATCCTGGGCTATTCGCAGCTCATGACCCGCAACCATACTATTTCACCGGTGGTGCGTGACAGCCTGAATATCATCTCGCGCAGCGGCGAACATCTGTTGAGCCTGATCAATCAGGTGCTGGACATGTCTAAAATTGAGGCCGGTCGGATGACGGTCAACGAGCGCGATTTTGATCTGTACAACATGCTGGCAGACATCGAAGCCATGTTTCGTTTGCAGGCTCTGGAGAAAAACATCCGCCTGATTTTTGAGCGCCACCCGGATGCGCCCCATTACGTGCGTACCGATGAGATGAAACTGCGTCAGATTCTCATCAACCTGCTCAACAATGCCTTCAAGTTTACGGAGGCCGGTTATGTGATGCTGCGCGTGGATTATGATCAGGAATTGGAAACGGCCGTTTCCACCATCCCCCGCCACAAACTCTTTTTCAGCGTGGAAGACACCGGTCCCGGGATCGACCCGGAAGAGCTGGACACCCTCTTCGAGGCGTTCGTTCAGGCCCAAGCCGGACGCGATTCCGGCGCCGGCACTGGCCTGGGACTGACCCTCAGCCGCCAGTTTGCCCAACTCCTCGGCGGCGACATGAGCGCCCGCAACGTTCAAGACAAACCAGGCCACGGCGCCGTGTTCCAATTCGACATCGCCATCAACGTGATCACAAGCATCAGCCAAAAGAAAACCAAAACCCCAAAGGTACTTGCCCTTAAACCAGACCAGCCGGAATACCGCCTGTTAATCGTTGACGACATTAAGGAAAGCCGGGAACTGCTCGGCCAACTCTTGCGACCCTTGGGATTTGCCACCATGGAAGCCAAAGACGGCCTGGAAGCGTTCGATTTTTGGGAATCGTGGGAACCCCACCTCATCTGGATGGACCTGCACATGCCTGTCATGGATGGCTGCGAAACCACCACGCGCATTAAGGCCAGTCGGGATGGTGCAGACACGGTCATCGTCGCCACCACTGCCAGCGCCTACGCTGAAGAAATCGGCGACATCATGTCCTGCGGATTTGATGATTTTGTGCGCAAACCGTTAGAAGCGGACAAGGTATTTGAAATTTTGCAGCGCCATTTGGGGGTGGAGTATGTGTATGCCCTGGAAGAAGAAGAGCCGGTTCCGTCTGAGTTGGAAGCAAGTAACGGACAGAGACAGTGGAAAACGGCCGTTTCCGCCCTGCCCCCTGCCTTGCAAGAACATCTCAAAAATGCAGCCCGCCAAACCAACATGCTGGATATGGACCATTTCATCACCGAAACCGCCCAATACCAACCCACCCTCGCCCAAGAATTCCAACAACTGGCTGATGAATTTGAATACGGTAAAATACTGTCAATCCTGGAAGCCTGACCTTCTATTTTAATTAACAGTGTGCGAACCTTTACTGGAGTAGAGAGATAGAGATAGTAGATATGGCTCGACTACTTTCCTCTATCTCTATCTCTCTACTCTAAACTCAAAACATTTGTGACGAACCAACAAGACAACATTCTCATCGTCGATGATACCCCCGCCAACCTGCGCCTGCTGGCTAAAATCCTGGCCGACGCCGGATACGTGGTTCGCCCTGCCCGCGACGGTAAATCGGCTCTGGCTTCCGCCCAATCCGCCCCGCCCGACCTCATCCTGCTGGATGTGATGATGCCGGAAATGGACGGGTATGAGGTGTGCCTCCAACTCAAAGCGCAGGCATCCACGGCAGACATTCCGGTCATCTTCATCAGCGCTCTGGATGATGTGCAAGACAAAGTCAGGTCGTTTGCCGTGGGCGGCGTCGATTACATTCCCAAACCATTTCACGCCGAAGAAGTGCTGGCCCGCGTCCATACCCATCTCACCATCCGTAAACTGCAACAAAATCTCAACGAGCAAATCGCTGAACTTAACGCCTTCGCCCATACCGTCGCCCATGACTTGAAAAATCCACTGGCGCTTATCGTTGGTTTTTCTGACTTTCTGGTTGTCGCCAATGATCGCATGTCGGACACAGAACGCGCCAATAACCTGATGAAAATCCAGAAGGCAGGCAACAAAGCGGCCAACATTATCGACGAACTGCTGATGTTGGCCAGCGTGCGCCAACAAGACGTAAACACGGTTCCCCTGGACATGGCTTCCATTTTGTTTGCCGCCCAAGATAGACTGACTTATATGATCGCTGAGTATCAGGCGGAAATCAGCATAGCCACACAGTGGCCCATGGCTTTGGGCTACGCGCCCTGGGTGGAAGAAATTTGGGTCAACTATCTGAGCAACGGTCTGAAATACGGCGGACAACCGCCCAGACTGGAGTTAGGGGGAGAAATGCAGGCAAACGGCCGTTGTCGTTTTTGGGTCAAGGACAATGGCCCAGGCATTGAACCGGACCAGCAAGCCCGCCTGTTCGCCGAATTTGTGCGCATCGGCGAAATGCGGGTAGAAGGGCACGGCCTGGGTCTGTCGATTGTGCAGCGCATCAGCCAAAAACTGGGCGGCGAAGTGGGCGTTAACAGCCAGCCCGGACAGGGCTGCGAGTTCTATTTCATCCTGCCCGCAGCAATGTAGGGCGGTTCGCGGAACCTCCCTCGCCAGAAATTAAAGATTAAAGATTAGCACTCGACCTATCTTCAATCTTTAATCTTCAATCTTTCGCAAGTTGTTTTATTCTCATTCCTAAGGGAAAACGGCCGTTTCCCCCCTCAATCCTCACCCTTCAATCCATTCTGCGCAATCACCTGCTTATACCACAAGGCGCTGTCCTTCAAAATACGCTCCTGCGTTTCAAAA
>JAWOGU010000440.1:0-15631 GCA_046496595.1 Chloroflexota bacterium
CCAATGACCTGAGCCTAAATCTCGAATGACTTCACAGCGCCATCCTTTGGCGGCACAGTAGGCTTCGAGCAGCGCTTGTTGTCTGTTCAGGTCTTCTTTTTGGTCATGGGAGGAAACACGTGCATAACAGACGGTCGGTTGACCTTCGTTGTTGATGCCGGCCAGTTTATTGATATCGTAATAGCGGGTGCCTGTTTTGGATCGCCGTTCGGGCAGCAACTCGCCCGTCTCTTCCCATTTTCTGAGAGTTTGCGGCGTCACTCCCAGCATGGCTGATGCTTCTCCTATCTTTACTAGTCGTTTTTCTATAGTAGTATATACTAACATATAATAATAGATAAATCAATACTGTTACGAACCCCCAACTCGGCCACAAAGAGAACGGCCGTTCCCAAAATATAACGGTCATACTCCTTTTTATGCGCGGTAAACCAGGTTTTGTTGTTGTTCTGGGCCAGGTCTGCCAACAAGTGCAGACCTTCTTGAGGGAAACCGGAAAACTCAGTAACAGTCATTGTTCAACTTTCACAGTCAGTGACAGTCACCTCGCAGGTGACTGTCACTTGAATGGCTAACCACCGGCAATGGCGCCAATAATCATGAACGGTTCCGCGCCCGCCGTCACGGAATAGGGCAGAGGGGTATCCGGCGGCTCGTGGGACAAATCTTCCATGCAGGCGAAAAAGCGCAGAAACGGCCGTCTTTCCTTCGTCACATGATCGCGGATCGTGCCGCGTAGCACCGGGTACTCACGCTCCAGTTCGTCCAGCACAGCCTGTATCGTCACCGGCTCGGCCACCGCCAGCGATACCTCCGCGCCCGTTCCCGCCAGCGTACGCAGATGGTGCGGAATCGTCACGCGGATCATGGCAGCGTCTGCACCTCGACTGACAGCACGGACGGTAAATTCTCCACAATCGGCATCCAGTTGTCTCCGGCATCAGCCGACACGTATACCTGCCCGCCGGTCGTGCCAAAATAAACGCCGCACGAATCCAGGCTGTCCACCGCCATCGCGTCGCGCAGCACGTTCACGTAACAATTGCTTTGCGGCAGCCCCTTTGTCAGCGCTTCCCATTCATTGCCGCCCGTGCGGCTGCGGTAAACGCGCAGTTTACCTTCCGGCGGGTAATGCTCCGAATCGCTCTTGATGGGCAGCACGTACACTGTCTCCGGCTCATGGGCATGCACGTCCACCACAAAACCAAAGTCAGAAGGCAAATTGCCGCTGACCTCGTACCACGATTCCCCGGCGT
This sequence comes from Chloroflexota bacterium, assembly GCA_046496595.1. Taxonomy (GTDB): domain Bacteria; phylum Chloroflexota; class Anaerolineae; order Promineifilales; family Promineifilaceae. The sequence continues at coordinate 1,257 of JAWOGU010000440.1, forward strand.
TGTCGCTGCGCATCACATCCCAATGCTTTTGCATAAACAGCACATTCGGCCGCGAGGGATGCAGCGCCAGGCGATGCACGCAGTGCCCCACCTCGGCGTTCGGGTCCGGAATATATTCCGACTTTAAGCCCTGATTGATGGGCAGCCACGTCTTGCCGCCGTCATCGGTGCGGAATGCGCCGGCCGCCGAAATAGCGACGAAGATGCGGTCAGGATTGCTAGGGTCCAGCAGGATGGTGTGCAGGCACATGCCGCCCGCCCCTGGCTGCCAGTTGGGGCCTGTGCCGTGTCCGCGCAGCCCACTGAGTTCCTGCCACGTCAACCCGGCGTCGGCGGAGCGAAACAGCGCGGCGTCTTCCACCCCGGCGTACACGATGTCCGCATCGGTGAGGGATGGCTCAAAGTGCCACACGCGTGAAAACTCCCACGGGTGTGCTGTGCCGTCATACCATTGATGGGTACCGGGCACGCCGTCATACACAAACTCGTTGCCAACGGTTTCCCAGGTCAGGCCGCCATCGTCGGAGCGGTGGACGATTTGCCCAAACCAGCCGCTGGACTGTGAGGCATATATCCGGTTGGGGTTCACAGGCGACCCCTTCATGTGATAAATTTCCCAACCCCCAAAATGCGGCCCTTCCACCTCCCACTTTTGGCGCTTGCCATCCGCTGTCAGGATGAATGCGCCTTTCCGAGTGCCTACCAAAACGCGAACTCTGCTCATGTTTTGCTCCTTCTGATTTGTTGGGATGCTGATTTGATGGGTGTTTAGAATGGATAAAGAATGGCCGAATTATAGAACATATATTCTACTGTGTCAAAGATGAAAAAGATATCCCCCTAAGAAATGATCCGATCCTCGATTTCCCAAACGTGATCCAGCACATGCCAGCAAAGATTGCCGCGCAGACGCTTCGTCACGTCCCGCCCGATCCCAGCCAGGCCAGTCTACAGCCCCGGCTAGCATCCGCCTGGAGCCGGTTTCAAGATAGATGGGGATGTTTGAGATAGTTTGTGTCATTTACCTGTATTATTTTTGTATCGCAGGCAAAAAGACCCGGACAGTGTCCGCGGGGCAGGTGACAGAACCATAATTCGCCGCACTCAGGCCGGATGTCTCGCGGGCGCGAATGGTATAGGCGTAGATGTGACCCCACTCAGGCGTGCCGCCGTGGCGCTGCCGTCCCCCTGCCCAAAGACCGTTTGGATCAGGCCAAAGGTGGCGGCGCCTAACAGAAACGCCAGAAAAATGGAAAAGATGAATTTACGCATTTAGACCTCCACTGAAATTGTTTGTGAGCAACCTTTTAATGACTGAATCACATATACCGGTAATGATCTTGAGCAGCTTAAACGGAAACATGCCAGTCCGCACACGGCGTCACAAAAAAACAACATTCTATTGAGGCTCCCGTTTCCGGGTGATGAACTAAAATCTGTTATTTGGTGAGTGTAATTACTGAACTACTTCTCGTTTGTCGGAGGGAATGCTTCTGGGGAACTTCGTTTGTATGGTCAATGATGGTAAAAACGAGAAGTTGGTACAGTATAAAAGGTTCCCTGAGGGGAATCAAGAGGGCATTTTCCGCCAACCGAAACGTTAGCTAGCAGTTTCCCATATTCGCCACTCGCCACCTGTCGCTCGCTACCTGACCCCTAAAACATCATTTTCTCTTTTTCGTTTTGGCTCCAGCCTTCGCTAAATTTTCCGCCACGCGATAGCGGACAATTTTACGGACCAGATTCGTTTGTCATCCTATTTTTCCTTCGTCTCCCCGCCTGATAGTCAATCTCACCCTAACTGTTGACTGCACTGAAAAAACCACAGATTTCGCAGATGGCGCAGATTTTTCTCTCGAGTAACGTTGTGTCTTTGCGCCTTTGCGGGAGCTTTTTTCGGTAGAGTCAACTGTTTTATAAGCACATCTTGCGTCTCCGTATCGAAGATAATGATGCCTTCCTGGCTGTCATTAAGCTGCACCGCCCTTAAACGCCGCCTCCGCATGTGCCCGTACCGACAATTCATAGCAGATCGCCGGCGCAAATCTTCATACACTACCCATCAAGTCTCTTTCTTCAATAATACGTCCGCCGCGGACGGTGGCCCCTACCACCATACCCGCGCTGATGAGCACCAGATTTTTTATGATGTACTGTCCTTCCAACGTCGGCGCATAAGGAATTCGGGTAAAGGTTTCTGACGGAAACAAAAACAGCGGCGTCATCGTGCCCAACATCTGCACAAAGAGGAGCAGCAAAGTAATGCGCAAGAACTTGCCCGTAATCAACCCCAGCCCAATCAATGTTTCCCACAACGCCAACATCACCAGCGCCGTACTTGGCGGCACGATGCCAAAAGTTAGGAGGCTAATGGTGCGCGTCGCTAATTCATCCGCCGGGCTTAACCCCGGGAAAAACTTCAGGAAGCCAAACCACAAAAATACAACTCCCAGGCTGATTCTTAAAAACAGAATGCCGTACTTCCTCATAAATAATACAATCTTATCGTCCGTTTGAAGATAAAACTCACGTAGTCGATTCATTTTTATTCCTGTTTGGTATTTGCCACAAACTTTATAAAGTCCAGGTCTTTAGGTGATAACCCAATCGTCTCCAAAAAACGGCCGATTTCGCTGCGATGATGGGTACCATGGTTGACGATGGGCTGGAGAATGTGCCACAGAGGCCGGCTGCGCGCTCGCGCCCGCGGTCAACTGTAGGTTGCAAATCCGTGCAGTGCTTGCTCTCTGTCCATCAACTGCACCTCGTGAATTCTTTTTCGGGTTTTCGTGACGTTTGTTCATGCCGCCGCACCTGTTAACAGCCCTCGTTCGAGACATGTGGCTTAGGGCATGCCATCAAAAAAGTCAACCACGCCGGTTTCCAGTGAATATTCCGCGCCGACCACCAGCAGCTCACCATTCAAGACAAGCGGCTCCAGCACTGCGGAGCCGTGTCGCAGGGAGTTGGCGGAAACACGCACATTGGCCCGAATGGCTTTCTGTTTTAGTAGATCCGGTTGTTGCCTGAGTTCAGTGGTTAGCAGTCCCTCCACTGCGGGCCGAATGCGGTCCACAATGGAGCGCAGGTTTCGAGATTGGCTTTCATTAGGCCGCTGAAGCTCGTCCAGCGTTGCCTGCACCGCGCCGCAGCGCGTATGCCCCAACACGACAACAAGACGAGTACCGAACTTTTCAGCAGCAAACTCAATGCTGCCAATTTGAGAAGGCGCCACAATGTTGCCGGCAACCCGCACCACAAACAAGTCGCCAAACCCCTGATTAAAGACAATCTCTACCGGCACCCGGGAATCCGAACAGCCTAAAATGACGGCAAACGGCTTCTGGTTTGCCAGTAGTTCACTCTGTCGCGTTTCGTCCAGGTATGGTTCGTCTCGGCGGATCCCCGCCACAAATTGCCGGTTCCCTTCTTGCAGGCGTTGGAGCGCTGCCAGGGCTGATTGCGCCGTTTCTGTACTCATATGGTTGCTGCCTTCTGTTGCACCAAGATTTGTTCACTGCTGCCGGACAGTATAATGGAAAACGGCCGTTTCCATCCCCCATTCATGAACCGTTCAACCGGAGCAGCCCAAACACGCCGCTCTCCGCCATGATGAGGATTCCCAAGGCCACCAGCACACACGGCGCAAAAACGTGCTGTTAACCTGGGAGAAAAACACGGTGAGAATGAGAATCTCATCCACGTTAGTGGCGGCGAAAGCGGCAACTGCTGTGATGAGGGCTTCGACAGGCTCAGCCCTCGTGTGGCTGTATAGTTACAAGCAAAGAGAGTAAGAAAAAATAATAAGTCCATGTAATTGATGAACTTTTGCTTGCGTTTCTCTGCCCAACGCCACCGTAAGCTGCGCTGGCGCGGTTGACCAATGAATGAATCGCAGTCAAAACGCCAGCCCTCCGAGAACTCGCGCCAGCGTCACCTGCAAGCGTTGTTAAGTCTCATTACCTTTCTGAGCAACAATTCCCAACGCCTTTGCCCAGAGCCAACTTCCTATGATTTGGTCAGAAACTATAAAGCCGCTTCGGGCATCGCGGCTTGCTTCAAAACATCAGTTGCCCACTGATTGATACTCTTGCTGTTGATTTCTGCTGCTGTAGCGACTGCCATATGAATCTCTGGCGGAATCCGCAGCGTCAATTTGCCAGAGTACGACCGTTGCGGAGGCTGTCCTATTTTTTCACATACTTCAAGGTAATGATGCACAGCGTCGTGAAAAGCCGATTCCAATTCTTCAACGGTATGGCCATGAAAGCCAACAATGTCTCGAATCCCAACAATATGTCCAACGAAGATTTTATCTATGGGGTCGTATTCGACTTTTGCGGAATAGTTTTGGTAAGTCATTTCGTTCATGGTGTCACACCTGCCCTCTGTAAGAATTCGCGCACATCTTTCACACGATAACGCAGCGCTTCTTTTTCAGGGTGGGGCCGATGAAAATCGGCGCGTTGCCCATTCAAAATGAAAGTCACCCGTGAACCACTTCCCTCAACAACCTGGCACTCAAGAGCCACAAGTAAAGATTCGATGCTACGCCATTCAATGTTGCCGTTAATTGGGTCGGCAAAGATTGCGGAAAGTGTTTTGCGCTGCTTCGTGTTCATCCTGATTATGATAGCAGATAATGCCGTCACTTTCCAGTGCTGCCGTCACTCCCAACGCCACCGTTAGGTGCGCTGGCGCGGTCGTCCAACGCCTTGCGCCCAAGCGGGTTGAGTTTGTTGGCTATGGCGCGGGCTGTTGCTATTGAAAAAAAAACTGCGCCTAAGGTTTGAGTTGTCCCTCTGGCCTTTACGACTCGTCATCACCTATCCAACTATCGTAACCATCTTCAAGCATATGGTAACGGCCGTGCGCCCACTCGTAGAAGCTCTGCCACGTGGTAAGAACCGTCTGGGTTCCTTCAACGTTCACCTTAACGCCTGCTTCGACAAGGTGACGTATCCCCCGCAGCTTACTAACCAGGGTTCCCCAGCCAGTAGGACGTCCTCCAAGGGGTCCGTTGTCTTCCCTTTCCTCATACAACGCATCCAATTCCTTGAGCGTTTCAATCGTAAGGATGTGTTCTTTGATGGGAATATGAATGTTGATGCCGCTTTCATTGAGCGCTAGTGAAAAGGTCTCATTACTTTCGAACAGCTTGGTGATAAATGCTTTCTTAAAACCAAACATGGGTGTCGGCCAGCCATGAGACTTAGCCCAGCCTTTTAGCTCTTTAAGGTTGGGTAACTGGATTTGCGTTCTACCTTGACGATGCAACTGGCGTACTTCTAAAAAATCGGGGTCATCTGGGAGGACTCGTCGCTTTGCCCAAGCGGGGATATCCTGGCTCATTTCAATTGTTTCCATCTCTTCCAACCTTCTGACCCTAGACCTCGGTCAGCCTGAAAAACAGAAAAGGACGAAGCCAAATTCTTGGACGATTTGACGCTCCTAACGGTTTACTATAAGGAAAGCGTCCGTATATCCAACCGTTGAAAGGCCATCATATACGGCCCTTCATTTTCACGCATACGCTAAATGATAGAGGAAAAAACAAAAAAGAAACAACATGTGTCCATATAACTTGCTCGTGTCATATCAGGCGCACTTAAAAATCGGCAGCCCCATAAAGAACAGCCCGTTTTCCCACAATGCTTAATCCTTAAAAGCATATCCATACGCCGCCTGCCCCCTCAGCAAACGGCCGTTTCCCCTCCCGCCACCTCACCCCCTCACCCCTCAAAAACGGCCCCCCAAACGCCAAGCTCCAATCTCGTGTAAATTTATTTATTCTCGTTCCTTTGATCCCCAAACAGGACCGCCATATATAGCCCGACCCCAATTTCGTTTCCTGCAATTGTCCCCATCATATACAGGCAAAACGGCCGTTTTCGCTGCATTCACCCCATATATCCGCCGCGCCTCCCGCCAACCTCCTGGCTGCATCCTTCGCTCTGCCTTCGCTCTCCCTTCTTACATCCTTCTTACATCCTTCCTAAAACGCTCTTCAACCCCCATATATGCCGGTCCTAAACCCTCCGCCAATCCTTCCCCTTCATCCCCATTCATCATTCATCATTCATAATTCATAATTATTCCCCTCACTTTCCTGTATAATATCCCCATCATTAACCGACCCGCCCTCTATCTCTGGCTCTATACTCTAGCTTTACTCCTCCCACGGAGACCCAATGACCGAATCAACCACCAGCCATCACCTTATCGATACCTTCTACACCGCCTTTCAACAGCGCGACCACGCCGCCATGATCGCCTGCTACCATCCCCACATCCACTTCACCGACCCCGTCTTCACCGACCTCCGGGGCAGCCGCGCCAAAGCCATGTGGCACATGCTTTGCGAACAGGGTACCGACTTACAGATAACTTTCAACAACGTGCAGGGTAACGGCCGTTCCGCCACCGCCCATTGGGAAGCCACCTACACCTTCTCCACCGGCCGCCCCGTCCACAACATCATCCACGCCGCCTTCCAGTTCCAGGACAACCTCATCATCAACCATCAAGACACCTTCGACCTCTGGCGCTGGACCCGCATGGCCCTCGGCCCCACCGGAACCTTCCTCGGCTGGAGTCCCATGCTCAAGAAAAAAGTAAGAGAAACGGCCGTTACCAGCCTCAACAAATTCATCACCCGCCACCCGGAATATCAGACGTAAGCTGTAAGCCATTAGCTTTTAGCTAACAGCCCACAGCTAACAGCCAACAGCCAACAGCTACCAAAAAAGGAACTTCCCATGCTCACTCCCGACCGCACCATCTGCACCACCTGCCCCTACTGCGGCGTCGGCTGCCAACTCCACCTCAACATCAAAGACGACTACATCTACGCCGTCGAAGCCCCCTTCGACGCCGCCCCCAACTACGGCATGTTATGCGTCAAAGGCCGCTTCGGCACCGACTACGTCAAACACCCCGGCCGCGTCAAAACACCCCTCATCCGCGCCAACCGCCAGGAAGGGCGCTCCGCCAAACCCATCTGGCGCGAAGCCACCTGGGACGAAGCCCTCAACTTCGTCGCCGATGAACTGACTCGTCTCGTCAAAGCCCACGGCGGCGACACGATCGCTACCTACGCCAGCGCCAAAGCCACCAACGAAGACACTTACATCTTCCAAAAATTCGTCAGGTCTCTTCTCCACACCAACAACATCGACCACTGCGCCCGTCTCTGCCATGCCGGTTCCGTCACCGGCCTCCAACTCGCCATCGGCTCCAGCGCCATGTCCAACGCCATCGCCGAAATGGAAAATCTCGACACCTTCATCGTCACCGGCTCCAACACCACCGAAACCCATCCCGTTATCTCCAACTTCCTCAAAAAAGCCGTGCGCCAAAACGGAGCCAAACTCATCGTCATCGACCCCCGCCAAATCGGCATGACCGACTTCGCCACGCTCTGGCTGCGTCAAAACCCCGGCACCGACGTCGCCGTCTTCCAGGCCATGGCCCATGTCATCGTCAAAGAAGGTCTCACCAACGACGCCTTCATCCGTGAACGCACCGAAGACTTTGAAAGCTACATCGAATCCCTGGAAACCTTCACCCCCGAATGGGCCGAACAGGTTAGCGGTGTGCCCGCCGAATCCATCCGCCAGGCCGCCCGCCTCTACGCCAACGCCGATCGCGCCGCCATCTACTGGGGCATGGGCATCAGCCAATCCACCCACGGCACAGACAACACCCTCTCCCTCACCAACCTGGCCCTGATGTGCGGCCACGTCGGCAAAGCCGGTACCGGTCTCAATCCCCTGCGCGGCCAAAACAACGTCCAGGGCTGCTCCGACAGCGGCGGCCTGCCCAACGTTTACACCGCCTATCAAAACGTCGCCGCTCCGGACGTTAAAGCAAAATTCGAGCAGCATTGGGGCGTTTCCCTCAACCCGTTTCCCGGTCTCACCGCCACCGAAATGGTCGATGGCGCCATAACCGGCGCCATACGCGGCATGTTCATCGTCGGCGAAAACCCCATGATGAGCGAACCCAATCAAGCCCACACCCGCCATGCCCTCGAACAGCTAGACCTGCTCGTCATCCAGGACATCTTCATCAACGAAACCGGCGAGCTGGCCGACGTCATTCTGCCCGCCGTCAGCTTCGCTGAAAAAGACGGCACCTTCACCAACTCAGACCGCCGCGTCCAGCGCGTGCGTAAAGCCATCGAACCTGTCGGCCAATCCCGCGCCGATTGGGACATTATTTGTGATTTAGGCCGCCGCGTTGAGCAGCGGCTCGGCGTGCAGCTATCCGCCGGCTTCAACTACAGCCATCCCTCCGAAATCTGGGAAGAAATGCGCCAGCTCACCCCCGACTTTTACGGCATCGACTATGACCGCCTGGAGCGCGAAGGCGGCGTCCACTGGCCCTGTCCCAGCTTCGACCATCCTGGCACCCCCTTCCTCTTTGCCGACGACTTCCCGCGCGGCCGGGGCAAGTTCTGGGAGATCGATTACGGCACCGAATCCGAACAACCCGACGCCGATTACCCGTTCAACCTCAGCACCGGGCGCGTGCTCTACCACTGGCATGGCAGCACCATGAGCGGTCGTTCTAAGCTGGAGGAGGTTTACCCTGAGGCCACCTGCGAAATGGACCCCACGGATGCAGAAGATTTGGGATTAGAGACTGGAGATTGGATTGAGGTTAGCTCCAGGCGTGGTTCAATCAAACTCAGGGTTCTGGTAACAGGCAGATCGCCGCGCGGCACTATCTTCATCCCCTTCCACTTCGCCGAAGCCGCCGCCAACGTGCTCACCACCGTGCAGCTAGACGCCCGCGCCAAAATACCAGACTATAAGACAACGGCCGTTTCCGTCACCAAAACCACGCCCCCGCCAGACTGGGATAAAGGCTACCAACAAAACCTGCTCGACCGCGGCGCTATCAAAGACCCCGTCCAGGTTCATTAACAGCTCCAACCTCTCGGAAGGTTTGAACCTCAGGGAGGCTCCCTGTCACACTCATCTAGGTGTCGATTGTCATAGACATTGCATGATCATCCACACTACAAATTATCACCAAATCAGCGATAATAAACGGCTGGACATATTGTGAAGGTTTTCACAATATAGAATTCATAAAGACCGCAGGAGGTATTCATGTTGCAAAAAACTCGCCGCAGCGCGGAACCACCCTCAGACGATAAGCGCTGGCGCATCGTTCAGGGCACCATGCGCCGGAACGGCTTTGCGCGGCACGCGCTCATCGAAACGCTGCATACCGTGCAGGAATCTTTTGGCTTTCTTGACGAAGAATCCTTGCATTATGTGTCAGAATCATTACGTGTGCCCTTGAGCCAGGTGTATGGCGTTTCCACTTTCTATCATCTATTCAGCCTGAAACCCGCCGGTAAACATGCTTGTGTCACCTGCACCGGCACGGCGTGTTACATCAAAGGCGCTCCCGAGTTGTTGAGAGCCATCGAAGACAAATATGGCATCAAACCGGATGAAACAACGGCAGATGGCAATCTTTCCCTGCTCACGGCGCGCTGCGTTGGCTCCTGCGGCCTTGGTCCCGTTGCCGTCATAGACGGTGAGGTAGTCGGCAAGCTCACAGCGAATGGGCTGATGGGAAAATTGCAGGAGGCAATGACACGCGATGCTTGAGAAATTTGAAGAAATCACCGCTGAAGAGAAGCAGTTAGCCAGCGAACATCCCCACACCGTTAAAGTCTGTGTGGCGGCTGGCTGTCTCTCCTCGCAAAGCGACCAGGTATTAACCGCGTTGAAGGAAAACGTGGGGGAGCATGGCTGCCGGGTGAAGGGCGTGGGCTGTATGGGTTTGTGCTCAGAAGGTCCGCTGGTGGCTGTGGATACCAAAGAAGGCAGTAAAACCGAATCTGTCATGTACCAGCAGGTCAAGGTAGAAGATGCTCCGGAAATTATGGCCTCGCTTGGCGCACAGCCGGTCGCACGGCTGTTGCTGGACACCAACATCCCCTTCTTCCAACGGCAGTTCAAAATCGCCCTGGAAAATAGCGGCGAAATTGATCCGGAGCGCATCGAAGAATACATTGCGGCAGACGGCTATCTGGGCTTGTTAACGGCCGTTACCGAATTAGAACCCAACAACGTCATCGACGAAATCGTCGCCAGCGGCCTGCGCGGGCGCGGCGGCGGCGGCTATCCCACCGGCCTCAAATGGACCACCGTCGCCAAAATGGACGGCCCCATCAAATACGTCATCTGCAACGCCGACGAAGGCGACCCCGGCGCTTTCATGGACCGCTCCGTTCTCGAAAGCGACCCCCATCGTATCTTGGAAGGCATGGCCATCGCCGGGTACGCCATCGGCGCCTCCGAAGGCTACATCTACGTGCGCGGCGAATACCCCCTGGCTATCGAACGCCTGGAAAAAGCCATTCGCCAGGCCAAACGCATGGGCATCCTCGGCGCCAACGTCCTCGGCACCACCTTCAACTTCGAGATCAACATCCGCATTGGCGCCGGCGCTTTCGTCTGCGGCGAAGAAACCGCCCTCATCGCTTCCATTGAAGGCAAACGCGGCACTCCGCGCCCCCGACCCCCCTATCCGGCAGAATACGGCCTGTGGGGTCATCCCACTCTCATTAACAACGTCGAAACCTTCGCCAGCGTGCCCACCATCATGCGCAACGGCGGTCAATGGTATGCCGGCATCGGCACCGACAAAAGCAAAGGCACCAAAGTCTTCGCCCTGGCCGGTTCCATCAAACACACCGGTCTTATCGAAGTGCCCATGGGCATCCCCTTAAAAGAAATCGTGTTCGACATGGGCGGCGGTGTTCCCAACGGTGTATGCAAAGCTGTGCAAACCGGCGGTCCTTCCGGCGGCTGCATCCCGGTAGACTACTTCGATACTCCCGTCGATTACGAATCACTCAGAGAATTGGGTTCCATCATGGGGTCCGGCGGCATGATCATCATGGACGAATCCTCCTCCATGGTAGACGTTGCCCGTTACTTTATGGAATTCTGCATGACCGAGTCCTGCGGAAAATGTGTGCCCTGCCGCGTTGGCACCGTCCACATGCACAACCTGCTGGACAAAATCAACAAAGGCGAAGCCAATTCACGCGACCTGACACTGCTCGAGAAACTGTGCGACATGGTGCAAAACACCAGTCTCTGCGGCTTAGGCCAGACAGCGCCCAATCCCGTCCTCAGCACTTTGCGCTATTTCCGTCAGGAATATATGGACCTGCTCACTGATGGTGACAGCATGACCGCAGCCGTTGCAACTGAAGCGGAGGTGACAGCATGAAACGTTCATCCCAAGCAAGTATCAAAACCCTGAAAATTGATGGCATCGACGTAGCCGCCCGGGAACATGAAACCATCCTGGAACTGGCCAAAGAAAATGACATCTTCATCCCCACCCTGTGCCACATGGAAGGCTTGTCGGAATATGGCGGCTGCCGCCTGTGCATGGTGGAAATAAAAGGCTCCAACAAACTGCTGCCGGCCTGCATGACTACCGCCCACGAAGGTATGGAAGTTGTCACCAACTCCGAGAAACTGCAAGAATACCGCACTATGATTTTGGACCTGCTCTTCTCGGAACGAAATCACGTTTGCGCCGTGTGCGTCTCCAACGGGAACTGCGATTTGCAATACCTGTCCATGAAGCTGGGCATGACCCACATCAGTGTGCCCTATCTCAATCCGTCCGTGCCGGTAGACGCTTCTCACGACTACTTTGTAATGGACCACAATCGCTGTATTTTGTGCCAGCGTTGTGTGCGCGTTTGCAGCGAAGTGGAGTGGGCCGGCACCAAAGGCGTCATGGGGCGTGGGATCAATTCGCGCATTATCCATGATCTCAACGGCGACTGGGGCGCTTCCGACACCTGTACCAGCTGCGGCAAATGCGTCAACATCTGCCCAACCGGGGCGCTATTCGAGAAAGGTAAATCGGCCGGAGAAATGGTTAAACGGCGCGATTGGCTGCCTTATCTCAAACTGATGCATGAGGATTAACTGATGAGCAAAAAAGCAAAGTTAGCAACAGTATGGTTGGATGGCTGCTCCGGCTGCCACATGTCCTTTCTGGATATCGATGAGCGCATTCTGGCCATCGCCGAAAAAGCGGACCTGGTTTACAGCCCGCTGGTAGACAATAAGGATTTCCCGGAAATGGCGGATGTCACCCTGATTGAAGGGGCCGTGAGCAGTGAAGAGGATCTCCATAAAATCAAAAAGGTGCGGGCGCATACCAAGATTCTGGTATCGTTGGGCGACTGCGCCGTAACGGCCAATGTGCCCGGTATGCGCAATCCTTTTAAGGTAGAAGATGTACTGCACCGCGCCTACATTGAAAATGCCTCGTTAAACCGGCAGATTCCGGTGGAAGTGATTCCAGCGCTGCTCAAAACGTCTATCCCTGTGCATCAGGTTGTGGACGTGGATGTGTTTGTGCCGGGCTGCCCGCCCCACGCAGACACAATCTTCTTTGTGTTGTCGGAACTGCTGGAAGGCCGGATTCCGGACCTGACCGGGAAGACGCGGTTTGGCGCGTAAGAGTGGCGAGTCGCTGGTGCCGAGTGGCGCGTAATCCGCCACTTGCCACTTGCCACCCACCACCAGAGGACGAAATCCTATGAGCAAAACAATTACCATTGACCCGGTGACCCGGATTGAGGGTCACAGCAAAATAACAATACAACTGGATGATCAAGGACAGGTGCAGGACGCCCGCTTCCATGTCACTCAGTTCCGCGGCTTTGAGAAACTGTCGGAAGGACGGCCGTTTCATGAAATGCCGGCCCTGACAGCTCGCGTTTGTGGGATTTGCCCGGTCAGCCATCTGATCGCGTCGGCTAAAACCTGCGATGCCCTGTTAGCCGTCACCCCGCCGCGCACGGCCAGAAACCTGCGCCGCATCATGAACCTGGCGCAAATCACCCAATCCCATGCCCTGAGCTTTTTCCACCTGTCATCACCAGACCTGGTACTGGGCATGGACGCCGATCCGGCCAAACGCCACCTGTTTGGCGTGGCTCAGGCCAAACCGCAGCTGGCGCAAGATGGCATTGCCCTGCGCAAGTTCGGCCAGCAAATCATCGAACTGTTGGGCGGCAAGCGTATCCATCCCTCCTGGATTGTGCCCGGCGGCGTCAGCCACCCGCTGTCCCCTGAAGACCGGCAAACCATCCTGAAGATGATTCCCGATGCGTTAGAACGCGCCCAGCATACGTTGGACTGGTACAAAGGCGTCTTCGGTCAGTTCAGTGACGAAATCCGCACCTTTGCCAATTTCCCCTCGCTGTTCATGGGCATGGTCAACCCGGATGGGCTGCTCTCCATGTACGCCGGCAAGATTCGCATTGTGAATGCGGTGGGCGACATTGTGGTTGACCATCTGGAACCGGCCTCTTACCAGGAATGGCTGGCGGAAGCGGTAGAGCCGGATTCCTACTTAAAATCACCCTACTACCGGCAGATGGGCTACCCCAACGGCATTTTCCGCGTGGGTCCGCTGGCGCGTATGAACATTATTTCCCGCTGCGGCACAGACCGGGCTGACCAGGAATGGGCGGAGTTCCGTTCCTTGCAGCGTGGGGCGGTATTGAGTTCGTTCCATTATCATTATGCGCGTCTGATCGAAATCATTTACTGCATTGAGCGTATCCGCAATTTGCTGAATGATCCCGATATCATGAGCGACCATGTGCGCGCTTATGCCGAGCCGAACGCCTTTGAAGGCGTGGGCATGTCTGAAGCGCCGCGCGGCACGCTGCTGCACCATTACAAAATCAACCGGGATGGTCACATTGAGTGGGTGAACATGATTATCGCCACCGGCAACAACAATCTGGCGATGAACAAGGGTGTCTACCAGGTCGCCAAGCATTTTGTGCGCGGTGAGAAGATTCAGGAAGGCATGTTGAACCGCGTGGAAGCCGTGATTCGTACTTTCGACCCCTGCTTGAGCTGTTCGACCCACGCCTTTGGGCAAATGCCGCTTCAAGTGCAGCTTATGGCCCCGGATGGCGAAGTGTTGGACGAGCGGTTTCAGGCGTAGTGCGTAAGGCGTGAAGCGTGATTCGTAAACGGCGATTAGCTGGATGGTTCTGGCTAGTCGCCGTTTTTTTAATCGTTAATTGGTGAATTGTTGAACTGTTGAATTTTTAATGGGACCTGGCGCTGAGACAGATCGTTAATCATTCAACAATTGACAAATGCAACAATTAATTATTTTTTCCGGGTCTGATGATGAAGGTTCTGTTGATTGGGTATGGCAATCCGCTGCGCGAGGATGATGGGGTTGGCTGGCGGGTTGTGGAAGAAATTGTGAATTGTCAATTGTCAATTGTAAATCATTCGACAAGCTCAGGACAGGTTTGTCAATTGTCAACGATTGCCACGCATCAA
>JAWOGU010000459.1:0-7647 GCA_046496595.1 Chloroflexota bacterium
CGCCTACTTCCGCCAGGGCGACGCGGGCCGCGCCATTATCAACTACCAGCGCGCCGCCCAACTGGCCCCGCGCGACGCCGACATCCAGGCCAACCTGGCCCTGGCCCGCGCCCAGGCTGCCGACCAATTCCCGGCCGAAAGCAGCAGCCCGCTGGATAATTTTGCCAGCGCCGCCCGCCGCTATCTGAACATCAACGAAATGGCGCTGCTGGCTTTAGGCGCCTGGTTTCTGTTTGGCCTGGTCTGGCTCGTCTACCGGCAGATGGAAAACGGCCGTGGCAAAGAAGGGCTGCAATATCTGCTCATTCTCTCAGGACTGTTCATGGTCCTGGCAACGTTCTCTCTAGGCAGCCGCATTTACGTTGAAAACAATCGTCAACAGGCCGTCGTCATCGCCGCCGTCGTCGATGTCAGCGCCGGTCCCAGCGCCGACACCCTCACCGAGTTCGATCTGCACAGCGGCGCCGAAATCGAATTATTGGAACAACGCGGCGATTGGGTTCTTTTGTCACTGCCGGGGGGGCAAATCCAGGGTTGGGTTCCGGCCGAAGCCGTTGCAGTTTATTCAATCGACAGTTTTTAACGCTCCGAGTCTCCTGAGCCTGTCGAAAGGGAACGGCTGCGAAAGCTCGGCCAAAGGTGAATTTTCGTTTCGAGTTCTCAGATTGGCCCAATCTTGTAGATTGGGCCAATCCTACCTTCAAGTGACCTTATCATGACACCTCTTCTCACCACCCAACGTTTGAATCTACAGCCATTTACCCTTGATGATGCTCCTTTTATCCTAGCGCTGCTCAACGAACCATCGTTCCTGCAATTCATTGGCGACCGGCGCGTGCGCACGCTGGAAACCGCCCGTCAATACTTGCGGCAAGGACCAATCGCCAGCTACCAAAAGAATGGTTTTGGCCTCTATCTGACCACACTGAAAGAAAATGGCGCTCCCATTGGCATGTGTGGCCTGATCAAACGAGAGGGTTTGGCGGACGTGGATATTGGCTATGCCTTTTTGCCCGCCTATTGGGGGCAGGGATATGCCACAGAGGCAGCTGCCGCAGTGCTGGCTTACGGCAAAACCGTCATCGGCCTAAACCGGATTGTGGCTATTACCGCCATTGCCAACAATAGTTCTATCAAAGTTTTGGAGAGGATTGGGCTGCGATTTGAGCGCCTGCTCACGCTTCCTGGAGAAGATGAGGAAATTATGCTGTTTGCCTGGGATAGGCCGTCTCCCGCTACGAACCAACCTTCTTAGCCGTCCGCTGCCAGATAACGTCTGCCAGCCGGTTCATCATCGCCGGCAGCGGCGATTGAGCTGAGGTCAACGTGAGTGGTACCCCTTGAGACAAGGCCCTCGCCTGGTTGGGATCAAAATTAATTTTTGAGGCAACCCGGGCATTCAGCCCCCGTTCCACAGTAGTTTGCGGAATCTGCGCCTCCGGCTGTACCTGGTTGAGCACGTAGCTCTTTTGCTTAAAGGTAATGTTTGATTTATCCAGGAGACGGTTCAACTGAACGGCCGTTTGCACCGATACCACATCCGGCGTTAACACATGTAAAGCAATGTCAGCCATATCCAACATCATCTTAAAAGTGGGATCGAACAGTCGGGGCAAATCCATCACCACAAAGGTCGATTGCGCCCGCAGCAGCTCAATCAAGCGCGCCATGACTTCTGGAGACGGCTCTGCGCCTATTTGGGGGATGGCAGGCGCTGCCAGCATCCGCAAGCCGGATGGGTGGAGCGTCAGGACTTTTTTCAGGGCCGCGCCATCCAACTCAGCCAGAGGCGGTAAGTCTGCCCAAGAATGGCGCACATGCAGCCGTAAATGCAAACCCACCTGCCCGCCGGAAGGCGAGCCATCCAGCAAACACACCTCTTGCTGAGACGTCCGGCGTAAAGCGCTCGCCAAATTTACTGCCAGCGTTGTTTGCCCCACACCACCACGCAACCCAAACAACGCAATCGCGACGCCTTGTTCTGGTGTCACTTTTGACTGGCGTTGGGTCAACAAATTGTCCACACGCTCAATAATTTCTTGAGAAGTAACCGGCTTGCTTAGATAATCATTGGCGCCGCTTTTCAGGGCTGTATCTCTGTCTACTTCCTGCGAACGAGCGGTTAAGATCAGGATGGGGAGATCTTCCAAACTTTTATGGGTGCGAATGCTGCGGGCAATGTCATGCCCGCTCATGCCTGGCATCATCACGTCCAGTACCAGCAAGTCGGGCTTGTCCTCTAAAATCTGTTCAAGCCCCTCAACCGGATTACTAATCAACTGAACCGTATGCCCGCCGCGCTCCAACATCAAACCTACCATGCGGAGCAGTTGTTCATCGTCATCGATTACGTAAATCCTTGCCACGCTTGAATCTCCTTACCGCCAGCACGGAACAGAACCAAACCAGATCTGCCGTTTAGGCTGTTATTAAACGCAGCCTATGTTCCCAAACAAAAGATGCCGATGCGCTCTTTTTGCACCAGAATTAAATCACCGCTATAAGAAATGTTAGGGTAAAGCGAAGCCAACGCTTTAGCAGAGAAGACCAGTTGGAAACGACCAACGGACTGCACCAAAATTTCTCGCGGCGCAATTTTACCCTCATACATAATTTCCCCTGATATTTCAAAGGACGGTACTGTCAGAAATGAGGGCACGGAACGGCCGCGCGTAAAGATAGAACGGCCGTGCTGTGTGCCCACCGGAATACCTTCCCGTCTATCTTGTAACACAATAAAGTTGATGTTGTCCTTGCGAAAGGCTGCTACTTTGTAATGGGTGACAATTTCGCCCGGTTGATGAATGCGGGAAACATAAGCGTCTTGCAGTTCCAGGAAATTGGAGTTGGGGTTTGCCAATTCGGCATGGATGCCGCCCGTGCCCACCAAAACATGCCCGGTCACGCGATAGGCGTCTGTAAACATATCGGTGCTGATGAGTTGGTTGCGGCCAAAATGTGTGGCGCCCATATCGTTATCCTTTAGCGGCTTGCTCTGGTCCCATTTCCAGGCCCAAACGTCTTACTCTATGGATGGTGTTCCATTCTTCCATGTTCCAGGCGCGTCCCGGTTCTTGATTTTGCCGGATAAATGCCTGGTCTATGGGCATAGAGGAATAGTCGCCATCCTCCACTAATTTATCCAAGAGGTATTGGAACATCTCTCGCAGAACGTCAATTCGCTGCTGATAGGCCGCAAAGTTGTGTCCACTTGCGCTGGCGGCAGTTAACGCTTTTTCCTGAAAACCGGCAGGCAGCCAGGGTAACTGCAACAAGGTTTGCATCTCACGATTACGCCATATTTGCCAACGGCCGTTATAGGCAAATAACGCCTTCGCCAGATAACTGTACGCCGCATTCAAACGGTCGTGGGCAATGGCTGGTCCCATTTGGTCCCACATCTTTTGGGGGTCTTTCCAGTTGAGATGTTGGTCCAACCAGACCAGGGATTCATCCAGACGCTGCTGGCGGACTTCGGCGCTGTAGGCTGTGCGCTCCGCAATTAAAGCGGAAATCTGCCCGCTAGGATCGTAAACAATCAAACCCATGCTCAGTTCGGCCTTCTTGCCCTCCGGCCATGAATAGGCCGGATCACGCCACTTTGCCAGATCGCAGCGATCCAGGTCCAGGGGAATACCATCGGGGAAGTCGGACTCAGCAAAGATGCTGTGGAAGGTGTCATCCGCCGGATTCCAGAGCGCTTCGGCGGGCGCCACAAAGAGGTCGTAAGGCTCAAGAAAAAGGACGGCGTCGATATCGGATTCCGGACTCATGTGGCCTGAAGCCATGGAGCCGATGGCCACCACGCCTTTAACCGCATCCCAAGGTACCAGAACCCGGTCAATGAATATTTGTAATTGTTGGCGTTTTGCCTCTGTTGCTGGTGTCATGCTTGTGGCTTGGGCTGCAATAAATAGGAGAGTGGGAAACGGCCGTTAACTACCGCGCGTAGATTGCCAGGAAACCAATTCATCGGCCGGCAGTCTGCGGTTCACAACCTCACTCGTCTGCACACTTCTCTCCAACTCTTGCAACAACTGTTCCATCCGCCGCATAAAAGCAGGGTCGTAATACAAATGCCCGCAAATGTCACACGATAAAGCAGGCGCGCCCGGTAAAACCAATACCCGATCCGCAACCCAATACATAAAAGGAGCCTTTGTCGGTTGACAATGACCGATACGACACACCTCACACGTGATCACCTGAATTGTCATAAATTCGTCGCTTCTGCAAGAATAGCAATGCCGGCGCTGGCGCCCAAACGAGACGCCCCCGCGCCAATCATTGCCTGCGCATCCTGGAAAGTGCGGATACCACCGGCAGCTTTCACTCCCATTTCAGGGCCAACCGTTTGCCGCATCAAAGTAACATCCGCCACAGTCGCCCCGCCAGAGGCAAAACCGGTAGATGTTTTCACAAACTCAGCCCCCGCCGCCTGTGCCAATTGGCAGGCGATCACCTTTTCTTCATCCGTTAGCAAGGCAGCTTCAATGATAACCTTTACCAGTGCGCCGCCTTCATGAGCCGCCTGTGTCACAACCACAATATCGTCCAAAACCGCTTCGTAATTAGCAGATTTTAAGGCACCAATGTTGATCACCATATCCACTTCCGTGGCCCCTAGCGCCACAACCTCCCGCGTCTCGCAAGCTTTAACCACGGTGGTATTCGCCCCAAGCGGAAAACCAACAACCGTGCAGGTCTCCACATCGGAACCTTTTAACAAGTGGGCGCATAATTTCACATAAACTGGATTGACACAAACGGAAGCAAAATGGTGGGCGCGCGCTTCTGCGCAAAGTTGAACAATTTGTGCCTGCGTAGCATCAGGTTTCAGCAAGGTGTGGTCAATACAACGGGCCAAATCATCAGGTAATGTACGGTTATGTTTAGAACGAGCCATCGTTTCCAGCCTTATTTATCCCAGTAGATCTTCTTACCTAATCGTTCAAAAGCAACTTGGCGATTATGAAGATAAGAGATTTCGCTGCTTCCAATCTCTACTCCCTAACAAAGTGAAGCCTTAAGTTTGTCAGGATGCACTATCAAATTCATAATGGGGCACAGGTCCCCAATCGGTAGGGGGCCAATAGATGAACATGGCTTTGCCAACAATGTGGTCCTTAGGCAGAAATGACCATGTATGAGAATCGCTAGAATTATTACGATTATCTCCCAAAACAAAATATTGCCCTTCCGGTACCACACTATTATACGTGTAACGGGGCGCATCGCGAATATACGGTTCGTCTAAAACCTCACCGTTGACAATGACTTGCCCATCATGAATCGCTATCTCATCGCCAGGCAGCCCAATAACCCGTTTTATCAAGTTCAAATCACTGGTTGGGTGATGAAATACAATAACTTCCCCGGCCGATGGCGTATCCAGATAGTAACTTACATTATTAATGATAAGGTACTCGCCATCTTGTAACGTCGGGTTCATACTGCTGCCATCAATCCGATAGCGCCCAACAAGACCATTGACCAACCAGAAAATGAAGAATGTCAGGAGCAGCGTTTCAACAATTTCCCGCATAACCACTTCGGTTGACTGTCGATACTGTTGTTCAGATGTTGGATAAGATTTTGACGTGGCTTGTGAGCCGGCTTCAGTTGCTGCCATATGTTTAACCTGATATAGAGCACACCTGCACTCCAGAATTGTTCCATTATAATAGAGCCAAAAAACCAACGCAAACATGACTCGGATACTCTAAGAACTGTGTCCACAAAGCAGGCAGAAAAATTACGGTGATATAAACAGAATAGGGATTGAAGGCATTTTCCTCCAATCCCTATTGGTGCTTGCACGTCGCCTCTGGCAAGGCTATAATCTCAGTCGCTTCGGGTCATTAGCTCAGCTGGCAGAGCAGTGGACTTTTAATCCATTGGTCGAAAGTTCGAATCTTTCATGACCCACCAGAATATATAGGGGTAAACCCTCAAACAAGTCCTAAATCTTCGGGTTTGGGACTTTTGCTTTACCGGGGTTTTTGTTTTTAAAAACCAAAAGGGTAGCAATTGGGTAGCAATTAATTGGGCTTTAAGGTGGGTTTAAATGAAAAAGTGTGCTACTTGTGGGGAGTTTAAACCGGAATCTGAATACTATTGGCGCAATCAAACTCAAGGGAAACGATGGGGAACTTGCAAAGAATGTCAAAAAAAGCAGCGCCACGACTGGTACGAAAAAAACAAAGAAACCCACATTGCCAACACCAGAGAAACCAAACAGCGGATGATTTTAGTAGCCCGACAATATGTTTGGGATTATCTCTCCAGTCATCCTTGTGTTGACTGTGGCGAGTCGGATCCTACCGTGCTGGAATTTGACCATGTGAGGGGAAAGAAAAAAAGCGACATAACGATGCTAGCAGGCCAGGGATATTCCATAGAGACCGTCCAGGAAGAGATCAACAAGTGTGAAGTGCGGTGTGCCAATTGCCACCGAAAAAAAACGGCCAAAGAACGAGGGTGGTTCAGGGGTAAATAATTGAAAAAGCGCCTGTACAAAATCCTTTCAGTAATCACTTGGAATTTCCTCACGGTTTTTCAGCCACTTGGTCAGATCCGTTGCCCGAAATCGTATGTTTTTCCCCAGCCGAAAATGTGGGATTTCCTTTCTCTTGGCCATCCCGTAGATTTTCGACTTTGATAGTTTGAGCAGTTCGGCCGTCTCTCCTGCGGTCAACAGCGGCTCGATCAGATCGTGTCCAGACATTTTTTTCTCTCCCTTGCAGGCGATCCACAACTTTCGCCATATATAAACCAATATAAGTCTGCCGTTCTTTGGCGGTCATGTCATTCTGCCAGGTTTCAAAAGAAAAGGGCGGCAATTCATCAAGGGTGTAATCTTTTTTTGGCTCAAACCAACATGCATCTCTGCGTGGAGCACAAATTTCCACGCAGACTTCATTCATCGACTGGGCGCAAATTTGACTACACCATCCTGGTGGTATATGAATTATTCGTTCCACTTTCTTTTTAGTGTACATGATTTTATTTTCAATCACGGCCGGAGCTTAAAAGATAGGTTTTCCGGCCATGATGGTAATTAAGCCTTATCAGGGATTGCTTCACTGGCCCTTTTTTCCTGCCAGTAAAGATCGCGTTCAATCCCTAATCCGAACGGTCCTTTGTACGATTCCAATTCGGCAAGCGAGGTATATCCCCACTCGTCATTGTAATCGCCGAAGATAGAGGCATAACAGAAGATTACCCGTTCTTCTGGATAGTAAGCTGCTGCATACCACGTGCCTGCACCGCAAGGATTGAAAAACTTGGCGACAATGATTGGGTCGTCGGTATCTTGTTGTTCGCCAATTTGCGCAAAGCGTTTCTCAAGGCTCTTTGTCATCAGTTTCATGACCGTATTCACCTCCTTTCAAGCTCACGGCCGAACCCAAAACAGGTCTTGCCTGGATGAGCCAAAAAGGAGTATGATGAGACGGCCCGGCCAGAAAGAAAGATGACTAGCTGGGCCGCCATATTCACATGTCGCGTACCACCATTACGCCTCGTTCCGTGTTACCGAGCCGCGGCACATGCCACATCTGGCTGTGTCCTCGTGGACAGACATACCTGTTTACAACGAGGTAAGGCAGGTTGTGCCTGACCAAATAACTCTGTACTTCCTCGGGG
>JAWOGU010000460.1:0-7763 GCA_046496595.1 Chloroflexota bacterium
AAACCCGGTGTTCAGTAAACAGTTTACAGTTTACAGTGTACAGTTTGTGGGCATTGACCCGTCCTAAATATAAGAGACGGGTAGTAGACAACAGAAATCGAGAAGGGTTTTTCACCCCATCACCCCTACACCCATCACCCCATCACTTCCCCCAGCGGCATTTGGCGCAGAACAGTGCGCGCATACACGCCATCCCAATCCGTCCATTTCACCATGGCTAACACGCCGTCGTTGATCTCCAAACCGGTAATATAACCGGGAGTGGTACAGTGACCGGTATTGAAATGAGGCAGTTCTCCGCGGCCTGGAAAATTGACCATGTGGGTATGTCCGCTGATCACAATTTGCTTTTCCCGTTCCAGCCACATTTTTATCGCCGTCTCCAGCCTGACTGCCTTGGTCAACGCCCAGTCGCTAAACCAGCGTGGCAGCCGCAGCAGTTCCGGCTTGTCTGGCAAGTTGAATTCTGGTTCGGCAAAGTGGTAAAACCTGGACAAACCCGACCGTAACAAATACTGCCAAAAATAACGGCTCTGGCGGCGAATCGTTTCCCAATTGCGATCCCCGTCCGGATCGGCTTGATGGCCGTGGACGGCAAACAACTTCTGACCGGTAGGCGTGTAGGTCAGGCGCAGTCCTTGCGTGAGCGGAATGCCCTCTTTTTCGGTGGCGTCGAACAAACCTTGGGGCGAATCATGGTTGCCCACGATGAGATGCAGCCGCCCCGCCCGGTTGAATTGGGCGAACCGGTCAAAAATTTTACTGTAGGTGCGGCGAATGTCGGCAAAGGAGTGGTTATGCCACAGTTCATCCCCATCCCCCACTTCGACAAAGGTAAAAGCTTCGTGGAAGTAATGGCTGAGGGCGTGGTAGAACAAACCGGCGTTGGGCGCAAAAAAATCATCCCGATTATTGACGCCGCGATGGGCGTCGCTGAAAAACGCCAGCCGGGTAGTGTCATCAAAGCTGAGATGGGGCGATAGGTGGAAAGCTTTGTCTAACTGGTTATGGGCAATTTTGTGCCAATTTTCAAATAAAGGGCCAAATTGTGACCCGGCAAATGTCTGGTCTATGGTTGTCATGCGTGCACACTACTTCATGAGCGCAGTCAGGAATGTTATGGTTGCTTTTGTTACTGCACAGGGTAATTTCAGGGCGACGCGGAGTCTAACACGGGGAACGGCCGTTTGCCAGATTGGGTTGAGCCTGCAAAGTTTCCAAAAATGAGGCTGGCAGCGCCTATGACCTCCAGACAAACCACCTCAAGTTGCAGTTTGGTGCTCAAGAATTCCTAAAGAACTATTCATTTTGCCGGCGCATATTTCGCCACGAAACAAGCCTGGTTTGTCTGCCACTCCTCACTGCTCGCTGAGTGAGGCGGCAAAAGCGGCAGCCTGTTCAGCCAGGGCGTCCTGACCGCTGGCGCGATAGGTTTGCGTGGCAGCCTGCGCATAGGCGATGGCTTCTTCTGTTTGGGTCAGTTCGCTGTGGGTAAAGGAGAGCAGCATTTGTTGTTCGCCGATGAGGACGGGGTTTTCCAATTGCTGCGCTAAATCCAAAGCTTTTCGGGCGGTGAGAACGGCCGTTTCCAATTCCCCCATGTCTGCCTGCACCGCACTTAAGCGTCCCAACAACTGCGCTTCCACCAGATTGTTGAGCGCTTTTCCGGCTACAACCAAACCCTGCCGGTAATAGTCGGCGGCCTGGGGCAAACGCTCCAGTTGATAAGCCGTATTCCCCAGATTGAGCAGCACCGTAAGCTGCCAATCCCAATCCTGTTGTCCCTCCGCCAACACCAGACCCCGCTCCAGATAAGGCTGCGCCTTGCGGTATTGGCCTTTATCCATCAGATAACTGGTCAGCGCGTGGATATTAGCAATTTCAATGGCTGGCTCATGAACTGCCGCCGCCTGACGAATAACGGATTCGCCATAAAGCAGCGCCATGCTGGACTTATCGGCGGCAATACTGGTTCTCAACAAATTACTTAACGCGCTGATTTCCACCTGCGCGTCTTCCAAATCCATCGCCAGATTGAGCGCCTGTTCAAAATGATCGTTCGCCGCTTCCATTTCATGGTTGGCAAAAAGCACATTACCAATGTTGATATGGTAGACGCATTCAGCCCGCCGATCCCCCAGGGCCTGCGCTGTCTGTAAAGCCATGGCGTAATAATCCATCGCCTTTTCCAACGATTCCAACCCTAAAAAGATGCCGCCTATTTTACTGGCTATCAGCATAACCCTGCGCTGCTCTCCGGTGTTGAGGGCTTCAGCCAGGGCTTGTTCGTACTTGGAGATGGCTTTCTCTGGCTGGTCAGTGTCCAGCAACAAGCTGCCTATTTGCGTCAAGGCGTCAACTATCAGACTTTTGTAGTCGAGGGCGCGAGCCATTTTGAGCGATTTGTAAAAAGCAATTTGGGCGAAGTGCGCGTTGCCCAGGCGTACCAGACAAATTCCCTTAAAGCCCCAAAAACGCGCTTCCGATAGTTCATCGCCACTCTTATGGCAAAATTGGATGCCTTCCTCAAACTGCGTCAATGCTTTTGGCGTGTCGCCCGTATCCAGGTAAGCCTGTCCCAACTCGAATAGGCCGGCAATCAGGGTATCGACATTATTTTGCGCCCGTGCGTCTTCTACTCTGGTTTCCAGTAACTGGATTCGCTCGGCGGGGGTATTTGCCATCATTTTATTTTCTCCAATAGAAATTGTTCAACGCAGAGAGGCAGAGAGCGCAGAGAAAACCCTGCGTCTGCGTTAAATTTATTGCTTTGGCGCTTCCATGGGGAAGCCGGCGGTGTGGTGTATTTGCATGGATTTGGTAACGAAGAGGGCTTCAACGCCTGGCAGGTTTTCGGCCAGAGCCAGGCCGGTTTGAGGACCGGCTACCATAAGGGCGGTGCTCAAGGCATCGGCGGCGGCGGCGGTGGACGCCAACACAGTGACGCTGGCGCTGTCTGCCGGCGATTGGCCTGTGCGTGGGTCGAGAATGTGATGACGGCTGAAATCGGCCGTAAAGGCGTTCATGTAATCGCCGGAGGTGGCGACAGCCTGTGCCGCAATGGGCAGGCTGGCTATCAGGCTGCCGGGCTGCCGGGGATGGCGGATGCCGATGCGCCAGGGGGTATTGTCCAGGGAACGGCCGTTTCCCACCAAATCACCGCCCGCTTCCACCAACACGTTCTCATAACCACGCCCTTGCAGCGCCGCCACCGCCCCATCCACGACCGCGCCCTTGGCAATGCCATCCAGCGTCAGCGCCATGCCGGGCTGCAGCACAATCTCGCCCTCATTCACCTGAATACGGCGATAATCGACAAGATGCTGGACAGCGGCGGTTTCTTTTCCGGCGCTCACAGCCTCTAGCAGCGGCTTAACAGAGACATCAAACGCGCCGTCTGTTAAGTCACCAAAAGCGATGGCTTGCGTCAAAAGGGAGACCAGTTCAGGCGGCGGCGCTGTCAGACGGCCGTTTTGGTTTAGTTGGGACAGGATGCTTTCTGGCTGCCGATGATCATAAATGGCAATCAGACGCCGCATCTCGGCAAACGTGGCTTCCATGGCGGAACGGCCGTTTTGCGCCTCATCGGTCACCAACACCAGATTGATGATGGTTCCCATGAGGGTTTGTGTGTCATGCAGTGTCACCGCTTTGGGCGTAATGCCCAGACGTAATAAACTGCCGCCCGCCAGCACTGCGCCGGCAACGGCCGTTATCTTCAAAAACTCCCGACGACTCATCGGGTTAGGAGAAACAGGCATCAATTCAGACATAAAAAATCCGCTAATTACCCGAGCCTTGGCCGCCCTGGTCGCCGCCGCTTTGGCCGCCGCCCTGACCCTGTCCAGAGCCATGATGTTGGTCGCTGCCCGCATCCGGTTCGGGCGTCCCGGCGGGTTCAGGATTATAGCGCAGCGCGTCGGCCGTCACCGTCAGGTAAAGTGACTCGTCTACTTTGTAGGTCTCACGGTAATAACTGGGCGTTTTCGGTTCAGGCGTCACAATGCCCTGAATCCAGATCGCGCAAATCAACAGCACGCACACAGATACAAACGCCAACAAGAGTTTGCGCTTGGAACTTTCCCATTTTATGTTTTTGTCGGTTCTTTTCGCCATGTTGCCCAAATCTCTTTCACCCAACGCCGCCAGACAGCAATAAACTCCACCACAACGTCCAGCGGACACAGGTAATTGCAAAACGGCCGGTAGATCATCAAACTAACCAGCATAATGAGTATCAAAAATACCCACTCCACTCCTGTGCCCCGGAAATCAAACAGCGTGGCAAAGGGTTCGTAGCTGGCTACCCCCGGCCGCCGTAAAGCCAGACCCAACAGAATCGCTGTCAAAGCCAGGCCGCGCTGCAACCATTTCAGGGGCACGTTATAGTCGCGTGGACGGTACAGTTTCGCGCCAGTGACCACGGCCACACACTGCTGCACTGCCCCAAATGGACAGAACCAGTAGCAGTAAGGATTTTGCGAATCCACCGTGGTGGCAAATATGATGCCGCCCATCAGAATGTACCAGTAAAGATTGGTATGCCAGTCGGGCCAGAACCCACTCAACAAAGACACCACCATTGTAATCGTAAAAGGAGCCGTGTAGATGAAACCTAACACAATCATGCCGGTGAGCAGCGTTCCCCAGCGGACGCGGTTTTTCCAGACGCGGCTGCGCATTTTGTGCGCCACATAGCTGGTGGCAAACAGCAGGATGAGTACAATTTCAGGAATACCAAATTCGATGGGCTGTTTTTGTGGCGGCAGCGGCGTATTAAGACCATCAGCCGCAATTTGCTGAACGGCCGTTCTCACCGCCAGCGCCACCCCTTCCGCACTCACCGTCGCCCCGGACACCGCATCCAGATCCTCGCCCAACTGCAACGGGTCCGTAATCACCTGCCCGGCATACGATTCAATTAAGCCGCTGTTCTCCACCAACCGGAAAAATCCGGGCGATTCCCGCTCCACCACAATCGTCGAGCCCAAAATGTCCCCGTCAGCATTCACGCCAACCAACATTTCAATCGGACCGCCATAACCGGAAGCCTGCCCCACGGCGGCATACCCTACCAGTTCGCCATTAACGTCATAGCCTAGAAATAACGGGCCTTGAGTTTGGATACTCGTCGCGCCAGGCAGCACCTCGGGAACCAGAGGCGCAACATCTGCCCCACTGGTGAAATACCCAATCAACCAGGCAGCGATAATCAGCCCTATCGTGAAGATCATAAACAGGCGTTCACGTCTGTTTCGCTGCTGGCGAGATGATTTTTTGGGTTTTAGCGGAATAACAATAGATTCGTCAGACGCCATGCTGTCTATTATGCACTGGATCCAAAAGAGGGAAAGGGGAAATCCCCTCTCCCTCTGCGGATAACCAAATCATGAAGATGGCGGGCCTGCCTTGTGTGCAGATTGCTAAAGCCCGCCACAACTATGAGAAAATGGACGGATGTTCCGGTGAAGTCAAGATGCTAGAGTCCACCATAGTTTTACTTAACTCAAGTTGCTACCTTTCAATAAAAAAACCTATAGACGTGTCATTTCGAGCCGTCTTCGGCGAGAAATCCCCTCAACTTAGCCAGATGGAAGGGATTCTTCGCTCCGAAGACTCCGCTCAGAATGACAATTCAACATGGTGGCAACTTGGGTTACTTACTTACTGCGACGAATAAACCACACAACAACACCGGCCAGGAACAAGACAACCAGGCTAATCCAAAAGATAAGCGCCGCCCGAGGTTCTAATTCAGCGCCACTGGCTACTGCGTTTTGTAAAATGAATACCAGTGTAATGCCCCACAGAACCCAAAGAATCCACTCATACCACGGCCGTTTCTTGACTTTCACCATCATATTTTCAGACATTGTTTACGCCTCCATTACCGGTTGATTACTATCAATGCCATATTCCGGCAGATCCAGCGACCACCATTCTTCAGAACTGGCTTGGGTACCATAGCCAAACGCATCATCCATCGTGCGGAAGAAGCTGTTCATAAATGGCGCCACTGATGATCCCGCCTTCACAACTTCATGAACCCAGGCATTATCCTTCTTGCTAAACGGGCACACGGCAAAACAGATACCGCAGTTGGTGCCGGCCTGCTCACGCCAATAGGCCATACAAGTCGTAGCATCTTCAAAATAGGCCTTGTGTCCCGGATTGTTCCAGCCGCCCCGTGTTTCCCAGGTTGGCTCATCGAAACTCAACGATTCTGAAGGGCAGGCCTCGGCGCACTTCTTGCAGCTCGCGCAGAATTGCATGATGCCCGCATCAATCGGTTTGTCAACTGCAACGGGTAAATCCGTCAGCGCCTTAAAGACACGTACCATCGGCCCAAATTCCGGCGTAATCATCCGATTCAAACGAGACATTTCGCCTAAACCTGCCATCACGCCAAAAGCGGGAGCGATACCCAGCGCATTGGTGCTGGCCTCACCTAAACATTGATACCCTAAACCGCGCAAAAACTCCTGCAAAGACGCCTGGATCGTTTCACCCCGTGTATAAGCCAATGTCGTGGTTTGTGAACCAAGGACTGTAGGGCTGCGGCGCATTGTTTCCGTTGACATTTGTACCGTGTAGGCAATAACATACTTGCAGCTGTTAGGAATGTAACGGGCATCGTCGTCTTCCGAGGCAATCGGATCATCGGTAAAAATCAGATCTTTGCCATCCGGGTCAACGCCATAAATCAGTTTGCGCGTATTGTCGTCCAGCTCGATGAAGCCAACGGTGGCAGCGCCAAAATGGCGCATCGCCGCCCGGATAATCTTGGCGGCTTCGTCCGGCGAACCGGTCCAATTGGGCACGCCGCGTTCTTCCGGGGTTTTCGCTTCTTGCGGTCCTAAAAACGATTTCCCGATGCCGACATGCGCTTCTTTCAGAGCCTGATCTTTCAGGGTATAGCCATCGACGTTATCCAGCATCCGTTGTAATTCATTTTTGGCGGCTGCTTCTGTTAGCCGATCTACTTCATCAGGACCAACGTAACCCGCCATGCCCGGCCCACGAACTGTCCCGGTGCGTTCGTTGTAGCGCTGCATCATGTCCCAATCTACTTCCATGGTGGGTTCGTCGACGGTTTTAACCCACCAGGGGCGTTTTAACCGACCGGCCGGATCAGAAAAAGGGGCGCCGGTAAATGTCTTGGATTCTGCCGCTGCCGGTTTACTGACGGTTGCGACTGCCGCCGCACCGGCGCCAATACCGGCGATTCGCAGAAAGTCTCGACGATTGAGTTTGAACTTTCCATTCTCTGTCATGAATTTTCTCTCCGATCTTCTCGGCCATCGACTCTCAACCAGGGAAATGTTCCGTATTGCAGCCAATGACCACTAAAAATGTGTTCTGATATATCCAGGGTAGGATGAACACATTTGCATCTTAATGACTTGCCATGTAATTTATCATTGAGATGGATCGTTGGGTATCGGGAAAAGGATATGCTTGTGTAGGGGTTTTCCTGACAGATCAGGTTTTGTAGTCATCCAATATGCCAGCGCGTAAGGCGAATTTAATCAGATCCGAGCGGTGGGTTAATTCCAGCTTATCCATAGCTCGCTGGCGGTAAGTGTCGGCGGTTTTGGGGCTGATAAAGAGCTGCTCGCCAATTTCCCGGCTGGTAAAACCCAGCACGGACAGCCGCAGGACATCCTGTTCGCGTTCTGACAGCGCGGCAAACTTCTCCGCATCCGATTGTTTGTTCGATATGGATTCCATGAGGGCTGTGGCGGCTGTGGGATGCAGGAAAC
>JAWOGU010000479.1:0-8955 GCA_046496595.1 Chloroflexota bacterium
TCCATCGAAGGCCCCCATACCAGTACCCCGCCCAACCTGCTCCGCCTATCCATTGGGCTGGAGCACCCCCTGGATCTCATCGCCGATCTGGACCAGGCGCTGGCAAAAACTCGCAGTTAAATCGTAGAGATTAGCGGCCTCAGCTTTTGCTATAATAAAGCTGCTGACTTTCATTCGGCAGACAATTTTGAGACGTTTGCCCTTACGCCTCAGCAAGGAGTTGTTAAACATGAAGCGAAAAATCACACCCAACCGCTTGTGGCTCACTCTCAGTGCTGTTTTGTTGGCAGTATTTACTTTAAGTGTCATCCATGCCCGCCCCACCCACGCCGCGGACGACAAATGGTATGTCCGGTACTATGCCAACCGCACCCTCTCCGGCGATCCCGTGCAGACCGGGCACGAGTCCACCATCAACCATATTTGGAATAATGGCTCTCCGGGCGCAGCCGTGCCGGTGGATAATTTTTCCGCCAGATGGACGCGCCGGGTCTACTTCTCCACCGGCGTATACCGTTTCACCGCCACCATGGATGATGGGATGCGCGTCTGGGTCAACGACAACGAAATCATCTCCAGTTGGAACGACAGCCAGGCGCATACCGTGGTCACCGATGTCTACATTCCGGCAGGGGAACACGACCTGAAAGTGGAATATTATGAGGCGACTGGCGGCGCGGTGGCCCAGTTTTCCTGGGGACCGGTCAGTTCGGTAGGCGCCGCAAACTGGCTTGGCGAATATTTCAACAACAAAAACCTGTTCGGCCAGCCAACCCTCGTGCGTAATGATGGGACCATTAACTTTGACTGGGGAACCGGCAAGCCCGCCGACAGCATCAATGGCGACAATTTTTCTGTGAGGTGGACCCAAACTCTGAATTTGGAACCGGGACTATACCGCTTCACCACCACCACCGATGACGGTGTGCGCCTGTGGGTCAACGGCCAACTGGTCATCGACAAATGGCAAAACCAGACCGTCACCTCTAATTCGGTTGACGTGCAAGTGGCGGGCAGCGTGCCGGTGAAGATGGAATATTTTGAGGCCGGTAACATTGCCATCGCCAAACTCAGCTACGCCAAAATTGCCGGTTCTCTACCCGGCGGCGGCGCATCACCGGCGCCTGTGCTGCCTGGTTGGACAGGCGTCTATTACAACAATACCAACCTGGAAGGTGCGTCCGCCATGGTGCGCCAGGATCCGGAAATCGACTTCATCTGGGGGTCAAGTTCGCCCCAGCCCAATGTGGTGAACGCCGACCGTTTTTCTGTGGATTGGACCAACAGCCACAGTTTCCCGGCCGGCCGTTACCGCTTTACGGCGTATGTGGATGGCGGGGTGCGCCTGTGGGTGAACAATCAGCTGATCATCGACGAGTGGCAAGACCCGTATCGCACGGTGTCCTACGCCAATGTGATTGATTTGCCCGGCGGCTCTGTGCCTCTGCGTATGACGTTTTTTGACGACATAGGCCAGGCTGAGGCGCGGCTGGTGGTGACGGCGGAGAATGGGACGGTAACGGCCGTTTCCCCACCTCCATCCTCAGTCACAACCCCCACGTTAGCCCCCATGACTGCTGCCGTCATCAACGCCCGCGTACTCAACGTGCGCAGCGGCCCCGGCATGGAGTATGAACCGTTCACCCACGTTTCCAGCGGACAGGTGGTAACTTTAACCGGCTGCCGCAGCAGCGGCTGGATTGAAATTTACCTGCCCGATGGCGCCACCGGTTGGGTTGGCGGAACCTATCTGGCTGGAAATTTCAATTACAATGATCTGCAAACATGCCAATAATGGGCAGCAGCCCCAAAGCGTCCAGTAGTACTGAAGTAACCCATAAGGTTTAGAAGAATCCGGCATTGACTGCCGAATTCTTTATCCGTTCACCTGGATGAAGTATTGAGCCGCAAGCCACTCTGGGGTAAAGTATTGCTGGAGAAGATGAAGACAAATCTCATGCCCTTCAGATACGGAGGTGTCATGTTTTTACCAGCCGATTTACAGGGCTATGTCCCCAGCGATCACGCGGAAAAACGCATGGCGCAGCGCAACGTATCTTTCGAGGACATTGATTTTGTTCTTGAATTTGGCCGGAAGTTGCATAAAGCGGGCGCAGTTTTCATTTTTCTGCGCAAATGTGATATTCCCCGGAAGGAGCGTCAGGTGTATGAGCGCCTCGAGGGGACGATGGTGGTTTTAAGCCGAGAAACCAATACCATCATCACCGTTTATCGTAACCGGCAAAAAGGGTTGCGCCGCACCAGGCGGAAAAGCGACCGCAGCCGGTATCCGCGTTACCATTAAAGTAACCGGATAAGGCTGCCAGATTAGACAGGCTGTAGCAGGCGAAAATCATGTTTTCGCCTGCTACAGCCTGTTTTGTTTATTTGAGGAGGGATGCCGCCTTGGCTATCTCCTGGTTGTTGGGTTGGAGGAGGATGGCCTGTTCATAGGCGGCGCGGGCGCGAGTTTCATCCCCTAACGCCAGCCAGGCGTGACCCTGGTAGAGGAATGTTTCTTCTACAAATTGCCCCCCGCTGTTCAGGATGGCGTCGGTGAGGGTGAGTACGTCCTGGTAACGGCCGTTTGCCAGATACGCCTCGTATAAATCAAACTGATACCATAACATGCGCCAGGGCAGGCCAATGGTTCGCGCCTGATCAAAGGCCATCGCCGCGTTTTCGTAGTAGACCTGTTCGCCCGTTAGGTGGCCCAACTGCGTCAGGCTGCTGCCCAGGTTGAACCAGGCGAAGGCGTCGGTGGGAGTGGCGGTAACGGCCGTTTGTGCTTTTTCCGCACTGCGCCGCCACATTTGCAACGGTTCCGTATGCGCGCCGCCTAGAATTGCCCTCACCGCCTCTTCCTGCTCCGGCGGATAGACTACCAGCAGCGTATTGTTGAATTGATGCCAAAGCTCGGCCAATTCGGCGTAATCCTCTGCCCGCCCGCTGCTGTCCCAGGGACCGAGAAACGTGTCCATGCCGATGAAGGTTTGCGTCTTGTCAGCATAACCGGTGATGGTGAGATAGTGCCCCATCCAGCCTTCCCATTCGCTGGGAATTAAGCCCGCTTCGATGATAACCGGATACCCGGCGCTCACAAGCTGCTTTAGCAGGGTCATGTCGGCGGCGTAGACCAGAGCGGCGCGCAGCGGCGTTTGTTCGTTGACGTAGGCTTGCAGTTCATGCGGGGAGACGTTGCGGTCTTCATAGGTGGGTCGCACCACGGAGGCAATGGCAAGCTGGTCGGCGTCGTGACCAAAATAGTTCAGCACAATGCTGAGATTGGCCGCGCCGCAGTTGTTGAATTTTTGCGGCACGATGGCCACTCCCTCCAGCCGCACGGCAGAAGGGAGCGGCGGCGTGGGGGACGGCGTAGCGGTGGGTGAGGGTGTGGGGCTGGGGGTAAAAATGGCCGTTTCCGTTTCCGTTTCCGGTTCAACGGGCGGCGGCGAGTTGGCAGGTGGAGGAGTTGGCGTGTAGGTAGGAATGAGGGAAACGGCCGTTGTGATGGGCATTACCTCAGGGGCAGGCAAGGCCGTGGGCAGCGGCGTACTCACCAGCGCCCATACCTCAGACGGCAGCCGCTGCTGCACCACACCCGGCAGGCGGGGTACCGTCAGCGGCAGGGTGGCTCGGATGAGCAAAACGGCCGTGGCGCTCAGCAGCAAAAGCGCCAGCAAAATTCGTAAAGGACGAGGCATAAGGGCCATTGTACGAGAGCAATCAGGTTGTGTAAACGGCCGTTTGCTGGTTGTCGGGGAATCGTGGGAAAGGTGGCGAGTGGCGGGTGGCGGTTACCTCGCCACTCGCTACTCGCTACCCGCCACTAAAGTTTTGACAAGAATATCTGCGCCAACTGGCTGTTTTCTTTGCCCCGTTTGATGAGAAAATCGATTAAAGCCGGGAAGCGGATCAGGATCTGCTGGTAATTATATGAGCGGTGCAGGCTCGGATAAAGGTGTTCTTCACAGCGTCGCTGATAGATTTTGAGCTGGCTCAACGCCGTCGTGCCCGCCGTCAGGGCTTCATGCGCGGTTTTAGCCGCCAATTCCGCCGAAATCATGCCATTGTGGATGCCGCCGCCGGTGATTGGGTTGATAAAGCCGGCGGCGTCACCTACCAGCAAAGCGCCATCAAAAGCGAAGCGCAGCCCTTTTTGCGAACCAAAGTTGAGCTGCCAGGTGGCAATATCACGTAATTGCCCGCCGTTTTTGAGCCGTTTTTTGATTTCAGGCATAGCCAGAAAGTCGTGGAGCAGTTCTTCCAGCTTGCCTTTGGCTTGCCGGAATTGATCCAGGCGCATCCCCAGACCAATGTTGGCACGGTTATTTCCCAACGAGAAAATCCAGGCATAACCCGGATTGATCTCGTCGTACATATAGAATTCGGCCGTGTGCGGAATTTCTTCGATGTCTTCAATATAGGCGCGCAGCGCCACCGCCCGGTGGCTGTCCAGGTGCTGTCCCTCTTTGGGACGCAGGGCGCGGGCAATGGCGGAGGTGACGCCGTCGGCCCCGATGACCAGTTTTGAGCGGAAATCGACGCTTTTTTGGCTGCTGTTGCTGCTCACCTTGGCCCGCACGCCTGCCACTTTGCCATTCTCAATGAGGGGCGCCTGCACCTGCGCCTGCCTGAATTCCACGCCGGATTCGACGGCCTGTTCTTGAATGGCGGCGTCCAGCATGAAACGTGGCGCGACGTAAGATTTGACTCCATTTTCTCCTGCTTTTAGGGGAGTATCCAACACATGTCCTTTCGGTGAGACGAGGCGAACCTGATCGATGCGATTGAAATCGCCCCGTTCTTCGGCGGCCTGGATTTTGCCTGCCATGCCCAGCCGGTTCATGATGGCGATGACGCCGTGGGGCACAGCATCGCCGCAGATTTTGTCGCGGGGAAAGCTCTGGCGGTCCAACAGTAAAACGTCGTGCCCCAGTTGGGCTAAAATCGTGGCAGCAGTGGCGCCAGACGGTCCGGCGCCTACGACGATGATTTCTTTTTCGTTTTCCATTTTCTCCTCTTGTCAAAACAGGTATCGTTTGGGTTGGTGCGCGATTAAAGTGCTTCAGGCGAAACGGCCGTTTCCAAAAACCGGGCCAGATCTGATTTTAGTTGAGCCAGAGATGGCTGGTGGACATACATCATGTGCCCTGCCTCATAGTAAGTCATTTCATAGTTCGACTGCAAGCTGGCTGCCAGTCCTAAATGGTTGAAAGTGTAGCGCGTCGCCAGGTAAGGAGTAGCCAGATCGTAGTAGCCATTCGCCACAAACACTTTCAGGTGCGGATTGATGCTCATCGCCTTCCGCATTGTTTCAGCGACATCCACAAACTGGTTTTCAAAGGTGTTATAAGACCAGCTTTCGTATAATGATTTTAGGATTTCATAAGGAATATCGTTTTCGTAGGCCAGTTCGCCCCGTATGTAATCGTTGAGGGTGGCGGTGTATGGTCCCTGGATGGCGGCGTAACTGGGATCAAACTCGAAGTTTTCTCCGGCGGAATCTTTGTCCAGACCGGTAAAGCGGGTGTCGAGCCGTCCCACGGTGAGACCTTGCGCCCGCAGCAGCTCTTTGGTGAAGCGGTGGATGTGAATGCGCAGATTGCATCGCTCGATATAGTCAGCCGACAGGCCGGTGTAACGGGCTAATTTGGCGGCGATGGTCTGGCGCTCCTCGGCTGGCAGGGCGTCGCCTTGCATCAGCGCCAGCGTGTATTCGCCCAGGGCGAACGCCTCTACTTCCGCCAGCGTGGTCTGCAAATTTGCCTGTAAGTCGGCGTCCAGGCGCTGATGGTACCAGGCGGTGGCGCAGTACGTGGGCAGGAAGAGGGCGAAGGGCAGGTCGTTGCCATTGGTGAAGTAGGCGGTCTGGAAATTGAGGATGGATGAGATGAGCATGATGCCGTTAAGGTACATGCCATGCCGCTCTTGCAGGTAGCCGGACAGTCCGGCGGCGCGGGTGGTGCCGTAGCTTTCGCCGGCCAGGAATTTGGGCGAGTTCCAGCGCTGGTAACGGGTGGTGTACAGACGGATAAAGTCACCTACGGATTCGATGTCTTTGGTGAAGGTGTGAAACTCTTTGGCTTTTTCACCGGGTACGGGGCGGCTGAAACCGGTGCTGACGGGGTCGATAAAAACGAGGTCGGTCACGTCTAGCAGTGAGTATTCGTTTTCCACGAGGCGGTAAGGGGGCGGGGTGAGGCGCGTGTCTTGCATGTGGACGCGCCGGGGACCCAGCACACCCAAATGCAGCCAGACGGATGAGGAGCCTGGACCGCCGTTGAAGGCAAAGGTTAACGGCCGTTTCCCTTTTTCCGCCCCTTCTTCATCATCCTTCGTATAGGCAATAAAGAAGATCGACGCTTTCGCTTTTTCACCCTCAGCCTTGTCTTCCTTTTCGCTTTCTTCTTTCAGGATGATGGCGCCGGTGGTAGCGGTGTAGTTGAGCAAACGGCCGTTGATGGTGAGCGTATGGCGGGTTTGCACAATGTGGTCTTCTGGGACAGGATAAGTCTCTTCTTGTTTTTTATCTTTATGCGTGTCTGACATGTTTTCCTCCATGTGATTCCCCTAATTTTGACGAAAAGTTGGTCTGAACACAAATTTTAGCCTGCCTGATTTGACAATGGTAGATGTAAGCGGTCAGTTCCTTTGAAGACTTTTGAAGCTTTGATCACCAAATGGCGAGATTTCCAGAGGTTCAAACTTCAAAAGTCTGGACTGCAACCACTACGAAGTCGGCCTTCGCCGACTATTAAAACGACTTTTTTAGTCTGCGAAAGGCCTGCCCTGAGTACAGTCGAACGGGCGGACTTTGTAAATGCAGGTGCAGATTTATCTGCTGTTTCATATCTAAATTGAGAATTGCTGTAATCCCGCCTTTTTGCCGATGCTCCCCGCTGGTAATTTGATAAAATAGAAGGTCGGGGAGCAAAAGCTGCCGCTGTCTAAGCAGGGCAGGTAAAGGAAGGAAAACATGAGCACGCAAACAGGTGATTCCCGGCAAAAAGTAACTATTCTCCGCTTGTTGGCGCAGAAAAAGCAAAAAACGCCCATCGCCATGGTGACGGCCTACGATTATTCCTCGGCGCTGCTGGCGGACAGCGCCGGTATCGACGTGATTCTGGTGGGCGATTCGCTGGCGATGGTGATGATGGGACTGGAAAGCACCAACCCTGTCACCATGGAAATTATGCTCCACCACTGCCGCATGGCGGCGCGCGGAGCCAAATCCGCCTTCCTGGTGGGTGACATGCCCTTTATGTCTTACCAGGTGAGCGTGTCGGAAGCGGTGCGCAATGCCGGGCGTTTTTTGCAGGAAGGGGGCATGGAAGCAGTCAAACTGGAAGGCGGGCAGGTGGTAGAGGAGCAAATTCAGGCCATTGTGCGCGCCGGGATTCCGGTGATGGGTCACATTGGCCTGACGCCGCAGTCGGTGACGAGTTTGGGCGGGTATAAGGTGCAGGGGAAAACGGCCGTTTCCGCCCACAAACTCTGGCAAGACGCCCAGGTTCTGCAAGACGCCGGCTGCTTCAGCATCGTGCTGGAAGCTGTGCCCGCCAAAATCGCCGCCGAAATCAGCCGCCGCCTGGACATCCCCACCATCGGCATTGGCGCGGGCGCCGGCTGTGATGGACAGGTGCTGGTGTACCATGACCTGCTGGGTCTGTTTGACAAGTTTCAGCCCACCTTTGTGAAGCAGTATGCCAACATCGGCGCCCAAATCCAGCAGGCGTTGACTACCTACCGGGATGAAGTGAAAGCGGGTAGTTTTCCCGCCGATGCCCACAGTTTTTCCCTGCCGGATGCTGAGTTTGAGGAGTTTTTAAAGCGGGTTGATACTAATGAATGGCTGAATTGTTGAACTGTTAATTGTGAATGAAGACAGCCGATACAGGCGTTAACAATTCATCAATTCACCAATTCACTAATTAATTATTGGAAAGAGTTCTTATGCGAATTGGCATTGTGGGTACAGGGGCCTTGGCCTGCCTCTTTGCGGCGCGTTTGAGCGGCCCGGCCGACGTGGTGATGGTGGGTTCCTGGCAAGAACAGATTGCGGCGGTGCAGGCCAATGGTTTAACGCTGCTTGACCTGAACGGCCGTTCTGCCACCCATCCCATCGCCATCACCCATGATCCCCACACGGTTGGTCTGGTTGACGTGGTCCTGGTGCTGGTAAAAAGTTATCAAACGCAAACGGCCGTTTCCCGCATTCAGCCGCTCCTGGCTCCGTCCGGACTGGTGGTCACGCTGCAAAACGGCCTGGGCAACCTCGAAATGTTACGCGCCGGCCTGCCTTCCGCATCCGTCACCGTGGGCGTCACCTCCCTGGGCGCGACGATGGTACAGCCGGGCGTCGTGCGCCATGCTGGTCAAGGACCGGTTCACCTGGCTCCACCGCTCACCGCCCACCCTTTATTTTTACCGCTGCTGGCGCTGCTGCGGCAGGCCGGTTTCAGCGCCGAAGCCGCCGCCAACGTGGACAGCCTGGTGTGGGGCAAACTGGCGGTCAATACGGGCATCAATCCGTTAACGGCCGTTCTGCGCCAGCCAAATGGCTACCTGGCAGCCCATGAAGATGTGCGGGCAGTGATGATGGCGGCGGCGCGGGAAACGGCCGTTGTTGCCGCTGCGCAAGCCATTCCCCTGCCATACCCCGACGCGGGCGAACGCGCCCTGGCGGTGGCTCAGGCCACCGCCCAAAACCGTTCCTCCATGCTGCAAGACCTGGATCGCGGCAGCCGCACGGAAATCGACGCGATTTGCGGCGCTGTGGTAAAAATGGGCGAGACGGGGGGAGTGGAAACGGCCGTTAATCAACAACTTTACGCCTGGATCAAACAAATTGAATCCGGACAGCAACCAACAAACCTGCGCGTAGACATTGTTGGCAGCATCATCGACTTAACCCGCCACCTGTCGCCCGCCACCCGCCACCCAAAAGGAACC
>JAWOGU010000488.1:0-42896 GCA_046496595.1 Chloroflexota bacterium
GATTCCCGGTACGCTTTGGGCACTTGCAGCCGTCCCACCGAGTCCAGCACTACCAGTTCTTCAAAATGCTCTTCTTCGCTGGCGTGGTCCGGGTGGACTTCGGCGGCGCTGCCGTCGCCATTGCCGTTCCGCTTGCGGCGCACCGTTTCGCTGGCGGCCTTGCCGTCCCGAATCGCCATCACCCGGCCCACGTGTTTCGCCACCGTCGGATCGTGGCTGACGATGAGGATGGTGACGCCCAATTCGCGGTTGAGCGTTTGAAACGCTTCATAAATGGTGAGCGAGGTCACGCTGTCCAGTTCGCCGGTTGGCTCATCGCCCAGCAAAATGGCCGGTTCGTTCGCCAGCGCCACCGCAATCGCCACCCGCTGCTGCTCCCCGCCGGACATCTCCGGCAGGTAATGGTGCTTGCGTTCGGCAAGCCCCACCATGTCCAGCAGTTCTTCGGCTCGGACGCGGGTCTTTTTGCCGGTGCGTCCCGCCAGGGTCATGGGCATTTCCACGTTTTCCAGGGCGGAGAGATAGGTGATCAGGTTGCGCGCTCCCTGCTGCCAGATGAAGCCCACTTTTTCGCGCCGGTATTTGTTGATGGCGGCGTCGGATAGTTTAAGCAGATCGTGTCCATCCACAATCACCTTGCCGGCGGAAGGACGCACCAGTCCGCCCAGCACATTCATGAGCGTACTTTTGCCGCTGCCGCTCACGCCGACAATGCCCATCAGTTCGCCCTGCTGCACGGTCAGGTCCAGCCCTTGCAGCGCCAGCACTTCCAGATCGGCAATTTTGTAGATTTTGACGAGATTTTCGCAGGTAATAATGTCGGGCATCAGACGGTTTCTCCCAATTTAATGGCCTGGAAGATTTTCATGCGGCGCAGCATGACGGCCAACACGGCCAAAGCGGCCAGGAACAGCAGCACAAAGAGGCCGTAAATCTGGTAGATGGCAGGCCAGGCGATTTCGACGAGGTAGGGCGGCACCAGATCAGAAGCGGTTTCGCCCGTTTGCAGGTAGGGGATGAACAGGTTGCTGATCCACACGCCCAGGATGGTGCCCAACGTCAGGCCGGTGAGAATGAGAACGGCCGTTTCCGCCGCCACCAGCGTGATCATCTGCCGGGTAGAGAGGCCAACCGCCCGCAAAATGCCCAGGCTGATAAACCGCCGCCGGAAGGAGAACAAGGCGTACATAAA
Organism: Chloroflexota bacterium; assembly: GCA_046496595.1. Lineage (GTDB taxonomy): Bacteria > Chloroflexota > Anaerolineae > Promineifilales > Promineifilaceae. The sequence goes on from JAWOGU010000488.1 coordinate 1,193, forward strand.
ATACCCCAGCACCGTCAGCAGCGCCGCCGCCACAAAGCCCACCGACAACTGTCCAAAAAGCCCCTGCCGCGCCGGCCGCGCCTGTTCCACGTTAATCAGCGTGACGGCTTCTTGCCAGCGCCAGCCAAAGAGGTTGCGCTCTGACAGCGCCTGCTTAAAAGCCGCCTGGTCAAGTTCACCATCAGTCCGCAGCCAGACATTATAGGGATATTCGCCGCCCGTCAGCGTAAACAACGTGTCCAGATTGCCCACAAACAAAGGGCCGTCTTCCACCTCATACCAGGTGGGGAAATAATCCAGTTCGCCCACAATTTGCGTATCCAGCACCACTTCGCCATCGGTCGTGCCGATGGTCAGGCGGAACAAATCACCCACACGCAGCCCTTTTTCTTGCATGAACTGGCGGGAGGCTAAAATCGCTTCCGGCGAGGAAGCCAGATTGTTGAGCAGGCTGATCAGGCGCAGATCGGCAAAATCCCAGCGCCAGAAAGCCGTTTCGGCAAAATCAATGCGGTCGATGCCCATATAGACGCCGGACTGCCGGCTGCCGCCAATTTGAGCTTTGGCCGGATACTCAGCCACACGCGCCGCTGAAACGACCCCTGGAAATTCTTTGTATTCGGACAGCGGCAGGAAGATGGCGCGGTTCGGCCCATCTTCTTGTTCTCCACCGGCGCTGCCAAAGCTGCTGGCGCCAAAGCTGCGGCCGGCGCCCCACAGGGAAGCGTCTGAGCCTGTCTGGTACAGGGCGTCATCGTATAACTGGAGGTCCAGGGTAAAGGCCAGCGAAGCCGTGAAAGCCGCCAGACTGACGGTCAGTACCAGTAAAATAAGCGGCATGGCGTAGGTGCGCGGGGTGCGCGCCAGTTCTCTGCCCGCCAGCAATAGGCCGACGCTGTTGGTTTTGTATAACAGCCAACAGAAGGCTTCCATCAGCCAGGGGAACAGGCGCACAAAAATCAAGGTCAAAGACACAATCGCCAGCGTAGGCAAGACAAACAAAAGCGGATTTGAGAAGGGGTCGTCGCTTTGGCTTTCGCCCAGGGCAATCAACTGGCCTTGTTCTTGCAGCAGGTAGAAGCCGTAAATCGCCAGCGCCAACAGAATGACATCTACCCAGGCGCGCTGCCACCAGGGTTTTTTGAAGGCGCGGGCCTGTTCCTGTTTGTAGGTGATGATGGTGTCTTTGGCGGCCGACAGGGTGGGGATAATTTGGGCAATGAGGGCCAGACCAATCGCCAGCAGTCCGGCGCGCAGGGCGGTCTGGTTCATGGTGATTGAAAGTAGTTCGCCGCTGCTGAAATCCAGGAAGCTGCGTGTTTTGCCCATGAAGGCGGCGATGCTGATAGCAACGGCCGTTCCCAACATAAACGCCAGCATTCCCAAAAACAGCCCTTCCACCAGAGCAAAACCCAATACCTGCCAGGGCGTTGCCCCCCGGCTGCGCATCACTGCAATCTCATTGCGCCGCTGATCTACCGCCAGCCCCACAATCAAAATGACAAACGCCAGCACCAGGCCGACAACCGGCACGTTAAAGGCCGTCAGCAGCACTTGCAGCGCCTGCGCCGATTCCCGGTAATCTTGCAGCGCTTTAACCGGCGAGGCGCTGCCGGAGGTATTGGGCAGCAGGGTGGTGATGCGCCGCTCTACCTGGCTGGCGCCTGCCAGCAGGCGGTCTACCTGTTCTGTGGTCACGCTGCTGCCGTTGAGCACAAAATACCAGGAGGCGCGGTTGATTTCGCCGCTGATTTGCGGGCTGAGCCAATCGCGGAATGTTTCCACGGGAACAAACAGGGTGTCGTCGAAGGCGGTGGGAGCAAACAGCCAGTATGGATCTGCTTCGTCGTTGGGCCGCCAGACGCCGCTGATGATGATGGGGATTTCAGGGAGCGGGCTTTCGTCATTGATAAAGTCATACGCCACCAGGACGTCGCCGACCTGCAAGCCGAGTTCGGTGGCGGCGGCTTCGGCCACCATCACCTCGATGGGAGTTGAGCCGTTGGCCGTTGGCAGCCGCCCATTCGTCACCACCACATGGTCCGCCAGATTGCTGGCTGTGCCGATGACAAAGATGCCCAGCGATTTAGAATCGTCGGCGTAACTACTGGTATCGGCCGGAAACAGTTTGTACCGATCCGTTTCATAAACATCAACAAATTCTTCAACCGGCAGCCCCAATAATTGCCGGCCGCTGCCATTCAGATAATCATGGACAGGACGGGTATCCTCCCAGTCCACCGCCCCATACCACGCGCCCACATAATCGTAAAGATAGGCAAATGGCGGGCGGCGGCGCTTGTCGGCGCTTTCCTGGATATTTTCCTGGAGGATGTTGAGATAAACGGCATCCGCATACAACGGTACAGCCATAATGAGCGCCACGGCTGCCGTAATGCCAATGACAATCGCCAGCGTCAGTCCTTTTTGCGCCCACAAACGCTTAAAAGTAATCGTGAAGATAGAGCGGATACGATATAAAAATGACATGGTTACTGCCCAACGATGATCTGGCCTGCTTCAAGACCGCTTACGATCTCCACCAGTCCATTGCCGCTGATGCCCAGTTCCACATCCACCCGCTCTTGCACATCCCCTTCTTCCACCACCACAAACTTACGGCCGTTAAAATCACGAATGGCAGAGGATGGCAGCGTCAACACGTCGTTTCTAATCTGGATGACGACCTTGATGTCCATTAAGTCTCCGGGTTCAAACCCGGCAGAGTCCTCGGGATTGTCGAAGCTGAAGTGGGTGCGGGTGTCGCTGTCGCCCACTTCCGTGCCGCCGCCGCCTGCGCCAAAGGGATATGGCAGCTTACGAATGACGCCGGGCACCGCCTCGCCCGGGCGGCTGCCTGGCGCCAGGAGTACCGGCATCCCTTCAGCCAGTTCTTCCATCTGGTTCTCACGCAAACTGGCGTTGACTTCCAACTGTTCCATATCTGCGATGGAACCCACTGGTTGGAAAGCGGAAATGGCGTAACCTTCAGATAAATTGAGCGATAAAAGCTGACCGGAGAAGGGCGCTTTGAGCACGGCGTCTTCCACTAATTTCTCAATTTCGGCTACGCGCAGGGCCGCCTGTTCCACTTCTGCTTGCAGGGCCGGATCGATGTCGGTTGACAGGGCGTCCAGGTCTAACTGTGTCAGTTCAAGCTGGAGCGCCAGACGGTCAATGTTGAACTGCTGATCGGTGGATGGTGTGTCACCGGCCTGTGTTTTGGCCTGATCCAGGTTTAGCTGGGCGATGGCGACGGCGATTTCTGCCCGGCGGCGGGCTTGTTGGCGTTGGCTTTCCGTGTTTTCCAGGCGGGATTGGGCAATGGTCAGGGCTTGCTGCGCCAGGAGGAGGTCTTCGGCCAGCGCCTGGGTGTTCAATTCGGCCAGGATGTCGCCTGCTGCCACCAGATCGCCTTTATCGACGTGAACGGCCGAGACCACGCCGTCCATGGCAAAGGCCAGCGGCTCTTCGATGACCGGCGCGACTCGTCCGGAGAAACTGGCGTCGTAGACCACGTCACCGGGGGTAACGGCATAGGTGGTGCGGGCAGCGGCAACGGCCGTTGGCATAGGGGTCGGGTCGGAGTTGCGCGCTGCCGGTTCTTGCCGGGTTGGTTGGGAAGCGCAGGCCGCCAGGAGCAGTCCAGCCAGGATGAAAACAATGCAAACAGTGACGTATCGAAATGGTTTCATATGCAATCTTTTGGGGTCTTCAGGATTACCAGGGGTGGCCTACCAGAGCATGTCAGACAATACACAATTCGACCAAACACAACAAAATCCAATCAGCCCTTTTTTTAGGATGACCTGCTAAATGCAGGCAGAGAATGATACACCAATATGGGTTATGCGAGCCATGTATGATTCTGTGCAAAAAGTGAAAGCATACCGCAAGCGCTTGCGTAAGCTATCATACCCTGTAGGTTTTGTCAAAGGTGTGGAGGTGTAGGGGTGATGGGGTGTGGAGCAAGGCCATGGTCATGGTAAAAGGGTTTTTCACCCCATCACCCGCTCACCCCATCACCTCCACATCTTCTCACCCCGATCACCTCTACAGATTGTACGCTTCGACGACGGCGTAGGCGGTTTCCAGCAGGTGTTGGCGTAGTTCGGGGGGATGGAGGATGGTAACGGCCGTTCCCAAACCCAACAGCTTGCGGCAGGCGTCTTCCGGGGATGAAAAGGGAATGGTCAGGCGTAAACGGCCGTTGCTAAGCAGGTCGCTTTGCTCGGTGATGAGGTGGTACATGCCTTCGCCGAACGTTTCCACCAGCAGGGTGGTGTGGGTAGGCAGCACCGTCAGCGTCACGTCATAGCGGCTGTGCCCTTCTTCCAGGTGTTGGCACCATTCCTGCCAGAAAGCGCGCAGGTCAAACTCTTTGGGCCGCTGAAAAACGCTGTCTGTCAGAAAGGCGTCCTGAATGCGCGACACCCGGAAGGTGTAGACGGTGTTAAACATGCCCGCCGCCATGTACCAGACGTTGGCTTTGGCGACCAGACCATAGGGATCCACCAGACGCTTGACCCAGGCGCCGTCGGCGCGGCGGTAGGTCATGCGCAGGCGGCGTTCCTGCCAGACGGCGTCCTGCACCAGATGCAAATAGGGGGTTGGCTCTTCTTGTTGGAAGAAAACGGCCGTGTCTAAATGAATGCGCTGGCGTACTTTTTCGGCGTCTTTTTGGAAGGGGGCAGGCAGGGAGGCCGTGAGTTTGAGCATAGCGCCTTCCGACGCCTTGTCCGCGCCTAAATCCGCCAGCAGGCCGGGCACGGTAAACATGAACAGCGCCCGCACTTCGTTTTCGTTGAGGCCGGTGAGATTGGTGCGATAGCTGTCCATCAGAAAACAGCCGCCCTGCGGACCGCGTTCCGCATAGACAGGTACGCCCGACATGCTCAGAGCGTCCAGATCCCGGTAGATGGTGCGCGGGGATACTTCCAGCCGATCCGCCAGTTCTTGGGCAGTCATCTGGCCGTGTGTTTGCAGCAGCATCAAAAGCGAGATAAGGCGATCTGCTCTCATGGGGAGTCTTACCCTTCCAGAGCGCCTAAAATGACGGGTAGAAGCTGCTTTTTGCGGGAAACAACATCTGTCGCTTTTAGCGTGTTGTTGTCCAGGCGCGGATAGGGCAGCACGTCCAGGGCCGACATTTCATTGGACATGATGAGGCGGCTGGTGCGGCGCACGACATCTGTGACCATGAGCATGGTGAAATTCAGACCGCGTGAATCACGTAAACGGCACAGCGCATCCCGCAGATCCTGGATATGATCTTCCAGTTGGGCGAAGTTGGTCACTTCTACCTGGGCGATGCCAAACTTGTATTCGTCGGTTTCGTAGAGTTTGAAGTCTGCGGAAACAATGTCTTCCGGCTTACGGGAGGTGAGACCAGAACCGGCTTCCAGCATTTGCTCTCCAAAGGTTTGAATGGTTTCATTTTCTAAGGGCGAACCGCCGATGAATGCCCAACGGGACAAACGGTCGGCAGCCAGATGGTCGCGGGGAGTGGTGGTGGGCGAAGCCAGGATGAGGGTGTCGGAGAGCAGCCCGGCAAGCAGCAGACCGGCCAGTTCCGGCGGGGCGCTGAGGCCGGCTTCGTTGATGCGCTCACAGACGAGGGTGCTGGTGCTGCCTACCACGTCTACCGTGAAACGGATGGGGGTGCGCGTGGTGGGGTTGCCCAGCCGGTGGTGGTCCAAAATTTCCAGCAGGTCGGCTTCATCGAGAGCGCCGATGGATTGGCCGGATTCGTTGTGGTCTACCAGGATGACTTGCAGGCGGGGCGGGTTGAGGGCTTCGCGCTGGCGGCAAATGCCGGCGTAGCTGCCGTGTTCGTCCACGATCCAGAAGTCGCTGCGTTCTTCGCGCAGGATGCGGGGCAGGGCGTCTTTAATGCGAGTGTTGATGTGAAAGCGGGGCACTTCGGTGTCGCAGGCTTCCTTGGAGGGGCGATCCAGCAGTTCGGCGATGCGGGTTTCTTCACGCCGGGGATGGGAACCGACGGAGCGGCTGAGGAAATCGAAGAGACTGAGGACGGTGACGAGGCCGTAGGGTTTGCCGTCTTTGGTGACGATGGGGGCGACGCCGCCGGTGCGGTTGGCAATGGCCCACGCTTCGCGTAACGGCCGTTCCGGCGTCGTGGTGTTGAGCCGGTGGTTGATGGATTCAAAGCGAGGGGAAGCGTCTGGCAGCAGCATGGGCGGTTCCAGCCCCAACCTGTTTAGCACCCAGGTTGTCTGCGGGTTGAGCTGTCCGGCGCGGGCGGCGACGACGTTGGCGCCCTGCTGGTCGCGCAGCAGCCAGGCGTAGCCGGTGGCCGAGGCGATGGCGTCTGTATCTGGGTTGACATGCCCTATGACGTAGATGAGTCCGGTTTTCTCTGACATGAAATGCGTCCTTCAATGAGTTAATGGTATGATATTTTTATCGTGTTAACGGCCGTTTGTCCACTGTTTTGCCTGGGTGTGGGCGTTCGTTGTTCCCTGGTGACTTTGATACAATCAGCGGCGCATTACTAATTTGGATTTACGGCGGCATTGGCTATTTCCGCCGGCAAACAAGGAGGAAGACCGTGAGTGTAAACGTCCCAGATAAACTGTACAAAACGACGCCCTGGTGGATTACCTTGATCGAAGGTATTCTCGCCCTGATTGTGGGGCTGCTTTTGTTGACCAATCCGGCCGGCGCCATTGAATCGTTGATGCAAATAGTAGGCCTTTTCTGGCTGGTTGGCGGCATTTTGGCGATAGTCAGTATTTTTGTGGCAGACACCGGCATCCATTGGGGCTGGTCGCTGCTTTCCGGCGTTGTGGGTATTCTGGCTGGTGTGGTGGTGCTGCGCCATCCCCTGTGGAGCACCGTTCTGGTAACGGGGTCTTTGCTGCTCTTTTTGGGCGTGTATGGCCTGGTCAAAGGCGGCATCGACCTGTACAAAGCGTTTAAGGGGGGCGGCCTGAACAGCGCCTTGATGGGCATTGTCAGCATCATATTTGGTATTTTCTTGCTGTCCAGACCGATGTTTGCCATCAACGTTTTTACTCTATTGTTTGGCGTGGTTGGCTTTTTTGGCGGCATTGTGCTGATTCTTTTTGCGATTCGCGCCCGAAACGGTTAGTTTTTTCCGCCGCACTGCAAGCCCTGTCCTGGTTACAGGGCTTTTTTGTGGGAGATGGCTGAGAAACGGCCGTTTTCCAATTGCCTTGCCGCTGCCAGGGGTTGTATAGTTGGCTGGTACCTGATTTTAAGAAACAAGGAATTCATCCATGCCAGATAAAAATTTAGTCATCACATTGGCCAAGGTGCTCATTGCGGCCGCCTGGGTTGATGGTGAGATAAGCGAAGACGAGCGCACCAGCGCCAAAGATTTGCTGTTTTACCTGCCGCAGACCACCGGGATGCGGGATATGAAATTGACGGCGCAGGAATTTTCGCTGTTGGAAATGTACGTCGATACGCCGGTGAGTGAAGCGGAGCGGGCGCGGCTGGTGGCCGATTTACAGACAGCGGTGCGCACGCCTGACGACAAGGCGTTTGTGAAATCCATGTTGACGCAGTTGCTGGCGGCTGATGGGGTGGTCACTGACATGGAAACGGCCGTTATGGCGCAAATAGACGCGGCGCTGGACGAGGTCAACACAGGCGCGTTCAGCAAATTGGGCGGTCTGTTTGGCAAGGCGGTTTCGCGCCGTTCAGAAGCGGCCGACGCCCCCAACCGCGAACTGTATTACGAAGATTTCATCAAAAACCGCGTCTTTTATGTTGTGAACCAGCGGCTGAACGGCCAGGGATTCAATCTGACTGAGGCGGAATTACGCAAATTCAGTCTGGCGGGCGGGCTGCTGGCTAAAGTGGCGCATACGGACGATGAAGTCACCGATGGCGAGTTTGAGGCGATAGCGGCGGCGCTGGTGGATAAGTGGGGCGTGGGGCGGGAAACGGCCGTTTTCATTACCGAAATCGCCGTGGCCGAAATCACTGCCGCCCAAGACACCTTCCGCATGTACCGTGAGTTTACCAACTGTACCACCGAAGAAGAACGGGTGCGTTTTGTCGAAGCTTTGTTCGCCGTGGCCGCCGCCGATGGCGCAGTCTCCTTTGACGAAACAGAAGAAATCCGCACCATTTCCCGCGGCCTGAACCTCTATCATCACCAGTTCATTGAGGCTAAAATGAAGGTCATTGCCGGACAAAGTGAACAGTGAACGACAGACAAGAATGGGCCAATCTCTGAGATTGGTCCATTCTAATCCGCAGTCATACAAACGTCTTAAGCCAACGCCAGGGATGCTGCCGACGCTTCTTCGGTCAGCTCGTAAACCACTTCCATCTCATTGCGGAACTGCTTCGTATATAACTGGTAGTAATGGCCGCGTTTGCGAATCAATTCCGCGTGCGTGCCCATTTCCGAGACGCCGCCGTTCTCGATAACCAGAATGCGGTCCGCCCGTTTGATGGTGGACAGACGGTGGGCAATGACAAAACTGGTCCGGCCTTCCATCAGTCTGTCCATACCTTTCTGAATCAACGCTTCCGTCAGCGTATCTACCGAACTGGTAGCCTCGTCCATGATGAAGATGTCCGGTTCCGCAAGCACGGCGCGCGCCAGGCTGATGAGCTGTTTTTGTCCTACGGAAAGCAGCACGCCGCCTTCACCGACCTGCGTCTGATACCCTTTTTCCAGGCTGCTGATGAACTCATCCGCGCCGGCCAATTTGGCGGCGGTGATCACTTCTTCATCGGTGGCGTCTAAACGGCCGTAGCGCAGGTTGTCCATGGCGGTGCCCGAGAAAAGATGGGGCGTTTGCAGCACCATGCCGATGCGGGAGTGAATGGCGTGGAGCGTCAACTGCGTGTAATCCGTGCCAGCGATGCGGATGACGCCGCTTTGCGGCTCATAGAAGCGGCAGATCAAGTTCACCAAAGTGGACTTACCGGCGCCGGTCGGACCCACCAGGGCGATGGTTTCGCCTTGTTTGATCGTCAGGCTGAAGTCGGTCAGCACCGGTTTCTCTTTTTCGTAGTAGAAATCCACATGGTCGAAAACGATGTCGCCGCGCAGCGAGCCGGGGTCAAGTGCGCCCGGCCGATTTTGAATCTCAGGCACGGCGTCCACCAGCGAGAAGATGCGTTCGCCGGAGGCGATGGACTGCTGCATTTCCGCATAGACGCGCGCTAATTCTTGCACCGGCCACATCATGAACAGGATGTAGGAGATGAACGCCTGCAAGCCACCCACCGTCAGACCGCCCAGTTGGAACTGGTATCCGCCGACTACGACCACAGCGCCAATGGCAACGGCCGTTATCAACTGCACTACCGGTAAAAACAAGGCCGAAAGCCAGGCGGCGCGGTAACCTGCGTCATGCATTTCGGTGGTCATGCCGCCGAATTCAGCTGCGTTGGCCTCTTCGCGGCGCAGCGCCTTCACCACGCGCACGCCGGTGATGTTTTCATTGTAGGCGCCGGTGATCTTCGAGTTAATTTTGCGCACCTTGCGGTATTCCACCAAAATCTTTTTCTTAAACAGGAAAGCGACCACGATCAGGACCGGAATCATGCCCAAGACCACCAACGTCAGCTTCCAGCTAATCAAAAACATGAAGAACAATGCCGACAGGATGTTGGTAACGCCCCAGGTGATGTCCAGGAAACCCCAGGAAACCAGGTCGCCCACGCGCTGCGCGTCGGATGTTACCCGCGACATCAGCCAGCCAACCGGCGTGCGGTCAAAGTAGGACAGAGACAGCTCTTGCAAGCGGTTGAACATGCTTTTGCGCAAATCATACTGCACCCGCTCGCCCAGGAAACCGGCGGCGGTGATGAAGCCAAAGACCATCAGCGACTGCACCAGAATTAAAGCGCCGTACTGGATGATAATACTGGTCAGAGCAGACACATCGCCGGCGATGATGCCTTCGTCCATGATGCGCTTGCTCAAAAAGGTGAAGTAGCTGTCCAGAAAGGAGACCATGCCCACGGTGAACAGAAACATGACCATGAGCGGCCAGTGTTTCAGGCCCTGCTTAATAATGCGCAGCACGGTTTGTCCGTTAAATTGTGTATCGAATTCTTCTTCTTCAAAACGATATTCATCACTCATGATGATTTACTCCATAGGCGGGCGGCAGACGACGCCACTGTGTCGTCTGCCGTCCGCCATTAGTTGGCGCCAATTGTTTGTGTTAACTTTTCGTTGAACTTGCCATTGGAACGGCCGTTTTCCCCGCCATTCACAGCGCCATTTCCACTCCCATTGGAGCCGGTGTCGGCGGTGGCAATCTCTTTTTCCAATTCTTCTTCAATGCGCGCTTGCAGCCGGTAGATCTGCTGATACTTGCCTGGTTCGTTCACCAACTCATCGTGTGTGCCGCGTTGAATGACGTATCCCTTTTCCAGCACCAGAATCATGTCCGCCTGCATCACACTTTGCACCCGGTGGGCAATGACAAAGGTCGTCCGGTTCTGCATCAGGTTATCCAGGGCGCTGCGAATCGCCGCTTCCGTCTCCGTGTCCACCGAAGAAGTAGCATCGTCCATCATGAGAATGCGCGGATTTTGCAGCAGAGTGCGCGCAATGGTCACGCGCTGTTTCTGCCCGCCGGAAAGCGTCACGCCGCGTTCGCCCACCAACGTGTCGTACCCTTTCGGGAAGCTCAGAATCACGTCGTGGATGGCTGCCGCTCTGGCTGCTGCTTCCACTTCCTCGTTGGAAACGTCCCGGTTTAAACCATAGGTGATGTTTTCCCGGATGGACCGAGAAAACAGGAACGGTTCTTGCTGCACAATGCCAATCTGCCGCCGCAGCCATTGGCGCGGATACTCTTTTAGTTCCACGCCGTCTAACTGAATGCTGCCTGTGGTGTACTCGTAAAAACGGGGCAGCAAGTTCACCAACGAGGTCTTGCCTGAGCCGGTAGACCCCATGAGGGCAATAACCTGCCCCGGTTTAACCTCCAGGGTAATGTCGTGCAGTACCTGGTCTGTTTGCGTGTAGGCAAAACCTACCTGATTGAAACGAATGTGTCCGGTCAGCCCGTTTTCGGGCATATAACTGCCCTGAGCCAATGGTTCCCGGTCTACTCGTATAATCTCTTGTACGCGACCCAGAGAAACCAGCCCGGTTGACATTTGCGTAATCAGGCGACCCAGGTTGCGGATCGGCCAGATGATCATCACGACCAGCCCGGCGTAGGTGAGATACATGCCGGGGGTCATCACGCCGCTAATGGTCATGCGGGCGCCGATGTAAAAGCCAGCCAGCATTTGGAAGCCGCAAAAAATATCAGTGACAGGCCAAAAGGTGGCGTGCATCAGCAGCAGTTTTTTGCCGCGCCGATATTTTTCGCTGTTTTCCTTTTCAAACATATCCTTTTCGTACTCCTGGCGGGCAAAAGCCTTGACCACGCGCACGCCGGAGAGGTTTTCTTGCAGGCGGTTCGACAGGGTCGCTTCCTGTTCCTGATAGTATTCGTATGCCTTGCCTACCTTGACAAAGAAATACAAGGAGATTACCAGCACAATCGGGATGATGACGACTGAAATCAGCGCCAACTGCCAGTTCAGCATAAGCAGGGCTGTGAAGTTCACCAGGAAGAGCAGGCTGATGCGACCCACGCCAATGGCCTGTTCGGCAAACAAGCGGCGAATGGCGTCCACGTCTGACGTGGTGCGCTGAATCAGTTCACCAGTTTGCATGTTGTCGTGGTAGGTGAAGGACAGCCGTTGAATGTGGTCATACAGGTAATTGCGCAGGCGGCGGGCAATGCCTTCAGCCGTTTTTGCCGCTGTCCGACCGCTGATGAAGGTGAACGCGCCTTGCAGGATAGCCATACCGATGACGCCAAAAGCCACGATAACGGCCGTTCGCAGCCAGTCGGGGTTGCCTTCGTATAGAGCCTTGTCCACATACTCGCCCAGCAGGCGGTAGGTGGCGGTGTACATTAAGGCGCCCAACCCCACTGAAATCACCGCGCCCAGGTAAATGAGCCGGTAGCCGGTCGTTAAGCGCCACAAACTGCGCCACCGGTTGTCGGTTATGGTCTCTTTGAGATCATATTCTGCTGTTTTCATGAGAATCCCTCTTTGTTTTGGCGGCGGAAAAAGGCGCCTGATAAGTTTTTTTGAGTCAGTGTATGGCCTTAGTCCGCTCTTTACTGCGTTACTTTATTTTACGAATGGTTCTTGACATCTGTTGTCACCATTTGCCGTCGCCTTGAGTTTCAATGGTGGAAGGGCAACAAAAAACGCCACGTGGGTGACTCGTGGCGTTTTGCGGGATTGCAGGCTGCGAAAATAAAAAAGGCCACGAGCTTTGTTTGCATCGTGACCCTGGCAGTCTCTTTAAGAGATTTCTTGACTATGTTATGTCAAGCAGGCAGGGTACGACACGGGCGGGTACACCAGCGAAATCGCCGGGCACGATATAGATGTTATAGATGATTGTGTTTGCCATGTGTCGCATTCTCCTTTCAAGATTTTTGCTGCGCTTCAAACGCAAGGATTACTTTAGCAAATGAAGATGAGTAAGTCAATACCGAATTAGAGCAATATCTAATCTTTAAGGTAACGATACAGATCGTTGCCTGAGCCTGTCGAAGGCAACCGGGCTTCGACAGGCTCAGGCAACGAGAGACTGTTAAGGTTATTCAGCGGGCGGGAAAACATCGAGCACGGTGAAATCGACCCAGTAGAGACCGGCGGTGTTGGGAACGGCCGTTAAGATGGCCTGCCCAGTTTCACCGGCCGGATCCGCCAGTTCGCCCCACCACGATTTGTCAGAAATGTACCCATATTGGAAGCCTACAGGCGCGGGCGCAAAGGTTTCTCCCCACACTTTGAACTCGGCCACCAACGTTTCCATCGAGTCGACGCCCTGGCTGTCATCGACAAAAAACAAGCCATCGCGCAGGGTGGGCGGCATTTTTTCCGGCAGCCAGTGTTTGAGATAGAGGCGGTACTCCGGGCTGTATTCGCGGATTTGGGCAAGCCAGGCGGCGGCTTTCTCATCGGTCACGGCCTGGCCTTCCGGGCTGCCGATGGAGCCGTACCACTCCACGTCCACGCCAAAGCCTACAACGCTGGGATGGTGGCTGTAGCGGTCCAACACCAGGCGGATCAGTTCTGCCACATCGGCCTGACCCGGTTCCACTTGCAGCCAGACGTTGACACCCTGTTCATCAAACAGCGTCAGGGCGTCTTCGTTGTTGTCCTTCGACCCGAAAAAGATGTCGGGTTTATCGGAGGAACCGGGGAAGCTGAGGGTTGTGCCTTTGCCGCCCTGCGTGCTGACAATCCACAGTGTTTCAGGCACGGCGCCCGGGAACTTTGCCGCCATTTGCTGCCCGACGCTAAGCCAGTATTCAGGACCGGGATCATACCAGGGACCGTAGGTGGAATAGCGGAAACCGGCGCCCAGAGGTGGGGGCGTTGGTTCAGGCGTCTCGGTGGGGGCAGGCGTGGGCACAGGCGTGGGTTCTGGCGTGGGTGAAGGTGGAATGGGCGTGGGCGCAGGCGCTGTCTGGCAGCCCGCCAGTATCAATACAATACAAACCAACCATTTTTTCATAGCTCGTCAGTATCTTCTCGAAATTTCGTGGGCAACGAGGCCTGAGCTTGTCGAAGGCCGTTGGTTCGGCCAAAGGCCGTTGGTTCGGCCAAAGGCCGTTGGTTCGGCCAAAGGCCGTTGGTTTCGACAGGCTCAACCAACTCCGCCGCTATTTATTGAGAAGATACACTCGTCCCTTTTAATTGGATTTGGGGACGATTATATGGATATTGATGTAAATACAAATGTAACAAGGGAAATGAAATACCATATGCTAGATTGGACCAATCTCAGAAGATTGGTCCAATCTAAACGTGCAAATTATGGTTTATGAGTCGTAGAGAATGACGATGAAGCGCTTGGGGCCATGCACGCCAATCGCCATCGTTTGTTCGATGTCGGCCGTTTTGCTGGGACCGCTGACGAGGGTGATGTTGCTGGGCGGGGCGGCCTGCCGGGCGGCGGTCCAGGTGAAGAGGTCACTGGTGAGCTTGCTGGTGGGCAGCAGGACGACGTGGACAGGCGGCAGCAGTGTGGCCAACCGGCTTTTGCCGGGACCGCTGCTGATGACCACGCTGCCGGTTTCGGCCAGCCCCACGTCGCCGCTGCTAAGACCAACGTCGGCGGTAATGCAAAATTCGCGCAGGCTGCCGGCGGTTTGTTCAACGATGTGCCATTGGACAGCAGGAAAGGCGGCGGGCAGGTTGAGGGATGCGAGCGGTTCTTCGTGGTTGGCAACGGCCGTTTTCACCCCCAACTCCTGCAATAAATCAGCCAAAGCGGAAACGGCCGTTTCCAGCCCATCCGCCCGTATCACTTCCCCGTGAACGGCCGTCAGCGCCAGCTCAAACTGCGCCGCCAAATCCTCAAACTCCCGATGTGACCGCCATACCGGCGGCCGCGCAGTTCTCTGCGCATTTTCTTTTAACCTGTTCAAGATGAGTTCGCGTGAATCAGTCATATTGTCGGATAGTCCTTTCGTCAATCGTCAATCGTCAATCGTCAATCTCCCCGTCCTGCCACATTTGCCGGAATGATTTTTGATGCAGGTGGGGCGGCTGGCGGTCGCCGGTGAGGTTGAGGGGCAGATGAAGCTGATCGTTTTGCAGAAACGGCCGTTGTCCGATGCGGGCGGCGCCGGTTGCCAGACGCCACAAACGCGGGCTGCCCATCACAAAAGCGGTGGCGCGTTCGGACAGCGCTTCGTTGCGCTTGACGATGCCCTGGTCCACCAGATCGGCGCGCAGTTGGAGCAGCATCCGGGGCAGGTCGATGCGCACCGGACACACATCTTTGCAAGCGCCGCAGAGCGTGCTGGCGTGGGGCAGCGCCTCAAAATTCTCCAGGCCAAAGAGCAGCGGCGACACCACCGCCCCAATCGGGCCGCTGTAGGGGCTGCCGTAAGCGTGTCCGCCTGCCTCCCGGTAGACTGGGCAGATGTTCAGGCAGGCGCCGCAGCGCAGGCATTGCAGCACTTCTTCGTAGGGCGTGTTGAGGAGTTGGGAACGGCCGTTATCCAGCAGCACAATATGCATTTCTTGCGGACCATCCGGGTCGGCGGGGCGCGCCGGGCCAGTGAGAACCGTGGTGTAAATAGACAGGGGTTGGCCGGTGGCGCTGCGGGCCAGCAGCGAAAGCCAGGCCGCCGCCGCATCCCAGTCCGGCGCGATTTTTTCAAGTCCCATCACCGCCACATGCACTTTGGGCACGCTTGTTACCATGCGTCCGTTGCCTTCGTTGGTCACCAACACAATGCTGCCCGTTTCGGCCACGGCAATGTTGGCCCCGCTGATGCCCATGCCTGCCGTCAGGAATTTTTCGCGCAGCATGCGGCGGGCGGCGGCGGTCAGTTTTGGAATGTCGTTGGCGTCCATCGGCTCCCCTGAAATTCGTTCAAACAGCTCCGCCACCTGCCCGCGTGTTTTATGGATGGCCGGGGCGATGATATGATAGGGTGGCTCCTCGGCCAGCTGGATGATCCATTCGCCTAAATCGGTCTCAACCGGATCAATGCCCACCGCTTTGAACGCTTCGTTGAGGTGGATTTCTTCAGTCGCCATGGATTTGCTTTTGGCGACCAGGGATACGCCATGCTTTTGGGCAATGGACAAGATAATCTGGCTGGCTTCGGCGGCGTCACTGGCCCAGTGAACCTGCGCCCCTGCTGCCAGCGCATTCCGTTCAAATGTCTCCAGATGCTCGGCCAGATTGGCGACCGCCGCCGCCCGTACTTGCTTGAGATGATCGCGCAGTTCTTCGACTTGCGGATAGTGGGCTAAAGCGTGGGCGCGATGCTCCCGGAAGCGCCCGGTGGCGCCTTCCAGCGCGCTTTGCACGCGGATATCGTCAATGGCGACGGTCGCCCGCTGCCGGAATTCCGTAACGGTGCTGTGGGCTTTGCTGTGGGCTGCGGCTGTTTCTTTCATCGGGTTGCTTTCTCCAACAGGGTGGCGGTGTGTTCGATGCGCAGTTCGCTGTCCGCCGGCAACATGCCGCGCATCTGCATCAGGCAGCCGGGATCAGACGTAACAAGCGTAGCGGCCTGGGTTTCACCGGCCTGCCGCACTTTTTCGGCGGTCATGGCGTTGGACACTTCTTTCATGCGCACGGAGAAAAGGCCGCCAAAACCGCAGCAGCGGTCCGGTTCGGCCATTTCGTGGATGGGGTAGCCGGCGTTATCCAGTAAAGTGCGCGGCTCCTCTTTCAGTCCGAGAAGGCGGCACATGTGGCAGGAATCATGGTAAGTAATGGTCTCTTTGGGGCTGTCGCTCTCCGCGAGTGAGGCGGCGGGCTGCCAATGGGCTTCTTTGATCAGGAATTCGCTCAGTTCAAAGGTTTTTTTAGCCAGACGCAGCGCCCGGTAATAATATTTGGGGTCGTCTTTGAAGAGGTGGGCGTATTCTTGCCGGATCATGGTGGTGCAGGAACCGCTGGGCAGGACAACGGCCGTTTCGTCGGCAAACAGATCTATCGTGCGTTTCGCTAAACGGCGGGCCTCGTCCTGAAAGCCGCTGTTAAAAAACGGCTGTCCGCAGCAGGTCTGGTCAGTGGGAAACGTGACTTCGTAACCGGCGCGACGCAGCAGTTTCACCGTGCTCACACCCACTTCCGGCATGACCTGGTCAACCAGGCAAGTAACAAACAGGGCAACCTGTTTTTGTGGATCCATAATGGGCAGTCTCCTATGAAAAATGTGAAGTGGATTGATATCGCTTCACCTTCTTCGGCAGCTAAGGTGATGTTGAGTATTATTCTCTATCGAAATGTAAAGATTTGCCAGAGAGTGGAGAGATAGAGTATAGAGATAGAGTGTAGATGATTCGACTAACAGACTAACAGACTATTTGACTAACAGACAGGTGACTAGATGGCTTTACGAATACGGCGCATGGGGCGCCAATATGAAACAGACGAAGATAAACAACGGGCGGCGCGGCTGACGCGCAAAGATATGTCTACCTACGGCCGTTTATTGCAATATGTGCGTCCTTATTGGGCGTGGATGCTGGTTTCTCTCCTCGCCTTATTGTTCAGCGTGGGTCTGGGGCTGGTTTTGCCCCTGGTCATCGGGAATCTGGTGGACTTGATTTTAGTGGATCAAAATGTGCCCCGGCTGAATCAGTTGGCCTTGGGCTTGTTTGTGGTGTTTATTTTGCAGGCCGCCGCCAGTTTTGTAAACCGGTTGTCGCTGGCCTATGTGGGCGAGAACGTGGTGGCCAACATTCGGGTGCAGGTGTATGCCCACTTGCAAACGCTGTCGCTGCGCTACTTCACCGATCATCGCACCGGCGAAATTATCTCGCGCATCACCAACGATGTGTCGCAGCTGCAAAACGCCGTGACTGAGGATTTGCTGGCGTTACTGCGGCAGGTACTCACCCTGGCAGGCGCAGTAGTCTTGCTGTTCTGGCTCGATTGGCGCTTGACGCTGATCATTTTGTTGGGCATCCCCTTCATCACGCTGACGATGGTGTGGCTGGGGCGCAAAATCCGGCGCGAGTCGAAGGCGGTGCAAGACGCTCTGGCGCAGGCCGCCAACGTCTTGGAAGAAACAGTATCGGGCGTGCGCATTGTGCAGTCGTTTACGCGGGAGGTGTATGAAATTGGCCGTTTCTCGGAAAAAGTAGACGAAACTTATGAAGCGGCCATGCGCCGCGCCAAAATCGGGGCGGTGCTGGGTCCGCTGATTGGCTTTATGGCGTTTGCCTCGATTACGATTACGCTCTGGTTTGGCGCGTATGAAGTGATGCAGGGCGAGTTGACGGCCGGCGGTCTGGTGGCTTATCTGGTGTATACCATGATGGTGGCGACGCCGATTGCCACGCTGGCGGGTCTGTATGCCCGTTTTCAGGGCGCGATTGGCGCCACGGAACGTATTTTTGACTTGCTGGACACGGAGCCGGACATTGTGTCGGCGCCCGATGCGCCTGCACTGCCGGCTGTGACGGGGGAGGTGGTGTTTGAGGACGTGAGCTTTGCCTACACAACGGCCGTTGCCATTCTTAAAGATGTCAGTTTTAGCGCCAAACCTGGACAGGTGGTGGCTCTGGTTGGTCCCAGCGGGGCGGGCAAGTCTACCCTTATCAGCCTTATACCGCGTTTTTGGGATGCCGATAACGGCCGTGTTCTCATCGACGGGCACGACATCCGCGACGTGGACCTGCACAGCCTGCGGGCGCAAATCGGCATCGTGCCCCAGGAAACCACGCTTTTTTCCGACACCGTTTACGCCAACATCCGCTACGGCTGTTTAGACGCCAACCGTGAAGAAGTGGAAGCCGCCGCCAAAGCTGCCAATGCCCATGACTTCATCCTCCACGATTTAGCCGAAGGTTACGACACGCTGGTCGGCGAACGCGGGGTCAAGTTGAGCGGCGGACAGCGCCAGCGGGTTGCCATTGCCCGCGCCCTCCTCAAAAATCCGCGCATCCTCATTCTGGACGAAGCCACCTCTTCTCTGGACAGCGAGAGCGAAAGCCTGGTGCAAGAGGCGCTGGACCGTTTGATGCAGTCTCGCACGTCATTTGTCATCGCCCATCGCTTAAGCACCATTGTAAATGCCGATTGGGTGCTGATGCTGCATGAAGGCCAGGTGGTGGAGCAAGGCACGCACGCCACCCTGTTGGCAGCACCGGACGGCCTGTACACCCGCCTATACCAGATGCAGTTCAAAACAACGGCCGCAGGGGAGTTCCCTTTGTAATAAGGTTTGCACGTTTTAGAACTTCGCTTTCTTCTCTTCGATAGTATTTAGCAGTACAGAAAAGGCGCTTGCGAATAGTTCAACACCGTCATCTTGCAGTTTTTCGGTGACGGCGTCCAGATCAACGCCCAGTTCGGCCAGTTTTGCCAGCGCTTGTTCCGCTTCCGCCACGTTGGCTTCCAGCGTATAGCCGACTGTGCCGCTCTCACGGAAGGCATCGATGGTCGCCGGCGGCATGGTGTTGACGGTTTCAGGACCGATGAGTTCATCGACGTAAAGCGTGCTGGGGTAGTTGGGATTCTTGGTACCGGTAGAAGCCCAGAGAAGCCGTTGGCGGTTGGCGCCTGTGGCTTGCAGTGCACTAAACGGATCTCCGTGGAACAGTTCTTTGAATCGTCTGTAGACGACTTTGCTGTTGGCAATGGCAACTTGACCCATCAGGGAAGCCGCTTCCGGATCGCTCTTAGCGGAGAGTTGTTCGTCTACAACTGCGTCAACACGGCTGACAAAGAACGAGGCCACAGAAGCGACCTTGCTCGGATCGCCGCCGTTTGCCACCAGCTTGGCGATGCCGTCAATATAGGCTTGAGCGACAGCGTTGTAGTGCGCCATGCTGAACATGAGCGTCACGTTGACGTTGATGCCTTCGCTGATGAGCTGCTTAATGGCGGGAATGCCTTGCGGGGTAGCCGGTACTTTGATCATGAGATTGGGCCGACCCACGGCGGCAAACAGGCTGCGCGCTTCGCGGATTGTGCCTTCTGTTTCTCGCGCCAGGTTGGGAGAAACTTCCAGGCTAACGTAGCCGTCGCCGCCATTCGATTCGGCGTACAGCGGTGCGAATAGATCGCAGGCGGTCTGGATGTCAGCAATTGCCAGTTTTTCGTAGATTTCCTGGGTAGACGCGCCCGATGCTACCAACTGCGCCATTTGTTCATCGTAGTCGTCGCTGCCGCCAATGGCTTTTTCAAAAATGGCGGGATTTGAGGTCATGCCGCGCAGGCCATCGTTTGTGATGAGGCTTTGCAGGGTACCGTCTTGCAAAAACTTGCGGCGGATGTTGTCGTACCAAAAGCTTTGCCCGAAGGCGTGTAATTCAACGAGGGGATTCATATCTTTCTCCTATTTTTTAACGCAGAGGCGCAGAGGCGCAGAGGATTTCTGTGTGCGATTTTGCGGATACGTGATGTTGTTACCCATGTGTTGGGAAATTTTGCTGATGGTTAATAGTGTAACTCCAACACTTACTCGTGGCAAGGGGAAGATGTGGGGATGTGGAGGTGTAGAGGTGTAGAGGTGATGGGGTGTAGAGGTGATGGGGTGTGGAGGTGATGGGGTGTGGATACTTTGCCACTTTGCACCCTGCCACTTTGCACCCTGCCACCTTGCACTCTGCCACCTTGCCACTCTGCCACCCTTTTCTTAACTCCCCCGTATGAAGCCCAGTTGTTCAAATACAGATTCAAAGCTAAACACGACGCTGCCCATCATCACCAGCACCAAAATCGGAATAAGGACGGCGACAATAAAGGCGAGGAAAGGAAGCACAATGGTACGCCAGCCGCGAGTATTGTGGGCTGTCGCTGCGCCCATCCAGTAAGAGATGAACCCTAAAATTGTGCCTAAGGCAATAGCCAGGGGCGCGAAAACGGGAATCAAAGCGACCAACTCAACCAGATAGACCACATGGGCAAACCCCAACCCACGCAGGGTGCGCGTGTAATTGCCCTGGCGGGAGAGACTGCGACCGACCACCGTTACGGCGCCTATGGTGAGGAACCAGGCTGCCACGCGGATGAACAGGGAAAACCAGTTCAGATCTCTATCCGGTTTAACGAGGTAGGTGAACAGAATCGTGCCCACACCCACTAATAGGGCGGGCGCTGTCATCCGGGAATCGGCTACCACTTCCTGGTAAGCGGAGCGATCAAAGACCATGACTCTACCAGCCAGCGGCAGCCACGTTTTTACGTCTTTCAAGCCAAGCCACAGATTTGTTAAAGACCAGGGGCCAGAGTTAACGGCCGTTTCCCCTCCGCCTCCTTCTTCTTTAACCAAAATAGGCTGTTCGCGCCGGTTGTTCAAAATATGAAACACGTCCACCGAATTGCGCGTCGGTGCGACCGCCATGTCCGCCGGGTGGAACAGGAAAGCATCCGTCTGCTCGCCGCCCAACCCGCCGTGATTGCCGATTAGCTCTTCCAGGGCAGCAACCGTGCCATCGTCGTAAACTGTGCTGATCACCATCAAATCGCCGGCGTGGGGGAAATCCATGACGCGCTTCACCTGCCAGATGCGGGTGTCCAGGTCGGCGTGTCCATGGGCGTTGGCGTCGGCTGGGGCGTAGAGCAGCAGCGGATCGATGCCTGTAACTACACCGGTATCAAGATTGCGCTGTCCTTGTTTGCCCAGCACAATCGGCGCGCCATCTTCCCCATAACCGCAGACAATGCCAATGCCGGGATGCGCCACCAGCGCCGGCACCATGCCGGGATAGGCGGCGTCCAATTCGCTTACTTTGATTTTGCGGGGATACAAATCGAAATAGACCTGCGCCAGGTTGCCGCTGCCATAAGCCGTTACCTGGGCCGGTTTGTCGTGGCCGATGTCGCCGGCCGTTTCTTCTTGTTTTTTGGCGTTTTTGTCGAGAACTTTCTGACCGCGTTTGGCCAGCGCCCGACCACCCATGCCGCCCACGCCAGACTGCTGGATGTTTTCCAGTTCGCCGGAAACGGCCGTTAACGAAGTCACGCCCGTATCGCCGCCCATAGATTGGGTGACAGTGGTGCCCTGCGGCAGCTGCTGCTCGATAAACTCTTTGAGTGAAATGCCGTAGCGCTGTTTAAAGGTTGGGCCAAACGATTGGCCGTGATCCGACAGAATGATGAGGTCATAAGGGCGCGGCGCTTTATCTTGAATGGTTTTGAGGACGCGGGCAATGACGCTGTCGTAGGTCGCCAGCACTTTAAAGGCATCGCTGGTCCAGGGACCGGAGTGGTGGGCCACTTCGTCGTAACCAGGCCAGGTGACATAGATGCTGGGCGCGCCGCGAATGATGTCCAGTTCAGCCAGGTTGGCGGCGATGTCGCGCATAAAAACGGTGGTGGCTGCCCGCACAAAGGGGTAGCCATGCGCCATGCGGTTCAGGCGGGGCTGTACGTCTTTGCGCTTTTGCTGCCACCCTTCCCACACTTCGCGCAGGACATCCACCAAAAACAGGACGATGGTGCGGGTTAAAAAGTAGGGGTTGAGCATGAGCAGGTAAACATCTTCGGCCCGTTTTTTCTTTTCATCATCGGCGGCGTCGAACAACCCGGCCAATGTCAGCAGTGACTTTTCAGCGTCGCCGTTGAGCATGTTGTTGATGCTGGAGCCGCCGCGCATGAGACCCTTGCCCTGGGCATAACGGCCGTTTAACTCCGACGCATCCGACCCCGACACATACAGTTTTTGCTGGTCCTTGTCGAACCAGCGGAAGGCGGGAATGTCGCTGTTGTCGCCGAACATGATGCCGGCCTGGCAGGCCGACGTTTGCGAAGGAATGCCGCAGTCCACCCGCGTCAGTTGATACCCTTCCTTGCGCATCAAGCGTTCCAGAGTGGGTAAACGGCCGTCGGTCAGCGCTTTTTTGATGTGGTGATAGCTCAACCCGTCAATCTCCAACATCACCAGGCCGCGTTGATGGGGATCGATGTCGGCATATGACTGCCTTCTCGCCAGCCGTTCGATAAGACCCTGGTAGAAGGAACCTTCATCGTTCACGTCCAAAACACCGGTCAGGACAATGTTGACAGCGGCAAAAACCAGACCGCCCAGGATGGCGCTGAGCCAGCCGGACACTTCAAAAACGGGCAGGAGGTATGAGGTGATGAGCAGGGCGGCGGCGTTGACCAGGAAACCCAGCACGAAAACGGCGATGAAGCCTAACGGTCGTGCCAGCAGCAGCACCAACGGCCGGATCATCAAGTTGACGATACTCAGCAAAAAAGCGGCCGCAAACGCCTCTAACAGGGCGATGGAATTAGCGCCGCCAAACGAGATACCGGGGAAGATAGCGGCCGTTAGCAGCAAGGAAAAGCCATCTACCACCCACAAGGTTAAAAAACGTAAAAATGCTTTGGCTACACGCGAAAGTCTGCTCATTTTTCACTTTTCCTTTTGCTACATTTTAATCGCGTTTAGCGGGATCTGGCAAAGTGAAGAAAGCCGGGAAATTGGGAAAGCCGATAACGGCCGTTTCCCCTTATTCATCAACGCGCACCGGCGTCAGCACCAGAAAATCGTCCTGGGTGATGCGTCCTTCCGGCGTGACGATTTGCAGCCGCTGAAAACCGCTTTCCGGCGAATGGGTGTAGACGCCGAGAATGATGGGATAGACGTCCGGCGGCGTGTTGGCGTCCAAGGTGATGGTCATGGGGATGATTTGGTCCGCGCCGGTTTCCCAGGTAGAGGTAGGATCAGTCGGCGGCTGGATGTCCTGGCTGCCGTAGCGGGTGGTGGTTTGCAGATCTACAACCTGGGCGAAGAAGGTGTAGTTATGGGTTAACGGCCGTTTTGCCCGCCAGTAGGTATCCAATTCAAGTACGCCGCCCGCTTGTGTCTGTCGCGGCGCCAGTTCGTAGCCCACCAACTCCAACTCGTTGCCAAAGTTGACCGAAAGGGGGTTGGGGTAGGCGCCGGAAACGGTTTCCAACGGTATCGTCGCCACTTGCACCGCATCGTTGACAACTGGCAAATCCGTATAACTTACCGGCAGACGGGTACAGGCGGGGCAGGTGTTATAGTCATATAAACCGATGTTGAGCGCCAGGTCAACCGGGGCAATGGCGGTCGGCGGCACGGTCAGTTTGTAGCGGTTGACGATATGGTCGCCGGGTTTCAGCAGCCGGGTTGCCAGCAGCCCTTGTCCGAGGAACATATCGCGTTGGGCAATGGGGCGGCCTAAAACGGGATCAGTCAGGTGGACAAACACAGACCAATCCCGGTCCATCGGTTCCAGCACTTCCCACTCCAAAGCCAGCCAGAGATCGTCACCGGGGGAAACGGACACTTCGGCCTTGCTCAGTGTAGGCGTTTTGCCCAGTTCATAGCCTATCAATTTCAGCTTTCCGCCAAATTCCGCCTCCCCGCGATTGAAGGGTGAGGCATAAACCGGTGGCTCATAAGCCGGTTGAATCCATAGCCAGGGCGCCAGGGCGGCAATGACAAACATAAACGCGCCGAATGCGCCAGCCATCCAGCGCGCCGCTTTCGGCGGCAGCCAGCCCACCAGCCCCACCAGCAGCAGCACCGACAACGCGGAAACGGCCGTGAACACCAACCGCCCCTGCGACGACCAGGTGGTGGTGGCCCACTGGATTAACCCAAATACCACCGCCCCGGCAAACAGCAGGCATACTACCAGGCCAAATTGATAGACGACGAAATATAAAAGATTAGAGATTAAAGATTGAAGATGCCACGTCCAACCGCCAATCTTTAATCTCCAATCTTTAAGCTTTTGCCCAAAATACACCCCAAACCCCACCACCGACGCCATTAAAACCGTATTCAGCAGCCCGTAAATCCACATGGGCATGGGCACGTTGACGCCGCCGAACAAGCCCCAGTAGGCCATCATGAAACCCTGTCGTTCGCCCCACAACTGGGCCAGGGAGGCCGGATTGGCGCGCTGCCCCAGGACGGCGATGAAGGCGTTCCAACCTAAAAAGTCGCCATATAGCTGGATGTTGCGCCAGTACCACCAGCCGGCGATGAGGATGACAGGGATGAGTAATAACGCAAAATAGAGGATGGATTGGAGCAAGGTTTTGAAGAGTTGGGTGTAGGAGAGGAAACGGCCGTTTTCCCCCTCCATCGTCATCACCTGCCAGCGCGCCACAAAAATCGTCCCCCACGCCAGCGGCAGCAGCGCAAACGTACCCTGTTTTGTAAGCACCCCCAGCCCAATCACCACCCCCAGCTGCAGCCAATCCCACACCTTCGGCACTCGCCATTCCCCACTCGCCGCTCGCCACTCGCCACTCGCCACCCGCCACTCGGCACCCTGCCCACTGCGCACTGTAAACTGCCCACTGTTCACCGCCTTCAACATCAGCCAAACCGCCAGTGACGCCAACAGAACAGCCAGATTATCATTGTTGACCGCGCCGCTGATAAACAAGAACATCGGCAAAAAAGCCGTCACCGCCGCCGCTCCCAAGGCAATCTCTGGCCGTCTCGGAACTACTTTTAGCCCGATGAGATAGGTGAGCAGCACCGTGCCCGCGCTCATCAACACCGAAGCCAGGCGCACCAGCCGCACCGCCAACAGCGTGCCCTGCCACAGATTCGCCTCAGGATCATGAATGGTGAGATTGATGTTCCCATCTTCGGTAATAATGCCGTTATCCACATGTGGATTCAGCCAGCGCACGGCTTCCATATCACGGGTGTCTATCCAAAATGTCAGGGCTGCGCCCATGTAGTAGTACAATGGAGGCTGGCTCGCTTCCTGTTTCCACGGTCCCGCCAGCGCCGGATCAAATACCTGCACCGGCAGCGGATTTCCATCGGCCAGATGGCGGATCATGGGGTAGTGCCACAATTCGTCGGATGCTTCAAAAACAGGTGTGGTCAGGGCATAAACAGTGCCGAGCAGCACGAATAAAACGAGTATCAGGCTGAGAATTCTTTTTTGCGTCATCACTTGTGGATTTTACCGACATCTGCACAAGTTGCACGAATGGAATTGCGACGAATTGCCTATACCCAGCCCGTTTGTTTGGCGTAGAATTGCCGTTTGATCTTTATTTCACAAATGAGATGAGGGATTTGGTTGTTAACGAACTGCTGCATGACTGCGTTGAAATAACTGAGCAGTGATCACAATAGTTTCAGGCCAAAACGCATCATCTGAGGATGACTCTATGACTTTCGAAGCTTGGCTTGTTCTGGGCATACTATTAATCGGCATTATTTTGTTTGTTACCGAAGCCCTGCGCGTTGATATCGTAGCGCTCGGCGTCGTCGTGACTTTAATGTTAACCGGTATATTGACCCCTTCAGAAGCAATATCTGGATTTTCAAACTCTGCGGTCATCACGATTGCGGCTCTTTTCATCGTAGGGGGGGCCGTTTTACAAACGGGACTCGCGGGCATGATTGGGCGGCGCATCTTGACCATCGCCGGTACAGATGAAAAGAAGCTAACAGTTGTTTTAATTATTGCTGTTTCGTTACTCTCAAGTTTTATGAGTGACACAGGCACCGTAGCAGTTTTATTACCAGCTGTCATTATCTTGGGGCGTACGGCCAAAATCAATCCTGCTAAGCTTCTCATTCCCCTCGCTTATGGCTCTTTATTGGGCGGAGCCATGACCCTTATTGGGACTCCGCCAAACATTATTGTCAGTGATTTGCTGCGCGAATCAGGGTATGAGCCGTTCACATTTTTTAGTTATACGCCTGCCGGAGTGGCGTTGGTTGCTGTCGGGGTATTGTATATGCTCTTCATGGGGCGGAAACTACTCCCTGCTCGGGAAACAGATATGCCGGAGCAGATAATGGAATCTCGCGAAGAGGTCGTAGATCGTTACCGTTTGCCAAAAAATGTTTTTCGATTGCGCGTGCGCCTGTGGTCCAGACTAATCGGCAAGTCAATAGCTGATGGAGATTTTGGGAAAGAACATCATATTACGGTTTTAGAAATTCTTCGCCGGGAAGAGCCGCGACCTGCTTTGCGTTTGGTACGGCCGAAATCAGGCGAAAATCAGGAAATCAAACGCCGCTCCGTTGCCCCTGAGGCCGATACCATCATTGAGGCTGATGATATCTTGATTGTGCAGGGTGACGCGCATGACATTGGCCGTTGTGCTGCGTCTTGGGCGTTGGGTGTGCAGGCTGCCACCGATGCCAATGTGGCGGAAGAAGGCGTGTCACGCATCAATGATGAGGTTGGCGTCGCCGAGGTGTTGGTCCCCAATCGTTCGCGCTTGATTGACAAGACCGTGGTAGAGACACGTTTTAGCCAAACCTATAATCTCAACGTCTTAGGCATCATGACCCCTGGCGGCAAGGGGGAAGTGAATATTCGGGATCACCGTTTGGTGTTTGGTGATACGCTGTTAGTTCAAGGTCGCTGGGAAGACATTATCGCCATGCGGGATAACAGGCGGGATTTTGTGGTTATGGGGCAGCCTGAAAC
The DNA here is from genome assembly GCA_046496595.1 of Chloroflexota bacterium. GTDB lineage: Bacteria > Chloroflexota > Anaerolineae > Promineifilales > Promineifilaceae. The sequence continues at coordinate 28,124 of JAWOGU010000488.1, forward strand.
GATGCTGCGAAACCCGGACCGTAAAAAAGCAATGGTGGCGTTGGCTGTTTTAGCCGCCATGATTTTTTTGATGATCACCAATTGGCTGCCTTTGACGGCAATTGCTCTATCGGCGGCGCTGGTAATGGTTTTAACCAAGTGTTTGACTATGGATGATGCTTATAATGCTATCGATTGGAAGAGCATCGTTTTGATTGCCGGGATGATTCCCATGAGCATAGCCCTGCAAAACGTAGGCTTGATAGATCTGGCGGCAACTAATCTGATAAATGCCTTCGGACCTTATGGGCCATTGGCAATCATGGCCGGCTTATTTTTGTTGACTTCCTTATTTACGCAGTTTATTTCCAACACGGCCACGACTGTGGTCGTGGCGCCGGTGGCATTGGCGTCCGCGCAAACACTGGGGATTGAACCCTATGCCTTCTTAATGGCAGTGGCGATTGCGGCTTCAATGGCGTTTGCCACACCGGTGGCCTCGCCTTCTAACACTTTAGTAATGGGCGCTGGCAACTACCGCTTTGGTGATTACATTAAAGTGGGAACGCCTCTTATCTTTTTAACGCTCATAGCGACATTGATTATTGTTCCCCTTGTCTTTCCCTTTTAGAAAACTCTGGTTCTTCAGGATTTCAGGGATATGTAGGGGCGGTTCGCGAACCGCCCCTACGCCAGGTGCTGGCTACCCCACGGATTCCCAAAGAGCCAAAACTCTTTCCGGTTATCATCGGCAAGAGCCAATAACCTTGGTCCACGGTTAGGAGCCATACTTGTAGGAATATATTTCTTTCAGGTACGTACGGTTTATTGTCTGTTGGTTCAAAAATCAAGATAAAGTTATACTTACACTTATGTCGTTATTAAGAATAATGCTTGTCGATGATCATGAAGTTGTCCGCCTGGGATTACGCAGTCTTTTAGACCACCATCCCGGCTTTGAGGTCGTGGGAGAGGCAGCCGCAGAAGCGGAAGCTGTGAACAAGGCGCTTGAATTGGTCCCAGATATTATTCTGATGGATATACGATTGGCTGGGGGCAGTGGGGTTGATGCCTGTCAGCAAATCACCCTGGCTTTGCCCGAAACAAAAGTAGTGATGCTCACCTCCTATGCCGAAGACGAAATGCTCTTTGCCGCTATTCGGGCCGGAGCATCCGGTTATGTCTTGAAGCAGGTGGGCAGCAACGATCTCATTCGCGCGATAGAAGCTGCCTCCCGCGGTGAAGCCACCCTGGATCCTTCGCTGACGCAGCGTGTTTTTTCGGAAATCCGCCACTCCATCCAAAAAGAAGAGGCGGCTGCCTTTGGCGATCTGACGGCCCAAGAAATGCAGGTATTGGCGCTGATAGCCGAGGGGAAAACAAATCGCGAAATTGCCACGGCACTGTTTCTGAGTGAAGGTACCGTGCGTAACTATGTGAGCAGCATTTTATCCAAGCTCGGCGTTTCAAACCGGGCTGAAGCGGCGGCTTACGCCATTCAGCACCACCTCAGCGATTATCTCTAATCCAACTTTATGACTGAATTGAATGCGTCTCCGAATGACATGTTAACCCAACAGCAGTTAGCCATTCGGAACCGGCAGTTGTCTGCGTTGAGCCAGGCGGCTCTGGCGATTGCGGCTGAATTGAGCCTGGAAAAAGTACTCAAGCAGATCGCTGATTCGGCTCGGGAACTGGTGGAAGCACAGTATGCCGCCATTGGCGTGCCCACTGCTTATGGACAGCTAGAGACGTTTGTCCACAGCGGTATGCCTACTGCCATAGCAGAATTAATCCCTTCTTTGCCTCAAGGACATGGGCTGCTTGGGGCGCTCATCAGTGAAGAACGGCCGATTCGTATTCCCCGTATTGGCGATGATCCGCGCTCTGTTGGGTTCCCTCCGAATCACCCGCCGATGGATAGCTTTTTGGGCGTGCCGGTGGTGGCGGGGAATCAGGTGTTAGGTAACCTTTATCTGACGAATAAGCTGGATGCGCTTGAGTTTAGCGAAGCAGATCAGGAACTGGTTGGGATGTTGGCGGCGCATGTGGCGGTTGCCATTCAAAATGCCCGTTTGTATGAGCAGGTGGGGCGGCTGGCGATTGTGGATGAACGCGCCCGTATCGGTATGGACTTGCACGACGGCGTGATTCAGTCGATTTATGCGGTGGGGTTGATATTGGAATCGACGCGCCTGGAAATTCAGAATGGCGATGTGGAACCGGCCGATAAGCTGCTGGCACATGCCATTAATGGGCTAAATGATACGATTCGCGACATTCGTAATTTCATTTTGGATTTGCGTCCACACCGTTTCAGCGGCAATTTAGACCAGGGATTATCTCGCCTGGTGCGCGAATTCCAGGCTAATACGATGGTGCCGGTGACGTTGGATGTGCCCAAGTGGGTGGGCAGCAGCCTGTCTACGCCGGTGATGCGGGCCGTTTTTCTGACAGCTCAAGAGGCGTTGGCGAATGTGGCCCGCCATGCAAAGGCGACTGAAGTGGTTGTGCAGCTCACGCGAGTGCCGAAAGGGGTGGAATTATGCATTGCCGATAACGGCCGTGGGTTTGACCCGACTGCGATGTATCACTCGGTTGGGCATGGTTTGGCTAACATGCGGGCGCGGGCTGAAGAGCTGAACGGTTCTTACAAAATTGAATCAGTCCCAGGGCAAGGCACCAAGATTACGCTTGTATTTCCTTCCAGTAAGGCGCGGCCGATGTAGATAAGGCAGGGCTGCTGCAATTGCTCATCCGTCACGGCCTGGAAAACAACTTCATACAGGTTCTACTCACTGGCTTCAGCATGTTTCCGCACCCGACGCCGGTGATTCTGAAAGGTGTGCAGCGTCGGCACGTTCTGGCTCAAGTCGTCCAGACCCAGTGCATAGTGCGTTTGCAGGTTAAATTGCAGATGCCGCTCCTTCGTAAATAGGACGTAGATTCACGCGGATGACGCGGAAGATATGATCCCAGGAAGCGTACAGTTGCTCATGCATCTTGCGGGGCATCAGGAAGTCACTATTGAAAAAACCGGGTTGCTGCTGATGCTTGTTTTCGCGAAACACGGACGATTTCCTTAAGAAAAGAAATCCTTATTTATCGCATTATGTCAAGTTATGCTGCTTTGGAGACCGTTTGACATTTTTTCGGTAAAGTCATCCTTCATCCTCAGGAGTGGGCCATGTCAAAATCTTCTTCACGTTCGACAGCAGATATTGCTTTGATCATCTTTTTTGGTTTATTGGCGGGGCTGGGCTGCCTGTGTTCCTTTTTTGCTGTGGTGCTGACGTTTGCCGAGCCGGGAGAGGGGAATTATGAATTAGCGCCTTTTTTCCTGGGGCTGACGCTGGCGGGAGTGGGCAGCATGGCGATGGTGGCGCTGCGCAAGCGGTACAAAATGGGCTGGCCTTTATTGGTGGTGGCGTTGATCTTGTGGTCGATGGGGTCGGCGGTGTTTGCCTTTGGCCTGACGGCGACCTTTATGTATGATGAGCCGAATGATTTTATATCGAATCTGGGGTATTCGGTGGGTTTGTGTATTGCGCCGGGGGCGTTTTTGGCGCTGATTGGTCTATTTGTGTTTGGTTTTGAGGCGTGGCGGGAAACAGAGGGAGATGTGTTTGTTTCTCCTGATGAGGATGCGGATGAGTGGCTGAAATCCGTGAAAGCGAATGAGAAGTCGAAACTGGATGAGGATGTGTTTTAGGTTTTTCTCGGGGGATGAGGGGAACGGCCGTTTCCATGAGTTTTCGTACTCTTTTAACAATGCGAGCAGGTTTAGCAGACGAATCAAACCGTTTTCACAACGGCCGTTTTCCCTTGTTGGCAATAACTGTAAAAGCCAGCCATCGACTGAATGTGTAGTACCGTTGGAATATGTTTTTTGTAAGATATTTGCGTTAATATCAACTCTGAAAAATTTTCAAATCCCTTACCGAGACCTTTTATGTTCCGTTTGCAACGATACTTCACCATTACCAGCCTGGTTGCCTTTCTCTTAATCGCGCTTCTCCTGGGATATTTTTTTCGGGTGCTGGCAGTTTCCGATCTGATTTCCGCCAGCGAGAGTAAAAATGTGGCGCTCACCCAGACTTTTGCCAACTTCCTCTGGCCCGAATTTGCCTTTTTTGTTTCAGATGCCAGTGAAATGGATATGACCGAACTGCAAAACCATCCACGGACTCAGGAGTTGTATGACCTGATTCAGGCACAGATGAGCGGATTGTCGGTGGTCAAAATCAAGGTTTATGACCTGGATGGTTTGACTGTTTTTTCCACTGAAAAAGCACAAATTGGTGAAAACAAACTGGACAATGCCGGTTATCTCGCTGCCAGAGGCGGGGAGGTAGCCAGTGAACTAACGTTCCGTAATACCTTTAGCGCCTTTGAACAAACGATTGAAGATCGGAATGTGTTTTCCAGCTACGTGCCGATTTATGGCCCTGGTGGTGACATAGAGGGCGTTTTTGAAGTGTATGACGACGTGACGCCCCTGGTAAATCGTCTGGAACAAACCCAGCGCACCATTATTTTGGGGGTGGCTGTCATATTGTTTGTCTTATACGGCGTATTGTTCCTGATTGTGCGCCGCGCAGATGGCATTATTCGGCAGCAGTATGCGGATCTCATCAGAAATGAAGAAGAGTTGAGAGTGGCGCGAGACGAAGCGCTGGCGGCGTCGCAGTTCAAAAGCAAGTTGTTGGCCAGTGTCAGCCATGAAATGCGGACCCCGCTTCATGCCATTATGGGCTACGCCGAGATTTTAGAACAAGGCGTGTATGGCATTATTACCCCTAAGCAGCGAAAGGCTACCCATAGCATCCTGAGTAGTTCCGGCGTCTTGTTGGAGTTTATCAACAACTTGTTGGACCGTGCCCAGTTGGAGTCTGGTAAGTTGGTTTTTAAAATGAAGCCGCTGGCCCCTGGTGAGTTGGTGGAAGAAATTCAGGCGCAGGTGTCTGTTTTGGCTAAGGCAAATGGTTTGTCGCTGAACTGTTCTGTGGCGGATGATGTGCCAGACAGGATTATGGGGGATCGGTATTGGCTGAGGCAGTTGATGCTTAACTTGCTCAGTAATGCCATCAAATTTACCCATGAAGGATCTGTGAGTTTAAATCTTTTTAAAGAAAATGAACAGTGGGGGTTTCAGGTGACGGACACAGGTCCTGGGATTCCGGCTGAGGCGCAGTCCCGTGTTTTTGAGGCGTTTGAACAAGGCGAGAATGAGTATGTGGGCAGCATCAAAGGAATTGGCCTCGGTTTGTCGATTGTGCGCGAAGTGGTTGCTTTGCTGAATGGAACGATTAAGTTGCACAGCGTGCCAGAGCAGGGAACGACTTTCACGATTACCTTGCCCCTGCTGCCGCTGCCAGTGGAGAAAGAAGTTGCATGAGTGAGTTTCGGGCGCTGATTATTGAAGATGATGAGGCGATTGCCGCAATTTACGTGGAAGCATTACAGTTGGCAGGGTATGAAACAGAGATTGTGGGTAACGGCCGTTTTGCCATACAGCGCCTGGGTGAAATAACGCCATGGCTGATTTTGTTAGATCTGCACCTGCCAGAAGTGGCAGGCGAAAAGGTCCTTCAATTTATCAAAAACGAACCGAACCTGGCTTCTACCCGCATCTTTATCACCACCGCGGATCACCTCTGGGCCGAGGAATTACGCCCCAAAGTGGATCTGGTGTTGTTGAAACCGATTAGCTTAATGCAGCTGCGCGATATGGCGCTGCGTTTTCGTTAAGCGCTTGGGCGTTTGAACCTGGCAAGATTGGTCTATTCTCCAAGAATAAACCAATCTGGAATTCAGACCTGGCAGATTTTTGTAACCTGTCAGGTCTTTTATTTTTATTTTGGGAGATGGGTGATTGTGTTATTCTTCGTCATAAATCTTTGCCCAAACACCATTATATTCATTGATGGTTTCTCAATAGGAGGCTTAAACAATGGTTGATACGATTCAAACCCTGATTACCCAAATGACCCTGGCCGAAAAAGCGGCCCTTTGCACCGGCGCCAGCATGTGGACAACCACGCCCGTTGAACGGTTAGGTATACCGGAATTACTGGTTTCCGATGGACCGCACGGTATTCGCCGCGTAGCCAACGTCCATGCTGTGATGGAGAAAAGCGAACCGGCGACCTGCTTCCCCACAGCTTCGAGCCTGGCGGCAAGCTGGGATGTTGATTTGCTGCATGAAATGGGGCAGGCATTGGCGGCAGAAGCTATCGCACTGGATGTAGACGTGGTGCTGGGACCGGGCGTCAACATGAAGCGTTCGCCTTTGTGCGGGCGCAACTTTGAATACTTTTCCGAAGACCCCTTCCTGGCAGGGCAGCTCGCCGCCAGCCTGATCAACGGTATTCAGAGTAAAGGTGTAGGCACGTCGATCAAACACTTTGCGGCCAATAATCAGGAGTTTGAGCGTTTTTCCATCAGTGCGGAGGTGGACGAGCGGACTTTGCGTGAAATTTATTTGCCGGCGTTTGAAACGGCCGTTACCCAGTCCCAACCCTGGTCCGTGATGTGCGCCTATAACAAAGTAAACGGCGCTTACGCCTCCGAACATCATAGACTCCTGACCGAAATCCTCAAAAACGAGTGGGGCTTTGAAGGCTTCGTCGTCTCCGATTGGGGCGCGGTCCACGACCGCCCGGCGGCGCTGCGCGGCGGCCTGGACCTGGAAATGCCCGGTCCAAAAGATTCCCGCGTTCAGGCCGTCATCGAAGCAGTGAACAGCGGTGAACTGGATGAAGCCGTGTTGGACGAAGCCGTGCGCCGCATCTTGCGCATCGTGTTCAAGGCCGCCGAAACGCCCAAAGGCGGCAGCTTTGACGCGGCCGCCCACCATGCCCTGGCCCGCAAAGTGGCGGCGGAAGGCATGGTGCTGCTGAAAAACAACGGCATCCTGCCTCTGCAAAACCCGCAGCACATCGCCGTCATTGGCCGCGCCGCGCAGGAGCCGCATTTCCAGGGCGGCGGCAGTTCCCACATCAACCCCACCCAGGTAGACGTTCCCTTCAAGGAGCTGCAAAAGCTGGCTGGCAATGCCGAACTGAGCTTCGCGCCCGGCTACCCCGCCGACGACAGCTTCCAGCAAGACCTGATTGACGAAGCCACTGCCACCGCCCAAACCAGCGATGTGGCTCTGCTCTACATGGCGCTGCCCGGATTCAAGGAGTCAGAAGGTTATGACCGGCCCGATTTGGATTTGACCAAACAGCAGGTGGCGCTGATTCAGGCAGTAACGGCCGTTCAACCGCGCGCCGTCGTCATTCTCAATAATGGCTCGGCACTCACCATGAGCGCCTGGCTGGATGGCGCGGCGGCGGTGCTGGAAGCCTGGATGATGGGGCAGGCAGGCGGCGGCGCTATTGCCGATGTCCTCTTTGGCCGGGTCAATCCCAGCGGAAAACTGGCCGAAACCTACCCGCTGGCGCTGCACGACACGCCGGCGCACCTCAATTTCCCCGGCGAAAATGGCGTCGTGCGATATGGCGAAGGGCTGTTTATCGGCTACCGTTGGTATGACGCCCGCGAGCAGCCGGTGTTGTTCCCCTTCGGCTTTGGCCTGAGCTACACCACGTTTGCCTACAGCAATCCGCATGTTTCGGGGGCTGCCTTTCAAGACGTGGATGGTTTGACGGTATGGGTGGATGTGACAAACACCGGGCAGAGGGCGGGACAGGAAGTGGTACAGGTGTATGTCCATGATAAAGAGGCGCGGCTAAAACGGCCGTTCAAAGAGCTAAAAGGTTTCGCCAAAGTTGCCCTCCAACCGGGCGAAACCAAAACCGTCACCATCCCCCTCAATGCCCGCGCCTTCGCCTATTACGACCCGGCCTACAAACAGTGGATCACCGAAGCGGGCGACTTTGACATGCTCATCGGCGCTTCGGCGACCGACATTCGCTGCACGGTTCCGGTTACCATGCAGTCTACTCAGTCCTTGCCTTCCATTCTGAACCGCGAATCGACCCTTGCTGCCTGGATGCAGGATCCGCGCGGCAAGACCATCTTTGAGCCGTTTTTCCAGCAAATTATGGGTCAAGGCGGCGGGCTGTTGGGCAGTGATGAAGATGAATCGACCGAGACCATCGGCATGAATGCGATGGATTTTCTCTCCTCCATGCCCCTGTTAAGCGTTTTGCATTTTCAGGATAAAAATTTGCCCCAATCGCCGGAGGCAATCGTTGACCAACTGCTGGCGCAGGTTTATGCGCTTAAATAACAGTCAGTTTATCCAACGGGGCAGTGCAATTACGTTTGGCGCAAACTAACCGGTACACTGTACACTTCTGGCTATGGTATATGTGGAGAATCAAAACATCACCGACCCGCGTCTTAATCTGGGGCTGGAAGAGTATTTGCTGCGCCACGGACCGGTCGAGGAGCCGATTTTACTCTTTTACGTCAATGAGCCTTCTGTGATTGTGGGGCGCAACCAGAATGTGTGGGAAGAGGTTGACTCGGATTACGTGGCTGCCAATGGGGTAAATGTGGTGCGCCGCCTGTCGGGCGGGGGGGCGGTTTACCACGATTGGGGCAATCTCAATTTCAGCTTTATCACCAGCGGCGCACAAAAGCTGCACAATTTCCGGCTGTTTCTAGAGCCGGTGATTCGGGTGCTTAACGGCTTGGGTGTACCGGCTGAACTGCACGGCAAGAGCGACATTTACGCCGCCGGCAGGAAGCTGTCGGGTAACGCGCAATACCTGACCGGACAGCGCCTCGTCAGCCACGGCACCATTTTGTTTGACAGCGATTTGGAAGCGCTGCTGCGCGCCCTGAATCCGCGCCAGACGCAGATTGAGTCCAGAGCGGTGCAGTCTATCCGGGCGAAGGTGACCAACATTGTGGAGTGGCTGCCGGAGATGGACATGGCAGGCTTGCGGCAGGCACTGCTGACGGGTATTTTTGCGGGGAAGGCAGTGCAGACCTATGAATTGTCTGACGATGAATGGGCGCGGGTGCAGGAAATGAAGGCGGCTCGGTATGATACCTGGGCCTGGAATAACGGCCGTTCTCCCCAATTCACCGTCCACAAAGAAGCAGATGGCATCCAGGTTTCCCTGCGAATAGAACGCGGCTGCATCCAATCCATCACGTTTCCTAATGCGCCTGATCACCCCACCCTCAACCTGCTGCAAACGCAGTTGGCTGGCATCCGGTACCAGCGTCAGGATGTGGAAAATACGTTACTGGCTCATGGTTCAACATCCCCCAACCTGCTCAAATTCCTATTTTAAATTCTCTGCTCCTCCGCGTTCTCCGCGGTGAAAATTATTTTTCCTTTCCTTCAAACTTTAACGAAGCAGAATTGACGCAGTAACGCAGACCGGTCGGCTGCGGACCATCGGTGAAGACGTGGCCTAAATGAGCGCCGCACTCGTCGCAAATAATCTCGGTGCGCACCATAAAATGGCTGCGATCCGTTTCTTCGCGCACGATTTCGTCCTGGAGTGGGGCATAGAAGCTGGGCCAGCCGCAGCCGGAATCGTATTTTGTCTCAGAGCTAAACAACTCAGCCCCGCAGACCACGCAGGTGTAGACGCCGTTTTCTTTGTGGTCGTAATATTCGCCGGTAAACGGCCGTTCCGTGGCCTTCTCCTGAGTGACGTTGTATTGGATAGGAGTGAGGCGTTGGCGTAATTCAGCATCAGATGGTTTGTTCATGGGTTTTCTCCTTTTCTGGAATTTTGGGCATTGTACCCTGCTGCGGCGAGGATGGTGGGAACTGTAAGACTTTGTTAAGGGAAACGGCCGTTGATCTGTGGGACGCCATGCAAACGGCCGATTCGTTGGACAGCATTCAAGCCTACGCCGCCCATTGACAGCCCGCCCACCCCATGATAGCATTTCTGCCATGACGAATCAGAGCTTGTTTGTTTACGAAAGCGCCGCCGCTGCCAGCCACTCCCCCGGTTTGGCTGTTTGCGCTGCCTGATTCCCCAAATCAATTTTCCGGCGCCATCCACCGCCAGACCGATTCGCTCAGTCTGGCGGTTTTTTGTTGCCGGGGTACAATTCAAAAGATTAAAGAATAAAGATTGCTTCACCATAAACCCTCTGCGTTCTCCGCGCTCTCCGCGGTGAAAAAAGAACTTTTGCCGAAGACCTAATCTTCAATCTTTAATCTTCAATTATTGAGGAGACAACATGAAACCAACAACCAGCAACGAAATCCGACAGGCTTTTCTCGACTTTTTCCAGGAAATGAAGCACGAGGTCGTCGCCAGCGCCCCGCTGCCGCAGAAAGACAACCCGACTTTGCTCTTTACCAACGCCGGCATGAACCAGTTTGTGGACGTGTTTTTGGGGAAGGAAAAACGGCCGTATAACCGCGCCGCCACCTCCCAAAAATGTATGCGCGTGCAGGGTAAACACAACGACCTGGAAAATGTCGGGCCATCGCCGCGCCACCACACCTTCTTTGAAATGCTCGGCAACTTCTCCTTTGGCGATTATTTCAAGGAAGGCGCCATCCGCTACGGCTACGATTTCCTGACCAAAGTGTGCCAGATTCCGGCCGATCGGCTCTACTTCACCGTCCATACCAGCGACGACGATGCCTACAACATCTGGTTGAACGAAATTGGCGCGCCCCCTGAACGCATTTTACGCATGGGCGACAAGACCAATTTCTGGATGATGGGCGATGTTGGTCCCTGCGGCCCCACCAGCGAAATCCACTACGACTGGGGGCCGGAACCCTGCACCTGCCGCCAGCCCAACTGCTCCGTGCTGCTGGATAACGACTGCGACCGCTGGCTGGAGGTGTGGAACCTGGTCTTCATGCAATTTGACCAGGCTGAGGACAGTACGCGCACCCCGCTGCCCAAACCGGGCGTCGATACCGGCATGGGATTGGAACGCCTGACCAGCGTCATCCAGGGCACGCAGGCCAACTACGACAACGACCTCTTCCTGGCAGCCATGGATAAAGTGCAGGAAATGCTGGGCGACAGCGATGAAGAGCGCCGCGAAAAATACGTAGGCTATCGCGTCATTGGCGACCACGGCCGGGCGGCTACCTTCCTCATTGCCGATGGCGTGCGTCCCGGCGCGGCGGCCGCCAGCTACGTGCTGCGCATGATCATCCGGCGGGCGGCTCGTTTTGGGCGGCAGATTGGCTTTCAACGGCCGTTTCTAGCAGAAGTCGCGCAGGTGTTCATTGACGAAATGGGCGAACACTACCCCGAACTGCGCCAGAACCAGGACCACATCAAACACACCCTCACCCAGGAAGAGCGCCGTTTTGCCCGCACCCTCGATCAGGCCATCGTACAGCTCCTTGCCATCCTCGAAGATATGGGTCAAAAAGGCGAAACCGAAATCTCCGGCGAAGTGGCCTTCGACCTGTACGCCACCTACGGTCTGCCCCTGGAAATCACCCGCGACCTCATCCGCGAGCGCAATATCACCATCGACGAAAAAGGCTATGTCAAAGCGCGCGAACTCCACGCCCTTGCCAGCGGTTCAGGCGCGTTCAAAGGGTACGAACGTGGCACCAACGCCTACGGCGATTTGCTGCTGGAACTGGTGGAAGCGGGTCAACTGGGAGAAAGCGGCGTGGAATATGATCCCTACGCCGGTTCGCGGATGCGGGCGGACGTGGTGGCGCTGCTCAAAGATGGGCAGCCGGCGCCGAAACTAAGCGTGGGCGACAAGGCAGAAATCATCACCGCCGCCACCCCATTTTACGTGGAAGCGGGCGGCGAGGTCAGCGATACCGGCGTCATCGACTTCCTGGACACCGGGGCGCAGTTCCGCGTGCATACCGTCGCCAAACCGGTTCCCGGACTGGTCATCCACTTAGGCGAAGTGGTGCGGGGCGACATTGAAGTGGGGCAGGAAGCGCGGCTGCTGGTGGACGATGCCCGCCGCGCCGACATTCGGCGGAACCACACCGCCACCCACATTTTGCACCGCGAACTGCGCGCTCACCTGGGTACGCACGTCACTCAGCAGGGATCGCTCGTCGCCCCCGACCGCCTGCGTTTCGACTTCTCCCACAATCAGGCGGTGGACAAAACCACGTTGGCAGCCATTGAAGCGGACATCAACCGGGCGATCCTGGCAAATTACCCCGTCAAAATTCATTACATGGGCCAGAAAGAAGCCATCGACAAAGGCGCCATGGCCCTGTTTGGCGAAAAATACGGCGACATCGTGCGCACCATCACCATTGGCGGTGAAAGCAGCGGAGCCATTGACTCCGCCTATAGCATGGAACTGTGCGGCGGCCTGCACGTCAGCGAAACCAACGACATCGGCCAGTTCCATTTTGTGCATGAAGGAGCGGTGGCGGCCGGCGTGCGCCGCATTGAGGCTGTGACCGGGCGCGGCGCGCAGGCGTTGATTGCCGAGCGGCTGGCGGTGCTGGAGCGTGTGGAACAGCTTCTCAATGCGCCGCTGAACGAGGTGGAAACCCGTCTTACAAACTTGTTGGCGGATCACAAGGCGCTGCAAAAGGAATTCGGCCAGCTTCAACGGCAGGCGGCGCGCTCCCAATTTGATGCGCTCCTGGCGCAGGTGCAGGAGGTGGCGGGCGTTAAGCTGCTGGCGGCGCAGGTAGACGTTTCCGACGTGGACACCATGCGCGAGATGGCCGACTGGTTCCGCGACAAGGCAGTCTCCGGTGTGGCGGTGCTGGCGGCGGTGAACGAGGGCAAACCGGTGTTTATCGTCACGGTGAGTGACGATCTGGTGAAACGCGGCCTGAAAGCGGGCGACATTGTACGCGAGGTTGCTAAGGTGGTGGGCGGCGGCGGCGGCGGCCGGCCAAACATGGCTCAGGCTGGCGGTCGAGACGCGGCGAAGATTCCGGAAGCGCTGGCGTTGGCGCCGGGGCTGGTGGAAGCGGCGTTAAGTTAAAGAATAAAGATTGAAGATTAAAGATTAAAGATTGGTCTCGAAATTGCGTCCAAATCTTTAATCTTCAATCCGCAATCTTCAATTTTTCATGAAAGTTATTTCTCTCGATTCTGACGACGACATTGTTTCCATCTGCGACCGGCTGGACTGGGCGGGCGAAAAGCAGGTGCTGTTGGTGCTGCCGCCGGATGGGGGCGCGCTGGCGGAGGGATTGGATCTGGTGCGGCTGCGGCGTCATGCGGATAGGCGGCGGATTGAGGTGGGATTGGTAACGGCCGTTCCCACTCTTACCCGTCAAGCTAAAGCACTTGGTCTACCCACGTTCTTGACTGTGGAGTCGGCTGAGACGAGCCGGCGGGGCTGGTGGCGCGGGCGGCGGCGCTCTGAAATTGTCGGGCTGCCCACCATCGGCGGCGTGACGGCGGCCGATTTGCGTCCAGCGTCGATGGATCCAGGGGATATGGAAGAAGCGCAGCGCCGGTCCACGCCGTTGAACAGTCCCAGCTTGTGGACCCTGCGTTATCTCTCGATTTTGCTCTTTTTTCTGGCGTTGGCATTGGTTTTTGTGGCTTTCTCCTATCTCGCGCCAGGAGCGACGGTGACGCTGTCGCCCGAGGTGATACCCATTTCGGTTACCCAGGAAATTCTGGTGGACCCCTTCATTGAAGCGGTGGACTACAGCCGTTTTGCCGTGCCGGGCCGCGTGTTGCAGATGGACCAGTCATGGCAGACTGACGTGGAGACCTCCGGCGTGATTGAAGTGCCCAGCGCTTCAGCGCGAGGCAAAGTGGTGTTCGTCAATCGCCTGGAAGAGGAAGTGACCGTGCCCGCCGGCACACGGGTTTCCACCAGCGAAGGCAGCAATGTGGTCTTCCAAACGCTGACCGCGATGCTTGTGCCAGGTGTGGCAGGCGGCACAGCCGAAGCTGACGTGATCGCCATCGAACCGGGGCCGCAGGGGAATGTGGCGGCCAATCTTATTAACAAAGTCGAGGGAACCGTAAATATTCAGCTTGAGGTGCGTAATCTGGAGCCGACGGAAGGGGGTGGGGTGCGCCAGACGTCGGCGGTCACGGAAGCGGATCAGGCGCGGCTGCGCGCCCAGGTGCTGCAATTTTTACAGGCGGCGTCGGTGTCGGAGATGGAAGCGCAGTTGACGGCGCGGGAGTTTTTGGCGCGGGATTCGCTGCGCGTAGTCAACGTAGACAGCGAAACCTATTCCCATTTTCCGGGCGAGCAGGCAAACCGGCTGGCTTTGGAGATGCGGGCGCAGGTGGCGGGAACGGCCGTTAACACCACCGATGCGTCTGGCATAGTTTATGAAGCGTTAGCGGCGCAGGTCCCGGATGGTCATACATTGGTACCGGAGAGCATCAAGTTTGCCAGCGGCGGTGTGGTGGGTGTGGACGAGGCGGGGCGGGTGACGTTTGAGATGCTCGGCGAGGCGGTGGTCACGCCGGACCTGAATCTGGTTGACGCCCTGGAAGCAATTACCGGGCAGAAACCGGACATTGCCGTGGCCTATCTCTACCAGGAACTGCCTTTGCGCGAAATCCCTGAAATCCGCGTCTGGCCGAACTGGTTCAACCGCCTGCCGTTTTTAGCGACGCGCATTGAGGCAGACGTGCGGGCAGTGGACGGTGGGCAGTGAACAGTGGACAGTGAACGGTGAACGGTGGACAGTGAACGGTGGACCGACTGTAAACTGTAAACTGTTCACTGTAAACTGATCGTAGGGCAATCGGCGGGGCGGAAACGGCCGTTTTGTGGAATAGTAGCCTCAAGTTTAATTTCTAATGGCAACCAACGACGAACCATTTTCCCTCAAAGGACGAATTTTGGCGCTCGATTTAGGCGAGAAGCGTATTGGCGTGGCCGTCAGTGACGCCACGCGCACCATTGCCCAGCC
>JAWOGU010000516.1:0-6281 GCA_046496595.1 Chloroflexota bacterium
TGTAACCGGCGGCGTACCATCATCGTCGGCGAGGGCACGATTAGTTTGAAGCCGTTTTCGGGATGCAGGTCAGTGTCGTGCAGCAGAATGTCTTGCGTGCCCGTACCTACATCGACGCAAAGAATTTTCATGAAGGACTCCTAAAAACAATTAACGCAAAGGGCGGCGAGGTTGCCTTCTTCAACGGTTACGCAGCCCAAATTTGGAAAGTCTTAAAAACTTTTGAAGACTTTCTACACTGTATAATTTACTCAGGGGCAGTCACGGCAAAACGGCCGTTTACTCCGCCAACCGCACTGCCGCCCACCCATACCTCAAAGTCACCCGGTTCTACCACAGCATTCATATTTTCGTCCAACAGCGCCAGGTCAGATGGCGTCAGGGTAAAGGTCACCTGTCGGCTTTCGTCCGGCTGCAGCGTCAGCCGCTGAAACCCTTTCAACTCTCGTACCGGGCGCGTGACAGAGCTGAGGCAGTCGCGCAGGTAAAGCTGCACCACCTCATCGCCAGTGCGCTGGCCGCTGTTGCGAACCGTCACGCTCACCGTCACGTCGCCCGCCGGCGAAACAACCGCCGGTGACATTTGCAGGTCACTGTAGGCAAACGTAGTGTAACTGAGACCGTGCCCGAAGGGGAACAGTGGTGTATTGTCGTGGTAGAGGTACCCGCGCCGCGCGGAAGGCTTGTGGTTGTAGAAGGCGGGAAGCTGCCCTACGGAACGCGGGAAGGTGATGGGCAGCCTGCCGCCGGGATTGATCGCGCCAAACAGCATCTCGGCAACGGCCGTTCCGCCCGCCTGCCCCACATACCAGCATTCCACAATCGCCGGAATGTGCGCTGCCGCCCATTGAATAGAGAGGGAACGGCCGTTTATCAACAGCAAAACCACCGGCGTACCGGTTGCCGCCACCGCTTGCAGCAGCGCCTCCTGCTCGCCCGGCAAATCCAGGCTGTCCCGGTCGCCCAGATGGTTGCTGCCCCAGCCCTCCCGGCACACTGCTTCATTTTCGCCCAATACCAGGATGGCAATTTCAGCCGTTTGCGCCAGCGCCGCGGCTTCAGCGATACGCGCCGCTTCCTCAGCCGGATCCGGCAGGCCCACTTCGTCTCGCCACCAGCTTTGCCAGCCGCCGCCGTCCTCCGTGATGCGGCAGCCCTCCGCGTAAACCACCTCCGCCTGCCCTTCCAGGTAACGGCGAATGCCGTCCAGCACGCTCACGCCGTCCGCCGCCTGCACGCTGTAACCGCCCTGATGCACCCGCGCCGCATTTGGTCCGATGACAGCCACGCGCCGCAGCGCCGCCGGATCCAACGGCAGCAGCGGCAAGCCGTTGACCGGCTCGTTTTTGAGCAGGGTCAGCGTTTTGCGCGCCGCCTCCAAAGCCAGGGCGCGATGGGCAGGACTGTTAACCACGACCACCGCCTGTTCCGGGTCTACGTAGGGCCGTTCAAACAGGCCCAGCTCAAACTTAAAAGTCAAAAGGCGGCTGACAGCCGCGTCAATCAGAGCTTCGTCTACATGATCGTCCTCCACCTGTTCTTTTAACAGATGGAAGACGTCATCCAGTTCATATTCAATGCCGGCCTGGAGCGCCTGCCGCGCCGCCTCCGCCGGTGTTGCGGCCACATGATGCAGCCTTTCCAGATCGCGGATGCCGCCGCCGTCGGAGACGATGAGGCCCGTGAAGCCCCATTCACCGCGCAGCACGTCTTGCAGCAGCCACTTGTTTTTGTGCAGGGGGATGCCGTTCACCTCGTTGTAGGAGGCCATGATAGATGCTACCTTAGCGCTTTGCACGGCCGTTTGAAACGGCCGTAAAAATATCTCGCGCAGGTCGCGTTCGGCATAGTTGGCCGGGGCACAGTTCGTTCCGCCTTCCGGCTGTCCGTGCGCCGCAAAATGTTTGGCCGTCGCCAGCACCCGGTCCGGCGCAAAGCCTGCTTCCCGCCCTTGAAGGCCAAAAATGGCGGCGGCGCCCATCGCGGCTGTCAGGTGCGGGTCTTCGCCGTAGGTCTCTTCGGTGCGCCCCCAACGCGGATCGCGGGCCAGGTCCAGCACCGGCGACAGCGCCCAGTGGCTGCCCCGGGTCCGCATTTCGGCGGCGGCGGCCGTAAATACCTGTTCCACCAGGGCCGGGTCCCAAGTTGCCGCCAAGCCGATGGCCTGCGGAAAACTGGTCGCTTCCCAGCCCATCAGGCCATGCAGGGCTTCATCAATGATGAAGATGGGAATGCCCAGGCGGGTTTCGTTGACGGCGAACTGTTGGATGGCGTTGACCGCTTCGGCCGCTTCCCGGCTGGCCCGGTACAAGCCAACGCGCCCCACGCCGCCCACGCCCTGGGGCAGCGCCCGGCGCAGCAGGTCAACGTCCGGCGGTCCATCCACCGTGTCGCGGGGATGCGCGCCGGGCAGGCCAAAGATGGTCATTTGGGCCAGTTTTTCGTCCAGGCTCATGCGGCGCAGCAGGTCGGCGACGCGTTCGGCGGTGGGTAGATTGGAATTTTGGTACGGGTGTGTATTCATTGATGCTCCTTGCTGTTATCGATGAAAAGCTGCCGTTGTTAGTTTGAGAACGCTAATAGAAAAGAACACGGATAAGATTTGTTTGGCTCTTTGAAAATCCTTAGGGGGACCAGCCCCTGACGCTTGAATAGATTCAGTCCGAGATAGCATATACTGAAATGGGCTGTCGTTTACCTTTGACGGTAACGGCCGTTAACCGTTCCGCAGCCACATTCAGCTCATCACCCAAAGCCTGGTAAGTCATCTCTGAGATGAGCAGATTGCCGGGCAGTTCCTTGGTTTTGTCCTGGAGCCGCGAGGCCAAATTCACGGTGTCGCCGATGACCGTATATTCCAGGCGTTCTTGTCCCCCCACATTTCCGGCTACGACCGGTCCTGTGGCGATGCCCACCCCAATCCGAAGCTGCGGCTGGCTAATCTGAGCCTGGCTGGCATTAAACGCCGCCAATGACACAAACATCGCCTGGGCAGTACGCACCGCCTGGCGGGCATGGTCTGGTTGGGGATTCAAGGGTGTGCCAAAAACCGCCAGCAATGAATCACCGCCGAACTTGTTCACCATGCCGCCGTGCTGCACAATCACCTCCACCATCTCGCTCATGTATTGATTGAGCAGTTTCATCAGCATTTGCGGGGCAAGCCGCTCGGAAATGGTGGTGAAGTCGCGGATGTCGGCAAAAAGCACGGAGCAGGTTACAAGCTGCCCGCCCAGTTCGGCCCCATTTTCCAGGGCATTGCGGGCCACTTCAGGACTGACGTACAGGTTGAGCAAGTTGCGCATTAATTCTCCCTGTCGCAGTCCGGACGTCATCTGGTTGAAACGAAAGGTCAAATAACCCAGTTCGTCGCCACTGGTGACGGGTATAGTGATACCAAAGTCATTCTGCTCAACGCGCGCCATTCCTGCTTGCAAACTTTCCAGCGGACCGATGATGCCGCGCGCCATGAAGACGGCAATACCAATGCTGGCGAGTAACCCGGTGAAGAAGATAAAGTATTGAATCAGTCTGAGATTAGCCAGCAGAATATCGGGGTTTGAGGCGGTGGCAAGAAGGGAAAGACGTTGGCCGGTAATCAGCACAAGCATCAGAGGAGGTAAAATACCAATCAACAGAAAAGCAATGAGCAGCCGTCCGAATACGGGCAGGTAGAAACTTGAAATCTGCCGGGGGTTGCCGCCGGCTAAAAAGAGGGCGACGACAGGCCGCCACAACCAGTCAATCGTAAAGTAAAGCAGCACGCTGCTGATGGTACCGCCCACGACCGTGATGGCGATGAAGTTTTGCAGCCCATCCCAAAAGCCGCTGCCCATGGCGGCCAGGATGCCAAAGAAGAGACCAGCAAGCACCCAGATAACGGCCGTTCCCAATGTCTGCCGCATCGGCCAAAAAATGATATAGCGCTGTACCGACAGGGGAGGATGGGCATTGGCTTCGGCACGGCGTAAACGCTCATACCAATCACCAACAGGTACCTGGCGGTCTTGGGTGAGATAACCGCCCAGCCAAAAAGCGCCGATCATAAACAAAACAAAAATGATGACCGTGATGGCATTAAGGGGAGTGGACGCCGTTTGCTGCGTGTCCGACAGCGGCGCCAGGGTAGCCAGATACAACATCGAGGCAACCGCGCCGCTCAAGATTGTGACCACGTTGGCTACATCTATTTTGCGACGTAAAACTGCATATGAGGGGAATTGTGCCTCCCCTACCAATAAATCGTTCACTGTCATCACTGTTGACGCCACATTGTTTTCGTTTTTTCCAGATTTCATATCGTCCGCCAGTATCAACTGAACACTGGCGTTTTTGTTTTCTTCTCTACTCTCAACAGCGTTTCAATTTCCGCCAGACGCCAGTTGTTCAAGTATAAGAAAAGCGCGGCAATCGAGCTACGGCTCTTTGGTAACAGCCGCCGCAGGATAGGGGGAAATCTATTTTAAGGAGAGGCGGATTACGCCAGGGGGCAGATTGGTTTAAGACTCGGTCAGCATGCCCTGACTTATGGAAACGTCATTGTTTCTAACAGGCGGTATGGCGCACCATCAAGCCCTACGACGGTTGAGTTGATTGGACACAAACCAAAAAGGTTGTGCAATTACGGCCCGGAAGCGTTTCAAGTGACGGAACAGCGGACCGGGTTAAAAATGGCGATCTGCCATAATCCATTCTCATTTCACATGCAGCGGCAGCCCGGCAACCATGAAGGTGACGTGGTCCGCCGCCTGAGCAAGCTGCTGGTTGGCGCGGCCCAGCGCATCGCGGTAGAGGCGGCCCAGGGGATAGGGCGGCACCAGCCCCAACCCCACCTCGTTGGACACAATAATCCAGTGGTTCTGGCTTTGCTGGATGGCGTGGAGCAGATCATTGATTTCAGCGGCAACGGCCGTTTCACCCGCCGCTTCATCCAAATATTCCGGGTCCGGACTGGCAGCCAGAAGCACGTTCGTCACCAATAGGGTCAAGCAATCCACCAACACCAGGTCGGCGGGTACTGGATACTGCATCATAAACCGCCCCACGCCAGCAGGCAGTTCCAACGTGCGCCAGGATAACGGCCGTTCCCGTTTATGCTTTTTAATGCGGGCAGCCATCTCCTCATCTCCCGCTTCTGCTGTCGCCACATAGAGGATGCTGCCGCCCGCTTCTGCTGCTAACTTCTCCGCGTAAGTGGATTTCCCGCTGCGCGCCCCACCTAAAATCAACGTCAATGTACCCATGACTTATCCCATTTGGCCGGCTGCCAGCACCAGCAGCACCACCACTTCACCGATTTCGCACAATGCGCCGTAAATGTCGCCCGTCAGGCCGGGAATACGCTTCAGCACAAAGCGGCTGCCCAGCCACACCGTCAGCGCCACCGCCGCCATTGCCGCCAGCCCCCACAGCCCGCCCACTGCCAACGCCACGATCAGCGCAAATATCGTTGCCAGCAGGCGTTCCCTGCCTCCGGCTTCGTTTTTCATCGTGCGGCCTAATCCCTCTGCCCGGGCATAGGGGTAGCCCACCACTGCCAGACTGATGGCCCAGCGGCCCAGCGTAGGCGTCAGAATCAGGGCGGTAGTGAGATGCGGAACGGCCGTTAACGCCGCGAATTTCGTCAGCATCAGCAGCACGCCTCCGGCCAGGGCATACGCCCCCACCCTTTCGTCGCGCATGATCTCCAACCGCTTCTCCGGCGTAAAGCCGCCAAACAACCCGTCACACGCATCCAAAAATCCGTCCAGGTGCAGGACGCCGGTCAGCAGCACCCACGTGACCAGCACAAGCACTATACGCAACGAGTCGGGAAATACGAAACCCACTGCCCCACTCACCGCCGCCAGAATCAGGCCCAGACCCAGACCGACCAGCGGGAAAAAAGCGACTGCCTGGCCCAATTCACGGTTGGTAAACGGCCGTTTAATCACCGCTGGCATCACCGTCAAAAACTGCGCCGCCACCAGAATAGTACTCAACGAAAAACCGGCGCTGTCGTGTTCAGGTTTAAGGGGTTGTTCAGTCATGGTCAACCTTTGCGTGATACGTGAAAAAATCGGCATTCACGCATCACGCTTCACTCTTTTCCGCCACGCCGGCTTCGCCAAACGTCGCCATTTCGTTCAAAGTGCGGCAGCCCGCTTCCACGAGATGCATCGCCAACACGGCCCCCGTGCCTTCGGGAAGCCTCGCGCCTGCTACGTGCAGCGGCGACGCTCTACGATCCCGCGGCGGTCTACGCTGGCGTCAAGCCCAGCCCCGAGGTCGCGCGGCTGGCG
>JAWOGU010000002.1:0-5317 GCA_046496595.1 Chloroflexota bacterium
GAGAAACGGCCGTTTGCCATGCCTCGTCTCTTTTTTTCACGCCCGGTATACAATTTATCTTCCCGGAGGTTCCGAACCTCCGGGAAGTTGGCGTTTCATTATTTTGCCTGATCTTGCCGGACTTTGTAAAGTTAGGGCATGAAACCATACAAAGCACTGATTTTCGACATGAACGGTACCATCATCGACGACATGGGCTACCACACGGCTGCCTGGCTGGAGATTTTGGCGGGACTGGGACACCCTGTCACCGCTGATGAGTTCGCCCGGCAGTATTACGGCAAGACCAACCTGGAGACCCTGCGGGAAGTCTTGGGCGGCGATGTTTCGGCGGCGCAGATAGCGGCAATCTCGCAAGACAAAGAGATTCAATACCAGCGGATGTATCAAGACCACATGACGCCGCTTGCCGGTTTTTTGCCTTTTTTGCAGGCGGCGCAGCAAAATGGACTGGCGCTGGCGCTGGCGACTTCGGCGAATCAGTTCAATATTGATTTTGTTTTGACCGGGCTGGGGCTGGAGGAGGCGTTTACGGCCGTTATCGGCGCCGACGATATCGAACACAGCAAACCGCACCCTGAGATTTTCCTCAGAGCGGCTGAGAACCTGGGCATGGCTCCGGAAGAGTGCCTGGTGTTTGAGGACTCCTTGATGGGTTTGGAAGCGGCGCGGCGGGCCGGGATGGACGCCTTTGCCATTTTGACGACGCTTTTTGAAGCGGAGGCGCTGGCGCTGCCCCAGGTTGTCGGCGCGGCGCCTGATTTTGTTGCTTTGCAGCACGATTTATCACTTTTTTTTAATGTAAAACGGAGCGTTGAAACATGAACATAGCAGTTTTTGGCGGCAGCCGGGGTGTGGGACGGCTGGTGATTGAGCAGGCTTTAGATCAGGGACATACCATTCGCGCCCTGGTGCGTACTCCGGAGAATTTTGAGATGAGTGATGAACGGGTAACGGCCGTTTCCGGTAATGTGCTCAACCTGGCAGACGTCGCTGCCTGCATAGCTGGAACCGATGCCGTAATTTGCTCACTGGGTTCCACCGGGGACAACCCGGACAATGTGGTGTCCAGGGGTACAAAAAATATCGTGGCGGCGATGCAGGAAGCGGGTGTGAAACGGCTGATTGTGGTCACGTCGTTGGGCGTGGGCGACAGCAAAGAGCAGGTGCCGTTTGTGTTTAAAATGTTGATGAAGACCGTGCTCAAAACAGCCATGCAGGACAAGGAGCTTCAGGAGCAGATGGTGAGAGAAAGCGGTCTGGACTGGGTGATGGTGCGCCCAGGCGGGTTAACGGATAAGCCGGCAGCGGGCAGTTACCAGGTGGGGACCGACAAATCCGTCATGGCAGGCCAAATCTCACGCGCCGACGTGGCGGCTTTTGTTTTGCAGCAGCTCACCGACGATACCTATTTGCACCAGGCTCCCGGCATTTCTTGATTACACTGTAGCTTCTCAATATTCAGTGGAGACGAGGCCTGAGCCTGTCGAAGGCCGTTGGTTCGGCCAAGGCCGTTGGTTTCGACAGGACTTCGGCGTGAGCTCAGTCGAACGCTCAACCAACTCCGCCGCGATTTATTGAGATGTTACAAAAACGCCCCAGCGGGGCGTCTCGAGGTTATCCCACTAACCAACCCACCAACTACTCGGCACAGTGGCGCAGGCTGGTAATGAGAACACGCAGGCCCTCGCTGATGCGCGCCAGCGAAAAGCCGCGTGCTTGACGCTGAAAACGGAAAATATCAGCATTGAGCGGCGCCAGAATGGCGTCGGCCAGATATTCCGTGTCGAGTCCGGCTGGCAGCTCACCGGCGTCGATGGCGGATTGGAAGAGGCCGTGGATGGTCATGTACTGCCAGAAGTGGGGCATTTGGGTGCTGCGGCCTTCCTGGAGGAGACCAGCGCTTTGCACTTCATTAAGGAGGGGAGAATGGGCGTCTGTAAAGTAGACCAGGGCGTCCATAAAGTATTCCAACTGCGCCATTTTGGGCACGCTGTTTTCCGTCATTTTGCGGAACTCTGCCAACATGCCATTTTGGAAGACTGTCATTTGGGTGTCCATGAGCGCCAGACACAGTTCAGCTTTGTTGGCGAAACGGCGGTAGAGCGTGCCTTTGCCCACACCGGCCGCCTGCGCGATTTCGGCCATGCAGACGTTGGCTGTGCCATGTTTGGCGAATAGGGCTTCGGCGGTTTCCAGGATGAGTTTGCGGTTGGCGGCGGCGTCTTTGCGTTCAGAACGGCCGTCGTTGTCTATGTTTCCCAGGGGGATAGGGGTGGTATCAGGTGTCATATTTTCTCTTTGTTGTGCTTAAAGGCAGATGAGTTTTGAAAATCTGTCTTGACAAGTGGACCACGGTCCGTTATTATCATACTAGAAAAGCGGACCGAAGTCCACTTTTGCAAAATAATAACAAGATTAAGGAGATTATAACAGATGACCTGGCAAATTGATTACTCACACTCAGATATTAGCTTTACGGCGCGGCACATGATGATTTCAAAGGTAAACGGCCGTTTCACAGACTGGAACGGTACCATTAACTTTGACGCCGATAATCCGACCCATACATCCGTAGACGTCACCGTGCAGTTGGCGAGCGTGGACACCCGTGATGAGAAGCGTGATGGGCATTTGCGCTCACCCGATTTCTTTGACGTAGAGAACTATCCGGAAATGCGCTTCAAAAGCACCAAAGTAGATGAAACGGGTGAAGATCAGGGTAAACTTTATGGTGATTTAACCATCCGCGGCGTCACCAAACCGGTGGTGTTGGACGTGGAATACTCCGGTTTAGCCAAAAGCCCCTGGGGCATCACCAGCGCCGGTTTTTCCGCTTCCGCCACTATTAACCGCAAAGATTGGGGCCTGAACTGGAACCAGGCCCTCGAGACCGGCGGCGTGTTGGTTGGCGAAAAAATCAAAATTGGGATTGAATTGGAACTGGTGCGGCAGCCTGAGGCTGTGACGGCCTAAAAAGCTCTCATTTCTTGAAGCGTGATGCGTGGGATTCTTCTCACGCATCACGTTTCTTGTAGTTTAGACGGAGAAGCCCATGTTTACTGACGTCTTTGCCAGCGAAATAGCAGGGTTAAATGTGGAGGGGGATCTGCGTTTTTATGAGGCAGATGCTTTCCCCGTCATTCATCCAGTACACTGGTTGACCTCTCATTTTGCGGTGGGTGGTTGGAGTCCGCTGCGCCGTTTAAGTGGGATGCTGACGGCGCACATGACGCAAATTGCGCCGCGAAATGGCTTTACCTGGCATCCGCATCGGGGGTTGGAGATTTTTACTTACGTCATCGACGGCGCCCTTTACCATGAAGATACGACGGGCGGCAAGGGTTTTATTAGAGCGGGCGAGGTGCAGCGCATGTTCTCGGGCAATTACATTGAGCATCAGGAACTAAACCGCACGGATGAATTTGCCCGCGTGATTCAAATCTGGTTTGTGGCCGAACCGCAGTTTAGGGGAGTTGAGCCACATTATGAGCAGGTTAGCCTGGACGATATGCCGCCGCGGTCAGTGGGCGACGGGATTGTGCGTGACATCATTGGCCCGCAGGGCGCCACGCAGGCGCATGTGGATGCCCGGTTGACGAGCACGCTGCTGCCGGCGGGCGGGCGGTCTGAGATTGAACTACCGGAATCGGGTGAGAATTTGTTTATTTACTTTGTGAACGGCAACGGCCGTTTTACCATTTCTGCCCTGGAGAAACACATTGGTTTATACGACGTGGTCCTGGCGAAACCGGAAGCGGAAACGGCCGTTATCCAGGCCGGCGACGAACCGCTTAACTACCTGTCATTTTATTTGAAGCCATTTATGAACTAAAAACCAAAGATCAAAGATTAAAGATTGGTAACTATTCACCCCCTCGAAGGCTGAGCCTGTCGAAGCCCGGTTCCGCCTTCGACAGGCTCAGGCTACACCTTGATAGTTACAAAGATCGGCTGTTTGCTGGCAATCTTTCATCTTTGATCTTTATGCTTTACTCTTTGAGGACAACAATGAACAACGACATCCGTGTTCTCGGCTTTGCCGGGAGTTTGCGCCAAAAATCATATAACCGCGCTTTGCTGCAGGCCGCTGAAACCGTGCTGCCAGCGGATATGACGCTGACAATCTTCGACCTGATCGATATCCCCTTATTTAACCAGGATGTGGAAGCGCGTGGTATTCCTGAACCGGTGCTGGCTTTCCGGGAGGCGTTAAAAGCGGCGGATGCCCTGCTCATCGCCACGCCGGAATATAACTTTTCGGTTCCGGGGGTTCTAAAAAATGCCCTGGATTGGGCCTCGCGTAAAGGACCGGACCCGCAAGCGCCGCTGGATGATAAAGTGGTGGCGATTATGGGCGCGGGCGGCATGGGCGGCACGGTGCGCGCGCAGCTTCATCTGCGTGACATTTTGGCGCATAACCGGCTTTTTGTGGTTCCGCATCCGCAGTTAATGGTAGCGCGCGCCTGGGAACACTTTGACCAGGATGGCATTCTGACCGATGAGGCGACCCGCGCCCGTTTGGGCAGCCTGCTGTTGGAACTGCGTGATTTGACCTGGAAACTGCGCCGTCAACCGGAGGTGACTTATGTCTGATAAACTGCCTGCCAGCGCCAGGCTGCCTGCCAGCGCCAATATGGGCCGCGTCGCCCTATCCGTGGCCGATTTAGAACGCTCTCTCACCTACTACCAGGAGCGCATTGGTTTGACGTTGTTAAAGGTTGAGGGGCAAACGCGTGGTACTGAGCGTGTCGAAGTAGCCGTTCTCGGTACCCCAGAGCGCCCACTTCTTCATCTCTATGAACAGCCAGGAGCCAGACCCACACGGGGTACGACCGGGCTGTATCACTTTGCCCTGGTGGTCCCATCACGCCTGGAATTGGCCTATGTTTTGCGGCATCTGGTTGATACTGAAACGGCCGTTGACGGCGCGTCTGACCATGCTGTCAGCGAGGCGCTCTACCTGACCGATCCCGATGGGCATGGCATTGAGATTTACCGCGACCGGCCGCGGGCAGAGTGGCCTTACCTGGGCGGGACTCTCCAGATGGGCACCGGGCCGTTTGACGTGCAGGGCGTATTGGCAGAGCTAAACGGCGTTTCCCCTTCTGATTGGGTCTCGCTTGATCCCAAAACGACGATGGGACACGTTCATTTGCATATCGGCCATTTGCAAGCTGCCCTCGATTTTTATACGGATGTGGTGGGGTTTGACCTGGTGATGCGGTATGGACCATCTGCCGGTTTTGTATCGGCGGGTGGTTATCATCACCATTTGGGGCTGAACACCTGGGCGGGTGTGGGGGCGCTGCCTGGG
>JAWOGU010000056.1:0-8361 GCA_046496595.1 Chloroflexota bacterium
TCCGAGTTCGTGATGACACTTGTTGATACCCACTGTCATTTAGATCTGGACCGCTTTGACGAAGACCGGGATGCAGTTGTGCAGCGGGCGCAGGAACATGGCGTAACGCGCATCATTGTGCCTGCCATTGATCTGGGCAATTGCGAAGCGGTGATGAAACTGACGGAGCAGTATGACGGCGTCTTTGCGGCGGTGGGGATCCATCCTAATTCAACGGCCGTTCTTCCTCCCAACTGGCTGGAAACCATCCAAAATTATGCCCAACATGCCAAAGTAGCCGCCATCGGCGAAATCGGGCTGGATTACTATTGGGACGATGCGCCCCATAACGTGCAGCACGACGTCCTACGGCAGCAGTTGGCGCTGGCGGCTGACCTGAACCTGCCCGTCATCATCCACAACCGGGAGGCCAGCGCGGACGTCATTCGTCTGCTGGCGGCATCACCGCTGGCAGGGCGGGAGCGACCGGGCGTGCTCCACTCTTTTTCCGCAGATTGGCCGACGGCGCAGGCGGCGCTGGACATGGGTTTCTATCTCGGCTTCACAGGCCCGGTGACGTATAAAAAAGCGGACGAACTGCGCGATATTGCTGTCAGGACGCCGCTGGACCGCATTCTCATCGAGACGGACGCCCCGTATCTGACGCCGCACCCCTATCGAGGCAAGCGCAACGAACCGGGCTACGTGCGTTTTGTGGCCGAAAAAATAGCGGAAATCAGGGGTATGGAAACGGCCGTTTTCGCCGCCCACACCACCGCCAATGCCGAGCGTCTTTTTGGAATAGGACACGGATGAACACGGATAACACGGATATTCTCATTTTCTCCGCGCCTCCGCGCCCTCCGCGGTGAAACAAATGCCAAAATCCTCGTGTGATCTCTCCATCATCATCGTCAGCTGGAACGTGGCCGACCTGCTGCGGAATTGTTTGCGTTCCATTGACGAGAACCGGGGCGGACTGGACCTGGAAGTAATCGTGGTGGACAGCGCTTCCGGCGACGACAGCGTGGCGCTGGTGCACAGCGAGTTTCCCTGGGTGAGGTTGCTGGCTTGTACGGAGAACGTAGGCTTCCCACGTGGGAATAACCTGGGGCTGGCAGAGGCAAACGGCCGTTACCTTCTCCTGCTCAATCCAGACACCGTTATCCTGGACAATGCCCTGGCTAAAATGATGACTTTCGCCCAGGAAAATCCAGAGATAGGGGTACTAGGGTGCCAATTGCTAAACAGGGATGGTACGGTACAATCATCCAAACGGCGCTTCCCCACCCTGCTCACCGCTTTTTTTGAAAGCACCTGGTTGGAAAATTTTGCTCCCAAAAGCGTCCTGGCAAAGTATTACGCCCAAGATTTAGCGGATGACGAGACGAACGATGTAGATTGGGTCATGGGAGCCTGCATGTTGGCTCCGCGTTCTGTGGTGGAGCAGGTGGGCGGCCTGGACGAAGCCTATTTCATGTACTCCGAAGAGCTGGATTGGTGCCGCCGCATTAAAGATTCTGGCTGGCGTGTGGTATATTATCCGCAAGCCCAAATCGTCCACTACGTGGGGCAGAGCAGCGATCAGGCGGTGGTGGCCCGGCACATTAACTTTCAGCAGGCAAAACTGCGTTATTTCCGCAAATATCACGGCCGTTTTCCCGCCCTGGTCTTACGGCTGTTTTTACTGCTAAACTATGGCTGGCAGATGATTCTGGAGGCGGTGAAGGGGCTGGTGGGGCATAAACGGCCGTTACGCCGCCAGCGTGTGCGGGCTTATTGGCAGGTGCTTCGCTCCGGTTTACGTCCGGCGGGCTATTAAGGAATGGGAATAGAACAACTTGCGAAAGATTGAAGATTAAAGATTGAAGACAGGTCGAGTACTGATCTTTAATCTTTAATCTTTAATTTTTAGTTCCGTATGTTATTAAATTCCCATTCCTAAGTAAATCGTTCATGATGAACAAATTGTTTGTGGAGACAGAGACCCGATCAGTCTCCAGTCTCTAATCTCAGAGAAAGAGGTGACTGGATGGATAAAGTAACAATTCAAGTAGAAATTGACGCCGACGTATATGCTCAATTGCAGCAAATTGCCGGCGCTTCAACGTGGAGCCTCAACGACGTGGTGGCGCAAACTATTAAATATGGCCTGCCCCCTTCGTTGTCCAAAGTACCCCTGTCCTTCCATGACGAATTGCTCAGCTTAAACGGCCTGAGCGACAGAGAGTTAATGAAAGTAGCCGACGGCGATTGGCCCGCCCCCAAAATGGACGAAACCCGGGAAAAGGCCGACTTTTTGATGCTGCGCCGCACTTATGCCATGTCGGTTTTGCGCTGGCGCGGGCACCCAGTACCCAATCTGTACGAATTTGGTTAAAACTCGTTCATTGTCAATTCGATTATGAAAATTGGGCTGGTAACCGGGGAATACCCACCCATGGAAGGCGGCGTGGGTGCATTCACCCAGGAATTGGCGCGAGCGCTGGCTGCTGCCGGTCATGACATCCATATTGTCACCAGCAAGCAGGCCAGACCGGATACGGCTCCCCGCCGCGCCAATCAATTGCTTGAACCGGTCGATTTGCAATTTGCACAGCTTCATCCCCGCGTTAAAAAGTGGCGGTGGCCGGCTCTTTCCGAAGTGGTCGACGTCGCCATCCGTTATGAACTCGACATTATAAATATTCAATACCAGGCCGCGGCTTACGATATGCGCAGCGCGGCCATTAATTTTTTACCCTGGCGCTTAAACCATGTGGTGAAAACGGCCGTTACCTGCCATGATCTGCGTGTGCCCTACCTCTTTCCCAAAGCGGGCAGGCTGCGGCAAACGGCCGTTCACTTTATGGCAAAACAAGCCAGCGGCGCCATTGCCACCAACCCGGAAGATTACGCCGCCCTCGCCAACCTGCTCAAAACTCCCGTGCGCCAAATTCCCATCGGCAGCAACATCCAGACGTATACTCCTAACCACATTGAAATCGCCGAGGCGCGCGAACTGCTCGGCGTGGGTGAGGCGGACTGCTTGCTGGGTTATTTCGGCTTCCTCAACGAAAGCAAAGGGGCCGACACTCTGATTATGGCTCTGGGTGCACTGCCTCCCACAACACACCTTGTTTTCATCGGCGGGCAAACCGGGGCCAGCGACCCCGACAACAACCAGAGTTTTTTAGCACAGCTCAAGCAGCAAATCACAGACCTGGGGCTGGCGGATCGCGTTCACTGGACTGGTTTCGTCGATGATCAGCGCGTATCCACGTTTCTCCACGCCGCCGATGTGATGGTGATGCCTTACCGCGATGGCGTTTCGCTGCGGCGGGGAACTTTGATGGCGGCGCTGGCTCACGAACGGCCGTTAATCTCCACCATGTCCCCAATACTCACCCCTGAACTGGTGCACGGCCAAAACTGCTGGCTGGTTCCGGCAGACGATGCCGGGGCGCTGGCCCAGGCCGTGCAAACCTTGTCTGGCGATCCCGATTTGTGCAGGAAGTTGGGAACTGGCGCAACGGCCGTTGCCGGCCTCTTCACCTGGGATAAAATTGCCGCCCAAACCCTCGACTTCTTTCAACAACTCCTCCAGTAGCCGCGGCATCCTTGCCGGGGCTACTTCTTCCAGACGCCTCGCCGCCGACCGGCACAATTGTCACTGCTTGTTCAAGCGGGCAAAACCTTCGCCCAGGGCGTTGTGGCCCATGCTGATGGTGACAAAGGCGTGGGGATCGGCTTCGCTGATGATGCGGCGCACCTGGGCGACCTGTGGGCGGGAGACGGTGCAGGTGAGCATGTAGTGCTGTTCACCGGTATACGCCCCGGTAATTTGCCAGTAGCTCACACCCCGATGCAGACTGGTCAGCAGGGCGTTGGAGACCTCATCCGGGAAGTTGGTGATGATGGTGGCGACGCGGGTGGTGCTGGGACCTTCCAGGGTGTAATCGGAGGCCAGCCCGTTGATAAACATCATCAACAAGCCATAAAGAGCGATTTCCCAGCCAAAAACCAACCCGGCTAACAGGATGATGACGCCGTCGGCAAAGAAATAGGTCTGGCTGAGGGGCAGGCCGGTTTTAAGCTGGAGTACCCGGCCGATGATGCTGGTGCCGCCGATGGTACCGCCGGCGCGGTACAGGATGCCGGCGCCCACGCCGCCGACGATGCCGCCATAGACAGTGGCAAGCAGCAGGTTGTTGGTGACAGGATATGGTTCAATCAGACCTGGCAGGATGAGTTGCAGCCAGTCTACCAGAAAAGAGAAGATGGTGACGGCCAGCAGGGTGCGCACCAGAAAGGGCCAGCGTCCCAGGTAGATGAAGCCCAGAATAAGCATGGGAATGTTCATGACCCAGTACATGGCGCCGATGGGCCAGCCGGTGAAGTTGTTGATGATCAACGCCAGGCCGCTGAGGCCGCCGGCGACGATATTGAAGGGTACCTGGAATAAAACGTAACCCAGGGAGATGATGCAGGTGCCGGTGACGAGCAGGATAAAGCGGATTGTTTCCCGTTTGACGCTCCTTTTGTTTATGCCCAATTTGTTTTTGAGATCTATTAGTTTTTTCATGCAAGTTTCCTCAACTCAACGTATCATTAACGGGTGATTGTGGGTGAAATATTTGTGTGAGGGCTGTTTTTTTTGGATTGCCTGCCTGCACACTTATTCGCCTGTTTACTTTAAAGATTAAACGACCGTTTCCATTTCTAACTAAACATAACTAATGACATTCGATAACGGCCGTTGACTGACCACAAAAGTGGACACAAAAGGAGTGCAAAATGCCAACACTAACAACCTCAGCCGCCTGGAAAGCCCTGCAAAATCACCAGCCTCAAATTGCCATAACCCACATGCGCGATTTGTTCGCCGCCGATCCGGGGCGCTTTGAAAAATTTTCCTTGTCAGCTAATGGTATTTTATTCGATTATTCCAAAAACCGGATCAACCAGGAGACGTTGGTTCTGCTGCTGGCCCTGGCCGAACAGGCGGGGCTGGCGGGTAAAATCGAAGCCATGTTCAGCGGTGAAAAAATCAACAACACTGAAGGGCGGGCGGTGCTGCACGTGGCCTTGCGCAACCGTTCCAACCGCCCCATTCTGGTAGACGGGCAAGACGTGATGCCGGCCGTGAACGCGGTGCTGTCGAAGATGAAGCGCTTCACGGAATTGGTGCGTTCCGGCGAATGGCGGGGCTATACCGGCAAGGCGATTACCGACGTGGTAAACATTGGCATTGGCGGCTCCGATCTGGGACCGAAGATGGTGGTGCAGGCGCTGCTGCCCTACACGCGGTCTGATTTGCGCTGCCATTTTGTGTCCAACGTGGACGGCACGGATATGGCCGAGACGTTGAAGCGCGTCAGCCCGGAAACCACGCTCTTCCTCGTCGCTTCCAAAACGTTTACCACGCAGGAGACGATGGCGAACGCCCACACCGCCCGGAACTGGTTTTTAGAAGCGGCGGGAGAGGAAACGGCCGTTGCCAAACACTTCGCCGCCCTGTCCACCAATCAAAAAGCAGTAGTCGCTTTTGGCATTAATCCCGACAACATGTTTGAGTTTTGGGATTGGGTTGGCGGGCGCTATTCGCTCTGGTCGGCTATTGGGTTGTCTGTTTCTTTGGCGGTGGGCTTTGACAACTTTGAGAAGCTGCTGGCAGGCGCCCATGCCGTTGACGAAAATTTCCGCACGGCGCCTTTTGCCGAAAACATGCCGGTGATTATGGCGCTGCTCGGGGTGTGGTACAACAATTTCTTCGGCGCAGAATCGCACGCCATTTTGCCCTATGACCAATACCTGATGTATTTCCCCATGTATTTCCAGCAGGGGGACATGGAAAGCAACGGCAAGCGGGTGACGCGCCAGGGTGAAGCGGTGGATTATCAGACCGGGCCGGTGATTTGGGGCCAGCCGGGCACCAATGGGCAGCACGCCTTTTACCAGCTCATCCATCAAGGCACCAAGCTGATTCCCAGTGATTTCCTGGCCCCGGCGCAGAGCCAAAATCCCATTGGCGAGCATCACACCTTGCTGCTTTCTAACTTTTTTGCCCAACCGGAGGCGCTGATGAAAGGGAAAACGGCCGTTGAAGTGCGCGCCGAGTTGGAAAAACAAGGTGTAACGGGAGAACAGCTTGAACTGCTCACCGCCGCCAAAACGTTCGAGGGCAACCGGCCGTCCAACAGTCTCCTCTTCCAGAAGTTAACACCGGAGATCCTCGGTTCGCTCATTGCCCTGTATGAACACAAAATTTTCACCCAAGGTGTCATTTGGGACATCAACTCATTCGACCAGATGGGGGTGGAATTGGGCAAGGTGTTGGCGAGTGCCATTATCCCGGAACTGCAAACCGACGCGCCGATCACCAGCCACGATTCTTCCACCAATGCCTTGATCAACGCCTATAAACGCCTGCGGTAAGGAATTTATTACAAAGAGACATAAGGAACAAAGAAAAACCTTTGTCTCTTTGTTCCTTTGTCATGATGTTTTACTGGGTGATTAACGGCCGTTCCCCAATTCCCTCAACGCTTCCAATACCTGGTCTACTTCCTCGAAGGTGTTGTAATGGACGAAGCCGATGCGCACCAGGCCGCCTTTGTCGAGCAATCCTAGCCGTTCCATGACAGCGATGGCGTAGTAATGACCGTCCCATACGAAGATGCCTTGTTTACCCAGCTTTTCGGCAACTTGGGCTGGGGTATAACCTTCCAGGCTGACAGCGAAGGTGGGCGTACGCTGGTCCAGATTTTCAATATCTGTGATGCCATACACATGTAAGCCTGGTACTTTTGTCGCCCCATGCAGGAATCGTTCGCTCAGGCTCATTTCGTATGCTTTGATCTGCGCCATAGCCTGTACTAGTCGTGCGCGACGGGAACCTTCAGTACCGCCAATGTCGGCAATGTAATCAACAGCGGCTGTAACCCCAATCAGGCTTTCAAAGCTTTGTGTGCCCGTTTCCCATTTATCGGCTGGTTTTGATGGAGCAGGGCGTACTTTGTAAGCTGTCAAACTGTCTAACAGATCATATTTTCCATAGAGCGCACCAACGTGACCGCCAAAAAATTTATAGACGGAGGCCACCAGGAAATCGCAGTCGAGATCCTGTACGTCGATAGAGCCGTGAGGCGCGTAATGGACCGAATCCACGTAGGCGAGTGCGCCAGCTTCGTGTGCCATTTGCACAGCTTTCTTTACATTTGTAATGCTGCCAACGGCATTCGAAGCGTAGGTTACGGCAACAAGACGTGTTTTTTCGTTAAGCAGATCAGGCAGCGTTTCCAGTTTCAGAGTGCAGTCGGTAGGATCGAAGTCGAGCCAGCGCACTGTGACGCCCCGGTCCTCTGCAGCCATTAGCCAGGGGGAGATGTTGGCATCGTGATCCAGGCGTGTAACGACAATTTCGTCGCCTGGCTGCCAGGTGCGAGCAATGGCGCGACTAATAGAGAAGGTCAGACTGGTCATATTTTGGCCGAAGGCAATCTCTTCTGGACGGCGGGCGTTATAGAAGTCCATCATCGCTGCCCGTGCAGCATCCACGATGGCGTCACTACGGGCGCTGGTGAGGAAGGGTCCGCCATGGTTGGAGATGCCCAGAGTAAGGGCTTCGCTGGTAGCATCGATGACCTGCTGCGGAACCTGGGTGCCGCCGGGGCCGTCGAGGTAAACGGCCGTTTTGCCATTGATTTCTAACTGCAATGCGGGGAATTGCGCCCGCAGGGGAATAGGGTTGAGGAGGGGTGTGTGAGTTGACATGAGGGGATTATAGACATTACTAAATCGAATGTCATATGGTCTATCTTTATGTTTGTTGGAGTTGATCAGATCGTTGGATTGAATTCTGAGCGACGCGGTTCATTATTGCTAAAAATGTCGATGCCTTGATGGGGATTGCGGCTGGAATAGGGTTCGCGTGGGTCTTCGTACAAAAGGCCAATGAAGCCGTCAACGGGCAAAATAAAGCGAGTCCCGGGGCAGGTTTCGCGCTGCACGGTGACGAGATCTTGCCGGGCAGAAGGACTGCCGGTTGTCCACTGCGCAAAGGATCGACTGCGTGGATCGGTTTCAAAACGAAAATAGTGGACAGCCTGATAGGTTAAATAAAGGGTCAGGAAAGTAAGGGGAAGAAAATCGCTTAACTTTAACCACCTGTGCCGGGGATATTTGAGCCACTGAATGAGTCTGCTCAGGTGAGATGTCAATCGTGCCATAGGCGGTGATTATACCTGACAGATGTGGAAAACGGCCGTTATTCATTGATCGCTGTCTGTTCTCCATTGACTGTTGTGCATGGGGTGGGAACGGCCGTTTTGCATTTGACTGCCTGGAAAGCCCTTAAGATAGGTGGCTGGTGAATTGTGAATGGGCAGTACAACTTTATTA
>JAWOGU010000096.1:0-11386 GCA_046496595.1 Chloroflexota bacterium
CCGACAAGCTGCTGAGACAACACGCACATCTATTCTACCAATCCATCCAACAAATTGCTGATTTAGCAAGCTGGCGACAAGATGCAAATGTACCGGCTGCACACTGGTGGTGGTATATCGATGTCATCACACAAATGCGCAAACAAACACAATCTGCGGATTTTAATTTAACCTCTATCAATGTGTAATCACCTGAGCATCTTACGCCCTGTTCTCTGTTTCAACTCCAGAGAATATTAAGAACGAACTAATTTTTGTCATGAACCAAGACGAGGAGGAGTACCAGTGAAAATCATCATTCCCCTTACCCGTAAGAATACACCTTTGAGCAATCTGGCCTCTGGACGCCCTGAACCGCTGCTCAGTCTCGCAGGGAACACCGTGCTCGGTCATCTGCTGATTCTGCTGCAAGCCGTCACCACCGATGAAGTCATCTTTGCTACAGGCCAAGGCAGCGATGTCATCAAACCCTGGCTGGCTGAACATTTCCCCACGCTGCAAACGCGGTTTGTCCCTGTCGAAACGGCGGGACGCTCCAAATCTATCCTGGCCTCCCGTGATTATTTGGACGACGGTGACGTGCTGGTCGTGTCCGGACGAAGTCTGGCTGAAGCGGACTATGCCGCCATTCCCGAATCAAAAGCGGATGTGGTGGTGATGACCAGACCGGACGAGCCGGATACCGAAGCAGACGTGTGGTGGTTTAGAAACGGCCGTTCCCTCCTTGCCGCGCTCCAGGCCACCACCAGCTACAACGACGCCCTCAAACACCTGCGCAACGAAGGCGCCGTCATCGTGCGCAAACCCGTCAGCCAATGGCTGGACGCCCGCACCCCCGACAACCTGCTCGCCGCCAATCAGCGCCTGCTGGCCTTGGGGCGCGGAACCACCGCGAACGCCATCGACCGCAGCTACGCCGAAGACTTCACCGTACTGCCGCCCGTCTACATCGCCCCCGACGCTATTGTCGAAGCCAGCGTCATCGGTCCCTACACCCACATCGGCGCCGGCGTTACCGTTAAAAACGCCATTATCAGTCACAGCATCATCGAAGCCAACGCCACCACCCAAAACTGCATCCTCACCGGCTCCATCGTCGGCGAAAACACCCAAATTACGGGCAAAACGCAAAAATTATTTGTCGGAGACAATTCGACCGTGCAATTAACTTGATGCGTGAAGCGTGATGCGTGAAAAACCCATCCTCACGCATTACGCTTCACGCATCTCCAAAACGGAGCTATTCATGAACAAATTCATCTCTCAGCGCGTCGCGCAGACCCCGCCCTCGGGCATTCGTAAATTTTTCGACATCGTCGCCACCATGAAAGACGTTATCTCCCTGGGCATTGGCGAACCGGACTTCGTAACGCCGCAGCCCATTTTGCAAGCCGGTATCGCCTCCCTCAACCGGGGCGAAACGGGCTACACTTCCAACAGCGGCACCATCGAACTGCGCCGCGCCCTCAGCCGGCATCTCAACAAGCTGTATGGCGTGTCTTACGACGCCGAAGACGAGATTCTGATCACCGTCGGCGTGAGTGAAGCGGTTTATCTGGCGTTAACGGCCGTTCTCGACCCCGGC
This sequence comes from Chloroflexota bacterium, assembly GCA_046496595.1. Lineage (GTDB taxonomy): Bacteria > Chloroflexota > Anaerolineae > Promineifilales > Promineifilaceae. The sequence continues at coordinate 1,586 of JAWOGU010000096.1, forward strand.
GACGAAGTGATCATTCCCGAACCCTGCTTTGTGGCCTACGCCCCCGAAGTCAGCTTTGCCGGCGGCGTACCCGTCATGGTTCCGTGCTACGTCGAGCATCAGTTCCAGGTTACCGCCGAAGACATCGAAGCCCGCATCACCGACAAAACCAAAGTCATCTTCCTCGGCTACCCCAATAACCCCACCGGCGCCGTCATGGACCGCGAACGCATGGCCCAAATCGCCGCCGTCGCCGAAAGCCACGACCTGCTCATCCTCTCCGACGAAATCTATGACCAGCTCGTCTATGGCGTGGCCCACACCTGCGTGCCCAGCCTGCCCGGCATGCGCGACCGCACCATTCTGCTCGGCGGTTTCAGCAAAAACTACGCCATGACCGGCTGGCGCATCGGCTACGCCTGCGCCAATCCCGACCTGTTGAGCGCAATGCGCAAAGTCCACCAATACACCATCATGTCCGCCCCCACCACCGCCCAGGCCGCCGCCGTAGCTGCCCTGGAAGAAGGCGACAAGCACGTGCAGCGCATGGTCGCCGAATACGACCGCCGCCGCCGTCTCATCGTCGCCGGTTTCAACACCCTTGGCCTCGACTGCTTCGAGCCAAAAGGCGCCTTCTACGCCTTCCCTTCCATCGCCCGCAGCGGCATGAGCAGCGACGAATTCGCCAACCGGCTGCTGGAAGAAGAAGAAGTCGCCCTCATTCCGGGCGAAGCCTTCGGCGAAAGCGGCAATGGCTACGTACGCGCCGCCTACGCCCAATCCTACGAAAAAATCGAAGAAGCCCTGAACCGCATCGAATCCTTCATGCGCCGGCACGGGTAAACCATGACAGAACGCATCATATATTTAGTCCTTTTCAATTTATTATGAGCAAGTATGAAGCCATCATCGGTTTGGAAATTCATGCGGAGTTGATGACCAACTCCAAGATGTTCTGCCGCTGCAAGGTGGTTGACAGTGTGGAAGCGCCGCCGAACACGGCCGTTTGTCCTGTCTGCCTGGGTATGCCGGGTATGCTGCCCGTGATCAACCAGAAAGCGGTGGAGTATGCCATGCGCGTGGCCCTGGCTTTAAACTGCCAGGTGCAGCAGCACAACATCTTCGCCCGCAAAAATTACTTTTACCCCGACCTGCCCAAAGCGTACCAGCTCAGCCAATACGAACTGCCCATCGGCCTGCATGGCTGGCTGGACATCGAACTGGAAGACGGCGCGAGCAAGCGCATTCGCGTGCGCCGCGTCCACATGGAAGAAGACACCGGCAAACTGACCCACCTGGATCGCACCGCCGACGCCAGCGAAGAAGGCACCCTGGTCGATTACAACCGCTCCGGCGTGCCCTTGCTCGAAATCGTGTCCGAGCCGGATATTCGCAGCGGCGAAGAGGCGCGGGCCTACGCCATGAAAATCCGGCAGATGTTGCGCTATTTGGGTGTAAACGCCGGCGACCTGGAGAAAGGCGTCTTCCGCGTGGAGCCAAACATCAGCATCCGCCCCGCAGGCAGCACCGCTTTTAGCAAGCGCACCGAACTGAAAAACCTCAACAGCTTCCGCGTGCTGGCTGATGGCACTGCCTTTGAAATTGAGCGCCAGACTAAAGTCGTGGAAAGCGGCGGGCAAGTGGTGCAGGAAACGCGCGGCTGGAATGACGCCCGGCGCGTCACCTTCAGCCAGCGCAGCAAAGAAGAAGCGGAGGATTACCGTTACTTCCCCGAACCGGATTTGCCGCCGCTGGCGATCAGCGACGAATGGATCGCCGAGGTCAAAGCCAGCCTGCCCGAACTGCCGGACGCCAAAGCGGCCCGTTACCAGGCAGATTACGGCCTTTCGGCTTATGATGCGCAGGTGCTGACGGAGGAACGGCCGGTGGCGGAATGGTTTGAAGCGGCTCAGGCGGCCGGCGGCGAAGCCAAACCCATCGCCAACTGGATGATCAACAATCTCTTCTCGCTGATGAACGAGTACAAGCAAACCATCGACGCGGTGCAGGTGACGCCGGCCGGACTGGTCGAACTGGTTGGTCTGGTGGAAAAGAGCACGATCAACAACAACACGGCCAAAGAGGTGCTGGCGGAGATGTTCAGCGGCGGTCAATCGGCGCAGAGCATTGTGCAGGCGAAGGGGTTGGGGCAAATCTCTGATGAGGGCGCGATTGCGGCCATGATTGAGCAGGCGCTAAACGATAATCCGGGCCAGTTAGCGGCTTATCTGGGCGGCAAGGATAAGCTGCGCGGCTTTTTTGTGGGTCAGGTGATGCAGGTCAGCCAGGGAAAGGCGGATCCGGCGGTGGTGAACCGGCTGTTGTCAGCGGCGCTTGAGGCGCGGCAGGCGGGTACTGGCAATTAATGGGGAACGGCCGTTTCGCCCCAACCTGCTCCTCTAATGATGTAGTAAGGAGGAGGAGAGGGAGGAAACGGCCGTTACTTAATTCCAACGCTTTGAACAACTTAAACAGCCATCGTCTCAAAAGCGACTCTCAGGGGTTCAAGTTTTAGGGGAGAATAATTTAGCTTCTCAAAGCCAATCACCGCTCCCTGCTTATTTTTCATCAAGATAATTTCGTCGCCAGTTTCTTCTGCTTCAAATTCATCTTCGGGATTATCGAACCAGACGGTAAGCGTATTTCCAACCTGATCGTAGTAAACTTTTATTTCGGCCATATATGATTACCTTCTTTTATGTTGCTTGTACGGTAGGCGGTGACCAAAAATCCATCTCCATTTAACCGTCGAACAACCGCGCACACCCAACGAGCCGCGTCATCTGAACGATAAAACAAATAAACCTGCCCGTCACTTTTACTCAGGCGCACCTCATCAGGATCGCTCAAAACAATCTGCACATCCTTTTCCCGACCTCGCAAGGCTGGGTGTTTGACGGTGGTAATGATGCGCCAGTATCCGGCAGTTGTGCGCACAGAAAAACCTAGCGGGGTTTCAACCTCAAATAAAATGTCGTCGTTTGGAAGTGATTCGGACATGCTGGGATTATAACATTCTCTGGCAGATAATGTTTGCGCCGTTCTCCATTTACGATTTGCGATTTTGGATTGACGATTAAACGGCCGTTTCCTTGAACCGCCTATCTCGTGAATTTTGATGATCACTTTTTTGAATTATTGACTGGACCACGAAATGGGAGTCGCTTCCAGATATTTGCGTCAGGAAATAAGAAATAGAAGAAAACAGCAACCCCGATGAGGAAACCAATCCAAACTGCAATGCTGAAAAAAGGCCTATTTACATCGCTATCAGTAGTGACATTGAAAAACAATTCATCCAAAGGTATAGCAACCATACCAAGTGCCAACACAACAACAAGATACGTGACGCAACCCCAAGCACAGCCTTTTTTTAGAGGGGAAGCTTGTGTCGAAGATTTTGCCTTAGAAACCCCTGAATCTTTGACAACTTGATGAGTTCCTTTCGTGTCGGTTAAAAACGATTGTAGATTACGTATTTGTAACAAGCATGCCTGTTCTTCTTTGCGTAACTCTTTCAACTGCCTTTTCGCTGCTCGTGAAAGATTTTTTTCTCTTTCTATTGTACGAATTTCGGTACGTATGTTAGAAAGTTGAATTTGCACAGTTGCAATTTGCTGCCCGATTTGTAGCCGCTTTAACTCTGTTTGGGTTACACCTGTGTTTTCCCGAATTGCACCTTGCGTCTCTTGCCCCACATTTTGAAGTGTTTCCTTTATCTTTTGAGCAAGAGAAAGGTTCATGTTTCCTTCACTATATCCTACAATTAGCTCACTACCACAATATGCACATGTGATCCGTCCCAGGTCTGTGGGAACCTGAACTGCCCCTGTACATGATGGACATATCATTTGTTTAAGTTCCATATTTGCTCCTATGTGAAATCTTTATACAGCTTTTTGTGATGGGTGTTCCCATCCAGTATTCTGATTAGAATTCAATTGCCGTTCCAAATAAACTTCTCGTGATTCTTCAAAACCATCAAAAAACGTACATGTTGATGAGAAAACTTTTGTTTTCTACATCACGCTATCTTTATTGTCTGAGTACCAGTCTGTCTGTATCGGAGAATTGGCGACACATCGTCTTGCAAAATTGGTACTGCTGCTTATCGATTGTAGGGGTAAAGTACTCTTTAGAAATTGGCATCCGGCACCTTGTTGGATTCTCTGTTAATGATTTAATCATACTCAAAACGGCCGTTCCCCACCACCTGACAAAAGTCATCCGATTGTCATAATTTTCCCAATTCACCATTCACAATTCAATATGGTAAAATCCCCCCATGGCAACTAAAAAACTCGTTCTCATAGACGGCCACGCCCTGGCCTACCGCATGTTCTTCGCCCTGCCCCTGGAAGCCTTCACCACCAAAGAAGGCGAACCTACCAACGCCACCTACGGCTTCACCCGCACCCTCCTGGAACTCATCCTCGCTGCCAACCCGCCGGAATACCTGGCGGTCAGCTTTGACGTAGGCAAAACCTTCCGCGACGACCTCTTTACGGACTACAAAGGCACCCGCGAAAAAATGCCCGACGAACTGCGCCTGCAAATCGAGCGCATCCGCGAAGTGGTGCAGGCGCTCAATATCCCCGTGCTGGAACTGGAAGGTTACGAAGCCGACGACGTCCTGGGCACGGTCTCCCGGCAGGCCAAACCCCACGCCATACCCGTGCACATCATCACCGGCGACCGCGACCTGCTCCAGCTTGTGGATGACAATACCCGCGTGGAACTGCCCACCCGCGGCGGCAAACCACCGGAAATTTATGATGAAAATGCAGTCGCCGAAAAATTTGGCGTGCGTCCGGACCAGTTCGTGGACTACAAAGCGCTCGTCGGCGATACCAGCGACAACATCCCCGGCGTGGCCGGCATTGGCCCCAAAACGGCCGTTACCCTGCTCACTGAATACGAAACCCTCGACAACCTCTACGCCCACATCAACAGCGTCAAAGGCGCCACCCGCAAAAAACTCGAAGCAGGCAAAAACAGCGCCTACCTCAGCCAAAAACTGGCCCGCATCGTCACCGACGCCCCCATCACCCTCCACATCGAAGCCTGCCGCACCCACGACTTTGAAGCCGCGCCCGTACTCGACATGTTCCGCGCTCTGGAGTTCCGCTCCCTCACCAACATGCTCATCGAAGCCCTGGGCGAAGACGCCGCCGACATCACCGTCGAAACCACCGCCGAAGCGCCCACCCAAACTGTCATCGTGCGTACCCCGGAGCAATTGGCCGAACTGGTCAGCGCCCTCAACAACGCCCAAATCATCAGCTTCGACCTGGAAACCACCAGCCTGGACAAAATGGCCGCCGACATCGTCGGTATCTGCCTCGCCGTCAAACCGGGCACAGGCTACTACATCCCCGTCGGCCACCTCGCCGCCGAAGCCCAAACCACCAGCGGGCAGATGGGTCTCTTCGCCGCCGCCGCCCAACTGGCAGACGGCCAACTGTCCCTCGCCGCCGTCACCGACGCCATCCGTCCCGCCATGACCAACCCCGCCATCGCCAAAGTAGCCCACAACGCCAAATACGACTTCATCATCTTCAAGCGTCACGGCCTCACCGTCTCCCCCATCCGCTTCGACACCATGATCGCCGAATGGCTCACCGACCCCGCCACCAAACACAAAGGTCTCAAAGACCTGGCCCGCCACCGCCTCGGCATCGAAATGACCGAAATCGACAGCCTCATCGGCAAAGGCAAAAAGCAAATCAGCTTCGCCGAAGTGCCCATTGACCTCGCTGCACCGTATGGTTCAGCCGATGCGGACACCACTCTGCGCCTCGTCGCCCCACTCCAGGCCGAAATCCGGGAAAAAGGGCTGGAAAAACTGCTCGACCTGGAAATGCCCCTCATCGCCGTACTCTCCGACATGGAGATGGCGGGCATCGGCGTCGACGTGCCTTTTCTGCGCCAGATGTCCCAGGAATTAGACACCCGCCTCATTGCCCTGGAAAAGCAAATCTATGCCCTCGCCGGCGAACCCTTCAACATCAACTCCACTCAGCAGCTCAGCGACATCCTCTTCAAGACGCTGAAACTGCCCACCGAAGGACTCAAAAAGACAGCCAGCGGCTTTTACTCCACTGCCGCCGATGTCCTGGAAAACCTGACAAACTACGACAAATCCGGCGTCATCCAGGCGCTTCTGGAATACCGCGAACTGGGCAAACTCAAAAGCACCTACGTCGACGCCCTGCCGGAAATGGTTAATCCCAACGACGGCCGCATCCACACCAGCTTCAACCAGACCGGCGCCATCACTGGCCGACTGGCGAGCAGCAATCCCAATTTGCAAAACATCCCCATCCGCAGCGACGTCGGCCAGAAAATCCGGCGCGGCTTCGTCGCCCGCCCCGGCCATCACTTCCTGGCCTGCGACTATTCCCAGGTAGAACTGCGCATCCTGGCCCACGTCAGCCAGGACGAGGCGCTGCTCAACGCCTTCCGCTCCGACCAGGACGTACACGCCACCACCGCCGCCGCCGTCTACGGCATTCCTCTGGCGGAAGTCACCTACAACCAGCGCCGCTTCGCCAAAGCGGTGAACTTTGGCCTCATCTACGGCATGGGCGCTTTCCGCCTGTCCCGCGACTCTGAACTGACGCTGGCGGAAGCTGAAAACTACATCGAAGATTATTTCGGCCGTTTTCCCGGCATCAAACTATACCTGGAAGAAACCCGGCAAAAAGCCAAAGCACAAGGCTACGTGGAAACACTGCTGGGCCGCCGCCGCTACTTCCCCGTCTTCAAAACACCGATGGGCGGCAGCAACCGGCAGGCCTGGCTGCGCGCCGAGCGCGAAGCCGTCAACCACCCCATTCAGGGCACCGCCGCCGACATCATCAAACACGCCATGTTGGAACTACACGCCGCCCTCGCCGCCAGCTACCAAGCCCGCATCCTGCTCCAGGTCCACGACGAACTGCTCCTGGAAGTGCCGGATGACGAAATGGACGCCGTTAAACCTCTCGTCATCGACATCATGTCCAGCGCCTACAAGCTGGACGTGCCCCTCAAAGTGGACGCCTCCACCGGGGCAAACTGGCTGGAACTCAAAGATTAATAATTTGGGCATGGTTCATTTCACGCAATAAGTGCTTTACAAATTTACGCAGAACTGTCATGCTGAGCGGAGTCTTCGGAGCGAAGCATCCCGCTCCCGCCAGAGGAACGGGATGCTTCGGAGGACCTCAGCATGACACGTTTTCTTGCTAAATTTGTAAAGAAGGTGTTTCGCTCAATGAACCATGCAATAATTTAAGATCGAAGATTAAAGATTGCAGGTGATGGTAATCTTTAATCTTCGATCTTTATCCCTCCAATAGTACCAATTTCATGGTTCTCCCCCGTTACTTCTCCCTCGTTTTAGTGTTATCTTTGATGCAAGAGCTTCGAAAAAAAGGGAGTTTTCATGACAGAAAAACTATTAACCAAACAGAACGAATTCGGTGATGATCAGGCAATGGCGGCCATGCCCAAACGCGGCAATCGCTGGACGCGCGCCTTTGCCCATGGCCTGATGTCCATTTGCGGCTGGCGCATCATCGGGCTGCCGCCCAACGTACCTAAAGCCATCCTCATTGGCGCGCCGCACACCTCTAACTGGGATTTCCTGTTATCCATTGGCACAATTTTTGCTTTTGGCATCCGCGTAGGCTGGATGGGCAAACATACGTTCGTCGATGGGCCGGGCAGGCGGCTGTGGCATTGGCTGGGCGGCATCTCCGTAGACCGGCGGGCAGCGCATGGGGTTGTGGAACAGATGGTGGATACGTTTAACGGCCGTTCTCAACTCGTTATCGCCATCACGCCAGAAGGCAGCCGCAGCAATAATAAAAGCTGGAAAAGCGGCTTTTACCACATGGCGCTGGGAGCCAATGTGCCTATCGTGCCCATTGTTTTTGACTATGAACACAAAGCAGTGCGGCTGTTGGCGCCTTTTACACCCACAGGAAATAAAGAAGAAGATATTGCCGCGCTGCAATCCTTATACAAAGATGTGAAAGGCAGACATCCGCACTCCTGGTAGGTAAAATTCGCCATTGGACATTCTCCTGAAATATGACAAAATCGCTCCGCATGGAGTTAGTATCCGTAACCCGAAGTCCGTAGGCCGTTATCCGACAGATTTTCCAGAGGTAGAGCCTTCGGATTACGGCATACGGATTACCGAATACGGGTACTAGCCAAAGTCTTGTCGAAGGCAACAATTGGCATCGACAAGCTCAGCCCTCAAGAGCAGAATAGTTATTACAAAACGACAACATGAAGGATGAATTGGCGTGGCCGAAATAAAAGAGATGGAAACAAAAAAACTTGAATACACTCCCTCAGGCGGTATTACAATCGTCCCAGAAGTAGGTGATTTAGTACCTCGTCGCGGCGGCCCAATTGCACGTAGTTTTGCCCGGATGATGATGGGGCTGTTTGGTTGGACAGTTAAAGGGGAAGTGCCAAACGCCAAAAAATTTATGGTGATCGGCGCGCCGCACACGTCCAATTTGGATTGGTTTGTGGTGATGGGAGCGGCCTATGTTTTAGGGGTGCGCATTTCCTGGATGGCAAAACATTCTTTATTCAAGAAACCGATGGGCGGGGTAATGCGCTGGTTAGGCGGCGTGCCCATCGACCGGCGGCAGTCGCAGGGCACGGTTGGTTCGGCTGTAGAACAGTTCAACAAGCGCGAGGAGCTGATTTTGTGCATCACGCCCGAAGGCACGCGGGCTGGCGTTCGCGGCCAATGGAAAAAGGGGTTTTACCATATTGCCCATGGCGCAGATGTGCCTATTGTGGCCGCTGCCTTTGATTATGGTAAAAAACAGGTGCGTTTCGGTCCTGTTTTTAAAGCGAGCGGAGATGTTGAGGCGGATATGCCTATCATCTATTCCTATTATGATGGAGTGACAGCACGTCATCTGCAAAAAGAAGCGGCTGAAAGCGAGTAGTGGGTGGCGGGTAGAAGATCATACCCGCCACCCACCACTCGCCACTCAAAAACAAAGAGTCATGATTAAAGCCGAGGATGATATACAAATCATCCTCGGCTTTTTTAGTTGGGGATAACTGCTGCGGGATCAGGGGGTTATAGCCCTTCGGGGATGCGGAAGTTGGGTGAACTGCCACACCCCAAATGGCAGAAATTTTTCGGAGGATGATATATGAATTTGCAAAAAGCACCTGATTCAAACAGTTCGTTGGCATTGGCCGTACGGCCACAGGCCGGCCTGGGTTATCAACTGGCGCTGGTGGTGGGCGGCAGTTTGCTGGTGGCGCTGGCGGCGCAGATTGAGATTCCCATGTGGCCGGTGCCGGTGACGATGCAGACGTTTGCCGTGCTGCTGGTGGGCGGCTTGTTGGGCAGCCGGTTGGGCGCAATGAGTTTGCTGCTTTATCTGGCGGAAGGGGCGTTGGGGCTGCCGGTTTTTGCCGGTGGAGCGGGATCTGTGCTGCATTTTGCCGGACCGACGGCCGGTTATCTGTTTGGCTTTGTGGCGGCGGCGTTTGTGGCGGGCTGGTTGTGTGAGCGCGGCTGGAGTCGGAAGGTGGAAACGGCCGTTTTCGCCATGTTCCTCGGTACTGCTGCCATCTACCTCTTTGGCCTGCCCTGGCTGGCGCAGTTTACCGGCTGGGACAAGGTATTGCAGTTGGGCCTGATTCCGTTTATCCCCGGCGACGTGTTGAAGGTGATTCTGGCGGCGCTGGCGCTGCCGTTGGGGTGGAAGATTTGTAAACAGTGATGCGTGATGCGTGATGCGTGCAAGCTCTCACGAATCACGCATCACGTATCACGCCTTTGCGCATCAC
>JAWOGU010000156.1:0-4509 GCA_046496595.1 Chloroflexota bacterium
GGCGTAGGTCACGGTGATGCCGCTGGTGATAATTTCGGGCGGATCGCCAATTTTTATCACTTGAGCAAACAGGGTATTAGAGGGTGGAAACATAGCAAAATCTTGGAAATCTGCTGTGTACCAATGCATACCCAAATCGTTCCAACTGAGGACAATGTATGCGTCTGATGCTGCCGGGGCGGCATGGCTGATATTTCGTGACGGTACGGTGATGCTGGTGATAACGGCCGTTACCAGTACTAAACCCAGCAAACAAACCAATACTAAACAGGGTGAAAATTTTCGCATGATGGCTCCTTTTTATTATGCAAAAATTAAAAATGATATTTTTAGTGAACTTTGTCTAAAGACACATCTAATACAACTTAAGTCGAATACCTGTGCGCCGTTATTTGGCATTTTTTTCTGTGAGGCGAAAATCGGGCAATATCCCTAAACTCACAGAATCCAACCCAAACCTGCAAAAGATCATGGAGTGTGAAGAGGTCGTTTGGTGAGAAACGGCCGTTTTCTGCGAACATAGTTTAGGTTAAGCCAGTCAACAGAAACTTAACGCCTTTACACGGCTCTATGACAGCCACCTGGACACCGTCGGCATCGGCGACCCCGGCCAGCGGCAGTGGGATCCCTTTCAGGGCCATGTCCTGGGCGCCCTCGATGAAAAAGGTTCTCTGATGCTGCGCCAAACGCAGAACGGCGATTTTTAAGCGGGTCTGTGTGAATTTGACAAAACGGCCGTTCTGCTTACATAATTGCGACTAGATTTTTCCAGGGATCTTTATGATGGAATCTCAGAACTCAACAGTTTTTTTGCACGAGGATGGTTATGTGGAGATGGTTTTTGCCGGTCTGCAATCGACCAGCCGTTTGCGTGTGCTTGTTGAGGAGGCAAAAGCGTTTGCCAGTTCTAACGAGGGTGTTGTAAACCTGCTAATAGATGGCAGAAACGGCCGTATCGGCCGCGACGCCCGCACCTTTACCCTGCTCATGGATGTAGGCTGGGTGCGCAACCTGCAACATATCGTGATCTTATATTCCGATGACCCCAACAACGAGAACAGCGCCCGCCCCTCCGACATTATTGTAACAGTGCTGACCAACGTGCTGCGCGTGCAGCCTTATTACACCAGTGATGAAGCAGAAGCGCGGCGCATTGTCAACGGGCAAAACGAGCCGGGACGATCTGCCGGATCGCCCCGGTAAAAAACTAATAAACGGGCAAAGAGGGATCCACTTCCTGCGCCCAGCGGTTAATCCCCCCATCCAAATTCCACAATTTCTTAAAACCAACTTGCTGTAACGCCAGAATGACGTTAGCGCTGCGCACGCCGGATCGGCACTGCACCACCATCTCCAGTTCCGGATCCAGCTCGTCTATGTGGCCCATCACTTCACTTTGGGGAATCAGCTTCGCGCCTAGAGAACTCAGGTTAGAGATCTCCCACTCATGAGGCTGGCGCACATCTAAAATAAACAGGTCGTCACCGGCGTCCAAGCGTTCTTTTAACTCTACCGGCGTCATTTGCCGCACTTCGTTCAAATTTACCTCCTGGGCTGCGTATTGGCTGCGATCGTGGGCGGGCATTCCGCAGAATTGTTCATAGTCGATGAGTTCCGTCAGGGTTGGATTGTCGCCGCACACGGGGCAGTTGGGATTTTTGCGTAATTTTACTTCGGTAAACTCCATATTCAAGGCGTCGTACAATACCAGGCGGCCAATCATGCTTTCGCCGATGCCCAGGATGAGCTTGATGGCCTCGGTGGCCTGCATGGCGCCGACTGTGCCGGGCAGAATGCCCAACACGCCGCCTTCGGCGCAGCTTGGCACCAGTCCGGGCGGCGGTGGTTCCGGGAAGAGGCAGCGGTAACACGGCCCTTCTTTGGCATAAAAGACCGACAACTGGCCTTCAAAGCGGAAGATGCTGCCGTAGACGTTGGGTTTGCCCAACAGTACACAGGCGTCGTTGGTGAGGTAACGGGTGGGGAAATTGTCAGTGCCGTCGATGACGATGTCGTAGGGCGCGAAGATTTCCAGGGCGTTGTCTGAGGTTAAAGGCACTGGATAGGTATCAACCTGCACAAACGGGTTGATGTCTAACATGCGCGCTTTGGCGCTGTCCAGTTTAGGCTTGCCCACGTCTTGGGTGCCGTGGATGATTTGCCGCTGCAAGTTGGTGTAGTCAACCACGTCGTAATCGACGAGGCCAATGCGGCCAATGCCGGCGGCCGCCAGATACATCGCCAACGGTGAGCCAAGTCCGCCAGCGCCGATAAGCAGGACGCTGGCGGCTTTTAGTTTTTTCTGCCCTTCCATGCCCACTTCCGGCATGATGAGGTGACGGCTGTACCGTTCGACTTCTTCGTTGCTTAACGTCACGTCGGCCAAAGCTTCCGAGGCGATCAGGTCTTTTGGGGTCATTGTGTTCTCCGAATGTGGTCGGTTAGTCCCTTTGTCGCTTGGTCTTGTAGTCGGTTAGTTGCTTCGTCAAGACGTTTCGACTATCCGACTAACGGACCATCTGACTATTCGACTATCAAGCTATCCGACTAATGATAATTGTTTTTGCAGTTTATGGGAGGGGGTGAGGCCGTAATTGATTTCTTTGACCTGCCCGGCAGCGTCGATGATCATGGTGGTGGGCAGGGTCATGACGCCGTACTGCCTGGCTTTATCCGGTTCGGTGTCGACGTTGATGCTGTGGAGGGTGAAACGGCCGTTTTCCCCTGCCAGCAACTGTTCCAAATACCGCGATTGGGTGGGGCAGGTCCCACAGGTATCGCTGCGAAAATAAAGCAGGGTCGGCTGTCCGTCACTCAACGCGGTTTGTTTGCGGTTAATCCGGCGCAGATGTCCTTGTTTGAAAACGGTAAAGGCTCCCGTTGCTGCCAGAATCAGCAAACTCAAGATAAGCAATCTTTCCAAAACCATGTTAGTTGTCCTTCACTGGGATTAGATTGGACCAATCTTCTGAGATTGGTCCAATCTCGTGTATGTCATTTTAATTTAGCGGGCTGTGGGCAAAGCCGGGTACGCCCAGGCGGTTGAGTTGATAGTAAACAAAGCAGCCGGCGCAGAAGCCCAGGAATAGATTGAGCGCCGCCAGGACGACGACCAATCCCGCCAAAGCCCAACCCAATGCCGCCGCTCCGAGCCATAAAGCAAGGGTCGCCAACGCCACCACCACACCGCCAAACCCCTGGGCAAAGCGATGTGGTTCCGGGTTGTCGTCCATGACGTGGGGTTTGACCAACCCGGCGGGTTTTAAGAGTTTGAGGTAGATTTGTTTGAAGAGCGAAAGAGTGGGAACGGCCGTTCCCAACAGCATCACCCCGCCCACAAACGCCGCCAGCCACACAGCATCCAGCACATACGCCAGCAGCAGCAGGCCAATAATAAACGCCTGATTCACTTTCAAAGCCGATTGATCCACTTTACGCGCCATGTAAACCTCCGGCAATGGAGGGAATAATCATCAAGGTATCGGTGTCGGAAACGGCCGTTTCTTCACCCTGCAAGTAGCGCACGTCATTTTCACCCAGGTATACGTTCACAAAACTGCGTAACGAATCCCCTTCATAAAGATGATTCCGCAGTTCGGGATACTGCGCCGTCAGGTCGTTCAAAGCGGCGCCTACCGTGCCCCCGGATACGGCGATTTTGCCATTGCCGCCCGCATAAGGACGTAACGGAGTAGGAATACGAATGGTTGTCATGTTGAATTTTGTCCTCTGTCAAATAAGTTTTGAGATCGTGATACGTGAGGCGTAAGGGTTTTCACGCCTCACGTATCACGTATCAATTAAGTTCAATGTCTTCTTCCACAAAGCCGGATCGATCCGCTAAAAGCTGCCACGACTGGCTGAACGTCGGTTTGCCCTGCGCCACCTGCGTGATGATGTAGGAATAGCCGGGCCAGGCCGCCCAGGCCAGATCACGCGGCGAGGCCACCGGCGGATGGTCGGGATGGCTGTGGAAAATGCCGATCACGTCCAGGTCCTGCTGCATGGCTACCATCTCTGCTTTCAGCATGTCGTCGCCGGAAATGGCGAAACGCACCGGCTTCTCGGCTTCTACCGGCCAGGTATTGGCCGCCGGTACCAGCGCTTCTACCACATTCACGCCCGCTTCCATGCGCCCCAACAGCAGCCCGCAGCCTTCAAACGGATAAGCCTGCGCGCCGTGAGCCTTGATTTTTTCGTGGAGTTCGTGTGATAGTTTGAGCATCACTGTGATGCGTGATACGTGATGTGTAAGGGATTTTCACGGATTACGCATCACGTATCACGCTTTTATTCATTCCAGAATCGTTCACTCAGGTATTTGAAACCGCTGTCCGGCAAAATGGTGACGATCATACCCGCTTCCAGTTTTTGCCCGATATGGACAGCAGCGGAAACGGCCGCCGCCGCCGAGATGCCCACAAATACGCCTTCTTGCCGCGCCAGAAAACGGGCCATCTTGTAGGCGTCTTCCGTGCGCGTCGCCACGTTATCATCCGCCAGATTTTC
>JAWOGU010000248.1:0-10928 GCA_046496595.1 Chloroflexota bacterium
GGCAGCAGATGGCGAAACGGCCGCCGCCATCATGCAGTTCATGGGCGATAACGCCCTCAACGTGCTGAACCCGGTGATGGCGGCCTGCAAGGCCATGGCCGACGCCGCCCACGGTGTAAAAGGCAGCACGATTATCACGGCGATGGCACGCAACGGCACCGATTTTGGCATCCGGGTCAGCGGCCTGGGCAGCCAGTGGTTCACCGATCTGGCCGCAGTGCCCGACGGTCTCTATTTCCCCGGTTTCACCTTTGCCGACGCCAACCCCGACATCGGCGACAGCACCATCACGGAAACGGCCGGCATTGGCGGCTACGCCATGGCCTCCGCGCCCGCCATCGTCACTTTCGTCAGCGGCACGCCGCAGGACGCCCTGAACACAACGCTGGAGATGTACGAGATCACGGTAGCGGAGCACTCGCATTTCACCATTCCGGCGCTCGATTTCCGGGGCACGCCCACCGGCACCGACATCCGCAAGGTGGTGGAACTGGGCATCACGCCGCGCATCAACACCGGCATCGCCCACAAGGAAGCGGGCATCGGGCAGGTGGGCGCGGGGCTGGTGCGCCCGCCGATGGCAATCTTTGAGCAGGCGCTGCTGGCGTTTGCGGAGAAGTATGGGCTGGCATAATTAAAGATCAAAGATTAAAGATTGGCATTGGCAGCCGGTCTTTAATCTTTAATCATCAATCTTTGACTATTGATTTCCCCCGCCCTCTCCACCACACAGGCCGTTTCCACCTGGCTGACAACGGCCGTTTCCCCCCGTGTTTTGCATGTATTCGAGCGTGTGTGCAACCTGGTCGATGGGGAGCGGCGGGTGCTTTCGCTGGTCGCGCCGGAGATTGGGCGGGGGCCGTTTTCGCTGGTGATGGCGTTGGGAAACGGCCGTTTCACCGATTTCATCCAGGCCGATTCGCAAGTATTCCCACAGCCTCATGAGCTCCATTTGCAAGTTGGAGCGCTGGCGGTGGACACGAGCGCGGCACAAGTTTGGAATCCACGGCCGTTTTGGGAATCCATACCACCCTCAGCCATACAAACCTGCCTGCCCCTGTTCGAGGGCAAATTAGCCGCATCTTCCCCGGACAGCCTCGCCCACTTCAACGGCCACTTCGACAAGCTCAGTGCAGGCCGTTTTGATGCCACTGCCCAAAAAGTGAAAACGGCCGTTCACACGCTGCAACTCGGTCTGGAAAACGGCGACCTGGCTGCCTGCGAAGAAGGAGCACAAAATCTGGCAGGCTTAGGCGTGGGCCTCACACCGGCGGGCGACGATTTCCTGCTGGGGACAATCTACGGCTTGTGGCTTAAGAACGATGGGGCTGCAAAATTTCAGAAAATCGGTGCAGCGTGTAGGGGCGGTTCGCGAACCGCCCCTACGTCAGGTGTTGGTCAATCCAAAAATTCTTACCACAAACTTCCAGAGACGCAGAGGATGATTGAGGCCATTGCAGAAACAGCGGCGGCGCGGACGACAACTTTGTCGGCGGCGTGGCTGCGGGCGGCGGCGCGAGGGGAAGCGGGCGAGCCATGGCACGTATTGGTGACGGCGCTGCGGGACAGCGGAGAAACGGCCACTTCGACACGCTCAATGTCCGCCGTTTCCCAGGCCATCGACCGCATTTTAGCCACCGGGCACACGTCAGGCGCGGATGCGCTGGCGGGGTTTGTCTGGGGGATTAGATGCGTGATGCGTGATGCGTGAAAAATCCTCACGCATCACGCTTTCTTCATTTTCGCCAGCAGCGCCATCATGCGTTCATTACCACCCGCCGGAGGTTTCCACTCCACCTGCACCGCTTTTGCGCCCTGTCCGATGATGCTGTCATTGAAGGATTCCAGGCCAACGTTGATGGCGGCTAATGGCGCTTTGAAGGCGGCCAGGTCGATGGGATTAGGCAGCGCGGGCGGCGTGGGCTGCATCCGCTGGCTGATCATAGCCACGGCGCTGGCGGTGTCGGTGAAGATTTCAGCGCCGGCGGCGGCTAGTTTTTCCGCCTGCTCCGCCATGTTTTGCGGGTCCTGGTCTGTGCCGATGAGGATGACGGCGACGGGTAACGGCCCCTTCGACAGGCTCAGGGACCGGTTTGCCCGAATCTCCGCAATTACCGGCGCTAACTCACTCGCCGGGTCGGGATGAGCGCCTTCCCCCAGCACGACGTCCAGCAAAATCAAACCCACTTCCGGGTCGGCGGCTTCCTGGCGCAGGCGGCGGATGCGTAAATCATTGTCCATCATGGGATGCAGGCGGCCTTGGGTAAACTCATCCTCGCCCAGGTCGATAATGGTGTGCGCCTGGCTGACGAGTGGGTCGGCCAGTTTTTGTTCGGGGCGGATGGGGCCGTTGGAGTAGAGCGGCGCGAGGACGGGCTGCAAACCCAGCATAGCTTCATACGCCAGGGTACCGCCGGAGAAAAGACCACGTAAAAAACCTTTTAACCGCGGAGGGGGCGGAGCGTCTTCAGGAGAAGAATCCGTGTTTATCGGTGTTAATCCGCGTCCCAACTCCACGGCAAGAACGGCCGTTTCCCACGCATTGGTCGCAAAGTGCAGGTTTCCTAACTGGCGGGCGGGCGGCGGATAACCGATGAAGTTGACGACGACCGGTTTATTGGCCGTTTGAGCGGCTGCCAGCAGTTGAGTCGCCACCTCTGGCGCAGGGGGTTTGGAGATGAGGACGATAACGGCCGTTTCCCCATCTCGCGCCAGCACATCCAGTCCTTGCCGGGTGGTCGCGCCGCCGACGGCTGGCGAAAGATCGCGCCCGCCGGTACCAATGGCCTGGGAGACGCCGCCGCCCAGTTGGTGGATGTGGCTGCTCACCGCCTGCAAGCCTGTACCCGACGCCGCCACGACGCCGATATTGCCCCGCCGCACCCGGTTGGCAAACCCCAGACCAATGCCGTTGATAACGGCCGTGCCGCAGTCCGGCCCCATCACCAGCAATCCTTTTTCCTGCGCCTGCTGTTTGAGCGCCACCTCGTCGTCCAGGGAAACGTTGTCGCTGTAGAGGAAGATGTGTTTGCCCAGGCTGAGCGCGTCGCGGGCTACGCCGGCGGCGTAACGGCCGGGCACGGAAACGAGCACCCAGTTGGCCGCGGGCAGCGCCTTCGCCGCGGAATCCAGGCTGCGCGGGCGGAAGCTTTGCCCAGCGCTGCTGTGCTTCCGCATGAGCAGGGCATCTACCTGCGCCAGGGCGTCAGCAGCGGTTTGTTCGGTTTCGGCTTTGACCACAATGAGCAAATCGTCGGGAGTCGTAGAAACGGCCGTTTCCGGCCACAAATCAGAAGAGAGGAGCAGCTCTCTATTGGCGGGCGTCGCCATGACCACCCCGGCGTCCACTACCCCCGGCAGCGCCGCCAGCGCCCGCTGAAGCTGCATCAACACCACCGAATCGTAGTAAGCGCCTGGCCGCACTTCGTATTGTAAAATCGCCATCAAACCCTCCGCCTTTTTTGAGGTAAGAATTTAACGCAAAGGCACAAAGATGCAAAAAGCGCAAAGGAAAAACCTTTGCGCCTTTTATTCTTGGCATCTTTGCGTTAAAAATCAAATCTGACTACCACAAATCGTCTTCACGAATGCGTAAGACGCCGTCGGTGTCAGGCGCTTCATATGAATCAGAGGCTGGTCGTTTATTTAGCAAATAAGCCGCTACGCCGCCCCCGATGAAACCGAACAGATGGCCCTGCCAGGAGATACCGTTGCCCTGCGGCAGCACGCCCCACATCAAACCGCCATACAGGAAAAAGACCAGCACTGCCCACATAACCGATTTCAGGCTGCGCTCGAACCAACTGTTGAGCAGCAAGTAACCGAAGTAACCAAACACCAGGCCGCTGGCGCCAATGTGGATGGAACGCGCCGGACCAATCAGCCAGGTGCCCAAACCGCTTACTAAAATCACCACCAGGGTCACGGTGATAAAAGTGCGTGTGCCCCGCAGTAAAACAAACCAGCCCAGAACCAGCAGCGGCACAGTGTTAGCCATCAGGTGGCTGAAATTGCTGTGCAGCAGTGGGGTAAACAGAATGCCCTGCAAACCATCTATCGTGCGCGGCCGAATACCAAAACTGTCCAGCGCTCCCTGGAAAATCAACCAGTCGGCTACTTCAATCAACCACAGCAGCGCCACAAATCCGCCCAAGATGATGACGTGTGATTTGAGCGTCCGTTTAACTTCCAGCCAGTTGATTTCTCGATTATCGCTCATGGATTTTATCCTTTGGCAGTGAGCCAGATTATTTTACCAGGCCCAGGTCTTGCGGCGGCCAGTAAGAGAGCCAGGCCCGGCCAAGAATCTGGTCTTGCGAGACGGGGCCAAAGGCGCGGGAATCGCGGGAAACGATACGATTGTCTCCCATGACAAAGAGATAGTCCTGAGGCACGGTGGTGGACGGGTAATTGTAGGCGGGCAAAGGCGACAGGTAAGATTCGGTAACGGGCTGGTTATTGATGAAGAGTTGTCCGTTTTGGATGGCAATGGTTTCACCGGGCAGCCCCACCACGCGCTTGATCAACGGAATTTCCGAGTCTGACACCTCCACAATGACCACATCGCCGCGCATCGGTTGTTCAAAGCGGTAGGATACTTTTTCGATGATGAGGCGCTGGTTTTCGTGCAGGGTGGGTTCCATGCTGTAACCGTGGACGATGCTGGTTTGGGCCACAAAATAAATGATGAGAAAGGCGAGGATGGCAGCGCGAACGGCCGTTGACAAAAACTCAAGTATGATCTGGCGCATGGTCTGTAAAAGGGATCTGCTTTCCGGTTCCATTTCCTGTTCATCCGACGGCATCATCAAGGGCTTCCTTTCGCTCTCAGGCAAATACGAATGTGCTGCGCGATAGTTATTACGGGAAAACGCGGCATCTGTTGCATAGTTCTCAGATTGGACCAATCTGCGAGATTGGTCCAATCTAAATCTATGATATGGGAATGATGGGGTTCTTGGGACATTGGCTGATAGCTTTCAATCCGGTTTCTGTGACCAGAACCAGGTCTTCGATGCGCACGCCGCCCCAGCCGGGCAGGTAAACGCCGGGTTCGATCGTGATGACCATACCTGCTTCCAGGGTGTATTTTTCGCCGCGGGGCAGATGGGTGAGAAAGGGCGCTTCGTGGATGGCAAGGCCGAGGCTGTGGCCCAGGCCGTGCCCAAAATGGTCGCCGTAGCCCGCTTCCCGGATATAGTCGCGGGCGAGAGCGTCTACGGTTTGACCGGGCATTCCCGCTTTGGCGTGCTGTAAAACGGCCGTTTGCGCCCCCAGCGCCACGTTATAAACCTGCCAGAACTGCTCATCCGGTTCACCCAGGAAAAAAGTGCGGGTCATGTCGCTTTTGTAACCGTCTACCTGCGCTCCCATGTCCACAATGATGGCATCGCCGGTTTGCAGCAGCCGCTCGCCGGGGTGGTGATGGGGCAGCGCCGCGTTAGGACCAGAGGCCACAATCACGTCGAAGGCGGCGGCTTCCGCGCCGGCCTCGCGCATCGCTTTTTCCAGTTCCCAGGCGGCGGCCAGTTCCGTGATACCGGGGCGGGCGATGGCTGGAAACTGCGCCATCACCTGGTCGGTGATGGCGGCGGCGGCGCGGATTTTCGCCAGTTCGGAGGCGCTTTTGATGGCGCGCAGCGGCTCAAATGTTTCCGGCAGCGGCGTCCACTTGACCCCTTCCACCTGCGCCAGCCGGTCAGCTTCCGCCACAGACATACTCTCCGCTTCAAAACCCATCGTAGATACGCCGACCGTTTCCAGCATCTTTTCGGTGTCGGCCTGGGTGCGCTGATGTTTGAAGAGGGTGAAGGCAGGCGCCTGCTGTTCGGCCTGTTCATAGTAGCGGAAATCGGTGGCGAGCAGGGCGTGAACGGCCGTTACCAGCAAATATCCTGACGAGCCGGTGAAACCACTCAGCCAGCGCCGGTTTTCCGGGCTGCTGACCAGGATGCCCTCTACCTGCCATTCGGAAAGTCTGGCGCGAACGGCCGTTAGCCGGGCCTGTATTTCGTCTTGATCGATCTTGTTCATAATTTGCCTCCAATTAGTACAAAGTTACAGAGCAGCAGAGTGGCAAAGTAGCAAAGTGGCAAAGTGGCAAGATACCATCACCCCATCATCTCTACATCCCTACTTACCTGTTTGGAAATCGTCTGAATCGGATACAATCGTAACAGATTCGGACAAAGAGACATGCAATGACAAAACAAAAAGCGTTCTTATTTCGTATTCTCTTACTTCTTGGCGATCTGGCGGCAATTTTACTGTTTGTGTTTATCGGGCAGCAAGATCACGCCACCACCGACCTAAACAATCCGGTGTATGGACTGCTAAAAGCGGCGTTTCCCCTGCTCATTACCTGGTTGGTGGTAGCTTTGGTGACGCAGGCTTATCCTGAGGCTGATGAGATGACCCTGCGCCGGCTGTTGATACGCGGTTTAAACGCCTGGCTGATCGCTGCGCCCTTAGGCTTGATACTGCGGGCATTTATGTTTGACCGTGGAGGAATACCTGCGGTGTTCATGCTGCTCACCCTGCTGGTCGCCGGGGCGTTCATTCTGCTTTGGCGGCTGCTTTTTGGGCTGGTTTGGCGCAAGAAAAGCGAGAGCGAGAGATTTAGGTAAACCTGATCCTCTCGCTGTTTTTAAGGACTAAAGATGTATAAAACCAGATACCAAATGGCAATAGAAGATTTTAAAAAAGCCCGGCAGCAGGCTGCTTTGGAAGTTGTTTTTGGACGTCTGAGAGGGCAGTCGACCGGTTTGTTGTCTTATGAAGAGGTGGCGCGCAAGCTGCGGGTGACGGGTCGATCTAACGTCGGGACCACGACCATTCCGGTCGAGGCCATTGTGGGCAGCGTCGGCCGTTATTCAGATTTCACGCGCACGTTTATGCCGCGCATAGCCAATGATGAACAGCGCTGGGCAAAAGTTAAAGCGGCGGCGTGGAGTGTAAGCGATTTGCCGCCGATTGAAGTGTATCAAATTGACTCCGCTTATTTTGTCCTGGACGGTAATCACCGGGTTTCTATTGCCCGCCAACAAGGCATCAGTCACCTGGATGCGGTTGTCACCAAAGTCAAAACGCGCGTCCCTTTCTCTGCAAACGATGATCCTGAAGCTTTGATTTTGAAGGAGGAATACGCCGCTTTTCTAGACTACATGCATCTGGACCAGTTGCGGCCGGAAGCTCATTTGCGTGTCAGCGCAGCCGGGCAGTACGCCCATCTGGAGAACCACATTGAGGTTCACCGGTTTTTCCTGGAGATGGCGGAGGAGCGGGAATTGGAACTGGAGGAAGCAGTGACGCGCTGGTATGACGAAGCCTATGTGCCGGTGGTGACTGCTATTCGTGAACAAGACATTTTGCGCCATTTCCCCGGGCGCACGGAGACGGATTTTTATTTGTGGGTGGCCGCTCACCAGGCCAGTTTGCAGCATGAATTGGGATGGCCTATCCGCCCGGAAACGGCCGTTACCAAACTGGCTGATGATCTTGCCGCAAAATCAAGTAGTACCTTCACGCGCCTGCTGCGTTCAGTTTTCCGCCTGGAGCAGAACCAGGCCGCCTGGTGGGAAAACAAACTGGTGGACCGTTACAGTCAAAGCCTGTTTGGCGCGGTTCTGGTATTTATATCCGGAGAGGCAGACTGCGCCACAGCCTTGCCAACCGCCCTGACGATTGCCAGATGTGATAACGCCATTCTCTACGGCCTGCACATTTCCAACTCCAAAGATACCGATGACCTGCAAACGCTGTTCACGGCGCAGTGCCAGGCGGCAGCAATCAGAGGCCGCCTGGCACTGCAAACAGGCAATGTAACAGAGCGAATGCTCACGCAATCTTTGTTGGCGGATCTGATTGTTATTGCCATCTCCCCCAGCTTGAGCCAGACGCCGGTTGAGCTTTGGCCGCTCTTAGACACGGCTCCCCGACCCATCCTTCTGACTTCGGTCCCAGTCACTTCACCTTTTAAGCGGATATTCCTGGACGCCACCAATGTGGCAGCCAGGAGCAATACGTTGTTTACGGCAGCCTATTTTGCGGAAAACTGGCAAAGCGGCCTGACGGTTGGTTTAGTGGAAGGGGATGACGCCGGCCGTCGCGAACTGGATTTGTACCTCGGTTTTCATGATGTGAAGGACGCCGCCTTTGTAACCGGTTCAGGCAATTTGATGCAGACGAGGGAAACGGCCGTTCTCCACCAGAGCGATCTCGTCATCCTATCCAGACCGGCCCGGCAGCGCGAACGAGACAGCTCTTGGCAGCAGCTCCCATCCTTCCTGAACAGCGGCATTCCGCTGCTCATCTGCCCCTAGGACCAGGTTACTCTTTTTTCTTCTTCTTCGGTTTCTTGCTTGCTTCCACCAAAGCGAGATTCTCGGCAAACAGGCCAGGTTCCGGCATTCCCGGATAGGGGTCTTCGCCGCGCACTTTCTTGAGCAGGAAGTCCAGCAGTTCTCCCCCCATGGCGATGGCAGCAGCAGCCACCAGGATGCCCAAAAGGCCAAAAGCAGCGCCAAAGGCAATCAAACCAATCAAAATCACCCAAACCGGAATGTTCACCGAACGCGAATAGACGCGCACGTTGACTAGGTAATACGCAGTGCCAGCCAGCAGCATAAAGACAGCCATCTCCAAAAAGGCAAAGAGCAGTCTGTTCATCACAATGGTTTCCGAACCGGCAAAAAGCGTGATGAAAAATACGAGGATGATAGACACAAAGCCACCCACGCTGGGAATAAAGTTGGGCAGCCCAATCAGAAAACCGTAAGTCACGGCGTTGGGCACACCTGTCAGCCATAACTGCAAGGTGGCTAACAGCCAATAAAATCCCACTATCAGTAAGGAGCCAATTAAATAATTCTGGAATAAATTAACCAGCCGGGTAAGCAAAATAGTGGTCTCGCGGCGGCTGGCGGCTGAAAGGCGCGCGCCAATGGCGACGATGGTGCGCGGTTTTTCCATGAGGAAAAACAACATGATGATGACAATCACAAACAAATCGCCCAAAAAATCGGCCAGCACGCCAAATGCCTGAAGAATCGCATCTATGATGCCTGAGGAGGTGAGCAGTGAAATGCTGCCGCCGATGGCAGCCAGTCTGCTCAACGGTTCCAGGATGGGACTCAAATCCAGCGGACCCACCTGGAAGGACTGTGGACTGGGTATGAGTGCATTGACGACTGTTTGAAACCCCATGAGCGCGGAAACGGCCGTTTCCGCCAATGAAAAAGTGAGCCACATGGCCCCGGCAAACACCAGCAGCACAAATACCAGATACACGAGCATCACCGACAGGTTGTAGGACAGCTTTTTGTTCAGCAGCTTGATTGGATAATTCAAAATGAAGCCGATAATGAGTGTGTAAACAAAGATGTACAAAACAGATCTGAAAATGTAAAGGACGAGCGCCGCCGCCAAAATAAGCGCCAATACGCCAAGCTGTTTTTGCCAATCAGGCCACACGTTGTTGGGGGTTTCTGCCGGTGGGATGGGGGTTTCTTCGCTCATGTTCCTGTCTCCTGTGGGTTGGAAAAGTCATCACCATGACGAGATTGATTGTAGCAGTTTTCTCGACTACCCCACACAATTTGATGGACGGATCCGGGGCAAACGAAAAACGGCCGTTTCCACCCAACCGGTAAGATCAGGGCAGAAACGGCCGTTTCATCTGTTATGCAATTGAAACCACAGCAAGGTTACGGCGCGACAGACACCTTAACCACGGTCGCCTGCCCGCGTTCAGCCGGCAGCTTGAATTCCTCACTCATGGCGATTTCACTGCCGCCTTCGTGATCATAAACCACCCAGCGCAACGGTCCGGTTCCTAAATCTTTTGTAGCCACCCACCACGCTTTTTGCGCAGTCCACACACCATCCAGGTTAACAATGGCGTCCGGGTTGCCGCGCCAGCCATCCACCTTGAACCAGGATTCGCCGTCGGTCCATTCCACCTCCAGCCACAAATCCTGCCAGTGCCTCTGGTCCCACGGCCAATCTGCGCTAAAGGCGACCTGCATCTCAATGGCGCCGCCATCCGGCAGACTACTCGCCGGGATTACTTCCGGCTCTGGTTCCGGTTCCGGCTCCGGTTCCGGCGTGGGCACGCCGGTGTCACGCGGCGGCAGATCGCCGTTGGCCTGCGTCTTACCCGCATACGTAAGAGACAGGGCAAACAAGGTCATGACCAATCCACAAACGACCAATAAACGTAAATAAACCGATTTCTTTTCCATGATTACCTTCCTTTGAGGCTGTTCGTTTTCACCTGTTTAGCGGCGAGACGGCAGCAGCAAAACATTAACAAGATTGACCTGCCCCGCCCCGTTTGCGGAGGCAGAGGGGGTAGATAACGGGGAAACGGCCGTTGCCGTCGTCCCATAAATATTGTTGTAAACGCCGCCCGGCAGCTCATCCAATTCCAGCACCGCGCCGGTGGGAATGCCTGCATGAGCCGAATCCACCTGCGCATACACCGGCGTACCAACCGGCAGTGTGCCATTGTACAGGCTTTCCTCAGCGACAAAATAGTCGTTTGCAGCGCCGGGAGCCGTGCTGTAGGTCAGCGTCAGCACTTCACCGGGAGCCAGCATGTCGGTGAAGCCCCAGGCCAGCCCTTCCGCCGCCACTTCAGGCCACAACTCATTCGCCACCGTTGGCGCCGGGTTCGGATTGATGTAGAAGTCTATCCAGAACGATTCGACCGCCGGGGCATTACCCTGATTTTGGATGACCACCTGAATAAAGCTGCTGCTGGCCCAAAATTGGCCAGGTGTGGATTGGAGCTTACTTAAAGGACGAAATTGGCCTATTAGATTCTAATGGTGATTTGTCAACCTACGCTGTTGATGACCAGCCGGTAAGATATGCCTCCCCGCAGCATCTTGTCTTTGATAACAAGGATCGATTGTGGGGAACAGGAA